>JAAXGI010000218.1 GCA_012267505.1 Gemmatimonadota bacterium
AGACTGCTCCACCCCGCATCAGGAACCCCAACGATACCCCGATACGCGACGGGGTGTCAACCCCCGGCCGGGTCCGACGTGTGCTGCCCCGCCAGGAATGTCCGGGAGTACGCGCGGAGCGGAGACATCCCGCCGGGCACCGGCTGCCGATCCCGAAGCTCTGCCCATTCCCGCCGCTGGCGTACGGCGGTCCGGCCGGGTTCGTCTTCCCGGTCCGTCGGGTGCCTGCAGGGTGCCGCGAGGTGATCATGGCGGTGTGCTCAATTTGTCGGCGGGAGGCCGGTACCAACACGCTGCACTGGCCGGCGCAGGCACCCCAGACAGCGACAACAAATTTGACTCGGCCTTGCCGGGGTGGCGTTGCCCACTCCTGGCACAGGACTGGGTCGTGCCGGACACACATGCGCCCCCGCTCGGAAACGGGCGGCACGGCGGTTGAGAGCGGAATGTCGGCCCGTTAGGTTGGTTTCTCCCGGGACGTGGCGCAGTCCGGTAGCGCACCTGAATGGGGTTCAGGGGGTCGCCGGTTCGAATCCGGCCGTCCCGATGCAGGGCCCGCGGACGGGCGAAACCCATTCGTGGGCCCTACTTGTATGGATTGACGATTCCCTGGCTGGTGCGGAGCCGGACACCGGGGCCCTTCGCAGGCTGCCACTCGCTCCCTTGGTGGCCTCCCTCGCGGCGGGATCGGAGCTTGCCGGTGGACTCCCGGTCACGATGCCGGGCGGACACGCGGGAGCGGCCGGCAGCCCAGTTGGTCAGCGGTGCGCGCACGGCACCGGCTCGGGGACGACATCGCTGCGGGACCGGGACAGTGTCTAGCCGCCAGCCCGACTGCTCGAGTCCGGGGCTTCGGCGCGCGCGGGCGACCCTGGTCGACAGCGGGACGAACGGAGGCCACGTGCTCCGGCGGATTCGGATCCAGAACTACAAGTCGCTCAGGGCTGTCGACGTCGAGTTGCAGCCCCTGTCGGTCCTGTTCGGACACAACGCCGCAGGGAAGAGCAACTTCCTCGACGCCCTGCAGCTACTCGCCCGCATAGTATCGTCGCGAAGCCTCACGAAGGCGTGCGAGCCCTCCTGCCCGGGACACCCGCTGGAACTGCTTCCGATTGGCCCGGAAGGAATCGAACACCGGGCTGGGCAGGCCGCGGCATCGTTCCGGATCGAGGCTGACATCGAACTGTCACACCATACCGTCGCACGCGTCCGGGACGAGATACGAGACCTAGGGGGGGCGGGCGACGGCGATGGCGCTGAGGGTCGTCCCCGGGAGGAAGCGTCCGGGCGACAGTATCTGCGCGAACGCCTTCTGCGCTACGCGATCGAGGTCGAGGTCATTCCCAGGATGCGTGTGCTCCGGCTTCTGGACGAGTCTCTCTCGGCCCTCCGGCAGGACGGGGAGCTGAAACAGTCGCGCAACCCCTTTGCCGAGCGGGTCGGGCAGAAGGTTCACCTCCGGCCCGAGACACAGTCGCACCCGCTCCAGTTCAGGGTGGGGATCGATCACGCCATCATCTCCCGTCCCCTCTATGCCCCGCACTATCCGCACCTGCTCGCGGCGAAGTATGAACTGCAGAGCTGGCGGCTCGTTGATCTCGACCCGCGGGAATGCATGCGGGCAGCCCGCGCGCCGAGGGAGGCGCGCCACGTCGGGCCGGCCGGCCAAGACCTAGTTGCCTTCCTCAACACGCTGCAGGCCACCGATCCCGGGGAGTTCGAGGCTATTGAGCAGCGGGTTCGGGAGATTACGCCCCGTGTACGCGGGCTCCGTCTATCGACCGACCGGCTGGGGAACGTGGAGCTCTCGGTCGTGGAGAGCGATTCCGGCGCCGTTGTGCCGGGGCGCCTGCTCTCCGAGGGGACCCTGCGGGTGATCGGCCTCATGGCGGCCACGAGTGCCGCCGGTCAGCCAGGGCTCATCGGGCTCGAAGAACCGGAGAACGGCATCCATCCGCACCAGATCGAACGTGTTGCCGGGCAATTGACGGACCGGGCCCGCTCCGGCAGCGCACAGCTGGTGATCACGACCCATTCTCCGGTCCTGCTGGACCAGATCCCGCCCGACCACCTCTACGTGGTTAGGCGCCCGGCGGAAGGCACCCGGATTTCCCGGTTCACGCCTTGGGGCAACCTGGCCGCCGCGCCCCAGATCCGGGACTACCTCTGCGATCCGCTTGAGGCGGATGGGAACTCCGGTCGAGGCGGCGACCACGCCGCAGACGATGAGTAGGGGACGCGCACCTGCGTGATCTCCTGCGGATGCCGGAGCGCGTCTGCCGCATCCCCGGCATTGGGGGTATGGATTGGTGGCGGCGCGTCAGCCCGGTGGTGTCGCGGCGGATCTGAACTGAGGGGGCACCTCCTCGATGCCGTCGTGCGGCGTATCCCCGCGCCGGCGCGCGGCCCGGACCGGGGTCGCGGGAATGTCATACCCGAGTAGAAGCACCCCCCTTCGGCGTACAGTCTGGTGCGGCGTGCGCGGAGCAGCCGAGGGTGTCCTGCGCGCGTGCCGGACGGTGACTGAGGACCACGACAGAAACCGGCAACCAGGAGGGGCGCCCGCAACGCAGGTCTCAAGCGCGACCGGGGACCGGCTGAGCGTTTGGACTCGTCGTCTCACTTGCCTTCCCGCCGCGGCCCGCGTCGTTCCCCGAAGTCCCGCTTCCGCTTCTTGTACCGTTCGTGATCGGGCAGGTGTCGTGTATGCCGCCGAATCACCTCGGCCGAGAGGTCGGCGAAGTGCCGCTCGACCAGGGTGGCCGCGACACTTGGGTGCACCTTCCCCATGTCGCTCACGACCCACCCGATCCCGGTCTGGATGAATCGCTCGTCTTCGCCCACTAGCGCCGCGACCGTCGCCTTGATGAGCGGATGGTACGACTCGTCACGCACCACTGCCCTGAACGGCACGATTGCCGCGCGACGCTGCCAGAGATCTTCGGCGGTGCGCCATCCGGCGATCCGTTCGGCCGTCCCGGTCCCGCCACGGCGGATCAGCGGGCCCAGCACCCGCACACTGAACCAATCGCTTGTCGACCAGTCGAAGAAGGCGCCCTCCGCGAATAGTCCTTCGGCCACCGCCAGGAGCCGATCCGGCTGTAGCCGCCGCACCAAGTACTTTTGCATGTACAGAATCCCGGCGAACTTGTCTTCGGCCAGGCTCTCCTCGATCAGCGATCGGGCCACGGCGAGCTGATCCTCGTCCGGCAACCCCCCGAGCCCGTGCTCACTCCGCCACTCGGCGACAATTCGCGCGACCACCGGCGTCTTCACCCCGCGGTANNGCTTCAGGTAGTTCTCGAACCACGTCTTCGTGCCGGGGTCCGCGACCGCCTCGAGTCGTCCTTGCAGATCCGCGACCATGCGGGCGGCCTCCGGATCCAGGCTCATCTCACCGGGGCCGGATCAAGCCGTCCACAATGCCCGTTTTCCTCCCGTTGTCGTGCTCCGCCGCGCGACCAGCCGCTGGCTTGTCGCATCGTCAGGGGTCGCGATCAGCACCGGCTCGCCCACCGTCCTGTCCTTAAGAGTCGCCCCTGCACCCGGCTACACCACTGCCCCGGCTCGCGTAGCGCATCCCGGCTGCGACGTGGCCGCGGGGACTTCGCGCTCCTGATGCTGGGCTCCCAGAGCCCAGCATCCAGCCTCCACCGCCACGACGTGTATGGGTCCACCTGGAGCCGGTATTCGCCCTCCGGATGTTCAGAAAGCAGCGTCCACCCGCAATCCGTGTATACCGGCTCCGCGCCAATCGCAAGCCCGCTCTCCCCGACCTCCCCCAACAGCGCTCGGTTC
>JAAXGI010000125.1:0-1062 GCA_012267505.1 Gemmatimonadota bacterium
GCCCACCCCCAACGGCTGGAAGATATCCATCATGCTCGAGGAGTGCGGGCTGCCCTATCGGGTGCTGCCGGTCAACATCGGGCAGGGCGACCAGTTCGAGCCCGAATTCCTCGCGATCAGCCCGAACAACCGGATGCCTGCGATCGTCGATCCGGAGGGGCCGGAGGGTCGCATCGCGATCTTTGAGTCGGGGGCGATTCTCACCTACCTCGCGGAGAAGGCGGGCCGGTTCCTGCCGCGCGAGGCGAACGCGCGCTTCGAGGTCCTGCAGTGGCTCTACTGGCAGGTGGGCGGCTTCGGGCCGATGGCCGGGCAGCTCAGCCATTTCGTGAACTACGCTCCCGAGCCGAATCCGTACGCGCACGACCGTTACGCCAAGGAGTACGACCGGCTCATCGGGGTCATGGATCGCCGCCTCGCGAACCGCGAGTTCCTCGCCGGGGAGTATTCGATCGCCGACATGGCGACTTGGCCCTGGCTCCTCCCGTACAAGATGTTCGGGCAGTCCCTCGACGACTATCCGAACGTCGTGCGGTGGCACGAGGCGATGAAGGCGCGCCCCGCCGCCCGGCGAGGAGTCGACGTCGGAAAGGAATGGCGCCGGACGGAGCCGCCGAGCGAGGAAGAGCGCCGGATCCTCTTCAGCCAGACCGGCACCGCGCTCCCGCAGTGATTTGGGGGATGCCCTATCACGGAGGAGGTCGAGAAAACGCCGGCTGAGCTCGCTCGTCCCCTTTTGGCCTCGGACCCGCGAATCCCGTGTCGGACGGCCACGAAGAAGACGGGCTCCCGAACCGCCTGGCCGATTCCCCGCGATCGGGGATAGTTGCGTTCCCCGGATGTGCGCCCCCGCGTACGCCGTGGACCTCTTCGACTTTCGGAACGCGGTTGGTCTGGGCGAGCCGGATCATCGTGCGGGTGGCCTATCATGCGGGCCTCCGCGCGCGCCCGCCCTGCCGATCGGGCCGCGGTGAAGTGAAACCGGGGGAGGAGAACGATGGTCAAGCTGGTCGTCTACTTCAAGCGCCGGGCGGGCCTGGAAGTCGAGCCCTTTCAGGAGTA
>JAAXGI010000125.1:1194-4613 GCA_012267505.1 Gemmatimonadota bacterium
CTCCAGGGCACCGGCGCGCTGCGGGCGGTGCAGGAGGACGAAGCGAAGTTCATCGACCGTTCGACGATGCGGACCCTCGTGACCGACGAGCACCTCATCAAGAACGGCGAACTGCCGGAGGGGTGCGTCAAGAACATCGAGTTCGTGCACCGCCGGCCGGATCTCGGGGTCGAAGAGTTCCAGCGGTACTGGCGGTCGGTGCACGGTCCGCTCGCGAGCGAGATCCCGGTGCTCCTGCGCTACGTGCAGAGTCACTGCCGGCGGGGCGGCTATGCGAACGGGCGCCAACCCCCCTGCGACGGGATCGCGATCATGTGGTTCGCGAGCACGGCCGCGATGCGTGAGTCGGCCCGCACCGACGCCTATGCACGGACGTGCGCAGTCTCGCCCAACTTCATCGCGCCTGGAGGTCTCCCCTTCATCATCACCCGCGAGCACATCGTCATTGCCTGAGCGCTCCGGAACGGATCGGCTGAGCCTCGACTCGGCAAGTCGCTTCGTCTGAACATCTGGCGGCTCATAGGGGGAATCGAGCGATGCTTCCTGGGGGGCTGGACAAGTGCGCCGCACTTGCCCACCCCTTCCCCACACTCGGCGCTCTCGCGCCCACTGAACCGCCTCAACAACGATCGTCCATGACCAAGGCAACTTCACCACCACCGAACGTTTCCCAGATTGCTCCACCATTCCAGGAAGATCGTCTACGGAATAATCCGGCCCAATCACGTGGGGCTCCCACGAGATAAAGCGGGAAACAACAGGCGGGACCTCGACGCGATGCGCCACATCATGCGAAGCGATCGAAGCGGAACGGGGCAAGCTGCTCCGGCATCTTTCCGGTCGCGAGCTCCTCGGCGGCGAGCCGGCCGAGATACGGCCCGAGGGTCACTCCGCTGTGGGTGACGATGACATAGAGGCCGCGGACGCCGGAGACAGGACCGATGATGGCGCAGTCATCTGCCGGCACCGGGCGGACGCCGATCCGGACCGTGCACTCGTGGGCCAGCGCTTCGACCGGAGTTTGCCCGCCAAGTCCCGGAACCATGGCGCGCGCCCGGGCGAGGAGAGCGACTGCTCGCGCCGCCGTGTCGTCCGGCGCCTCGCTATCGGGGTCCGCGTCCTCCGAGCCGATGCGAAGGCCACCCGAGGGTCCGGGACGGATGTGGAACGCGTTGTCTCCCGTGTAGAGCACGTGGCGGACGAGCCGGAAGGGCCGCGTGTCCGGGGTGTCGACCAGGAGGCCGGGGCGGCGGACGAGGAACGGCCGGTTGCCGAGCTCCCCTGGCCGGAGCCACGCTCTCAGGAGGTTCTCGGTGTCGGGGCCGAGGGCCGCGATCACCACCGGCGCGGTGAGCTGCTCGCCGCCGGCCTCGACTCCCCGCACCGCGCCCGCTTCGTCCCGCCGGAGCCCGGCGACCCGTCCCCGTTCGCCGGTCGTGACCGTGCCGCCCTCCCGCCGAACCTGCTCGCAGAGGAGATCCACGGCGCGGGGCGCATCGAGCCATGCGTCGGCCCAGGCGAGAAAGCCCTCCGCGCCGGGCGCAAAGGCGACATGCGGCTCGAGCGCCCGCAGGCCCGCCTCGTCGAGTGAAGTGACGGGGTAGTTCCACTCCTGCAGGCGGACCACCTGGGCGCGCAACACCCGGCGGCGCTCCTCGTCCTTGGGATTGGCCCACGCGATCATTCCGGTCGGGTGGAGTCCGAGGCGCCCTTCGCCGAACTCTCGGGCAAGGGCGCGGTAGTGCTCGACCCCGTCCGCGTTCAGCCGGTGGTAGTCGTTGTGGTCGGTCTTCGCGGTCGCGTTGATCCAGGAGAAGGTTGCCCGGCTGGTCCCGCCGGTTTCCCCCGGCGTCGAGCCGACGGGGCCGGCATCGAGGAGGGCCACGCGCGAGCCCGTCCGGGCGAGCGCGAATGCCACCCCGGCGCCGACGATACCGGCGCCAACCACGATTGCGTCGAAGCTGCTCATCGGTCAGCGAGGGTGGCGACAAGGGTCGGGTAGTGCGGCGGTGCCGCGCGGCACGTCTGCCCCGTCCCCATCATCAGAACGGAATGTCGAGCGCTTCGCAGAGGAATCGCATGAATCCGCCAGCGTCCCGCATCCGTGCCGCAGCGAGGTCCGGAAAATGCGGCCCGAGCGCGTCCCCGAGGGGAAGCTCGTGGATGGCGATGAAGTCCTTGCGCTTGAGGTCGTCCGCGAGGGGATGGTCCTTCGCGAAATCGCGCGGGACCCTCTTGAGGCTCTCGCCGCCGAGGCGGAACGACGCTCCGAACGCCTCGCCATCGCGGACCTCGCGCCACGCATCCGGTTCTTCGTCGATGCGGGACCGGATCATGAAGAGCGCGCCGGAATCGGGCCGCCAGACTCCCGCCCCGAGGAACGCGCTCCCGGGCTCGAAGTGGACGTAGAACCCGGGCGCATGGACATCGCGGCCGAGGGCGTGACGGAACTGGATCCCCACGTTGGTCTTGTATGGTGTCTTGTCGCGGGAGAAGCGGGTGTCGCGATGGATCCGCATCAGCGACCCCCCGGTCTTGCGGTCGTCCGCCCGGAAATGGGGGGAGATGGCGGCGAGGGCCGGCGCCATCGCCCGGATGAACGCGCGGGCCGGCTCGCGCACGGTTTCCTCGTAACGCTCCCGGTTCGCGGTGAACCAGCCCCGATCGTTGTTCGAGCCCAGTTCCTCCAGGAACGCCGTCAGTTCAAGCCCGAAACTTCGGAACTCCGCCACGGTTGCTCGCATTATCCCGAGTCCGGGGCCAATGTAGCAGAGAGGCGCTGACACGCAGCCGAGCCCGCGGGCAGCAATTCGCCACTACCGCCCGTTGCACGGCTCTGCGAAAAAAGCGGGGCGGCAATTGCCGCCCCGGCAACTATCGGGAAGGACCCCGATAGAGGGAGGAACCCGTCATCAGTAAATACAGTGTTTTCAGTCCGATAGATTATATCTGGGGTATTCTTGCGACTCAGGATCCGCGCGTCAATCCCCTCTTCATTAAATCTTGATTAAGATGCGGCCCGCCCATGTCTTCGTACGCCGCCCCGGAGCGGGGGGACGCTCGCAATCATCAAGCCACCCTCTTCGCGCTCCCGTGTCGCTGGACACGACCCGGGCTGTCGTGGCGCTCGCCGGGGGGGTGCGATGTGCCCCCATGTTTCGGCATCGGCGCCATCAGGAAGCTGATTGCGGAGGAGATCGTCGCAGCTTCTTTCGCAGCGGCCTCCGAACCGGAGCGCGGCCGTCGCCATGGTTGGGCCACGAAACGCGGTATCATCGGCCAAGGCGGGATCTTCGTGGCCCGCCGTCATCTACTCCAGCGATTCAAGCCCGAAGACAACGCCGCTTGGCTGGCTCGGAAAAATCACCGATTTCTTGGCTAACGGACGCCGATCCATGCGCTGTGACTGGCCGTACTCC
>JAAXGI010000075.1 GCA_012267505.1 Gemmatimonadota bacterium
CGACTGAAGCTACCGGTCAACGCGTGCAAGACCCGATGCCCCGAGGAGCCTCTCGAGTTCCTTGGATATCGCATCGGCTGGAACTATCGCCCGACGGATGCGAGTCGCTACATCGGCACTCGACCGAGTAAGGCGAGCGTTCAGAGCATACGCCGCAGGATCAGGGCGCAAACGGACCCACGGTACGAGGGCTGGCCAGCAGAGGAGGTCGTAGGGCGACTCAATCGGATGATATCCGGATGGGCAAACTACTTCACACTCGGCCAGGTCGGTCCGGCCTACGCGGCTGTGGATACGTACGCGGCCCTGCGGCTGCGACAGTGGTTCTGCCGGAAGCACAAGGTGAAATCAGGGAAATACGTGCGATTTTCCAGCCGACAGCTGTGGGAGGCTCGCTGGTGGTGAGCCGCATTCCTCCTTCATGTCATCTGGCGAACCCAAGAATCGTGAACCCCGAGAGACAGGACCATCACTGCGGATCTGGCCCCTCAAGTCATGAGGACCGCAGCAGCGTGGCATCCGGAGACTGCGTTTGCCACCGCCTGAAGTCGATGCCGTGCGTGCGGTATCGGCGCAGCAGCCCACGAAGACGCGGTGGCAGCCCGTCGAATTGGTCCGTCGCCTTGGGGGCAGAGGAACTCACGATCCATGCCAAGCTGGTTAGCAATGACGGGAATACGGCAGTCTGCATCGTCGAGACCGTATCGGGGCCCGTGGGGCCGGGTGCGGCGCGGCAGGTTGGATACTTCAGGTCGAAGGCTACATCGGTGCTCTGTCAGGCGTTGATCGCAGCGATACCGCTGCACGATGTATATCGCACTTGGGCGGGGGTGCGATCGTCCAGCGCAAGGCTCCTGCGTTCCGCAACACCGGCATTGACTTGGACGCCAGAGTGCTCAAGAGCGTCCGCCCAACAGCAGATCTGTGTTAGGAGGTCTGACGGAGTGACAGGTCAAGTGGTGATGGCGACCTGGGGAGGGCGAATTCGTGGCCCGGGCTCGATGGCACCATGAAGGTGATCGCATCGTAAAAATCGTCGAGCGCAACAAAGACTCCATTCGCCTCAGCCCACTGCCGCATGCGCTGGTTGCAGGAATGCGCCCACGACAGGATTTCAATACGCCATCCCCTGTCGTGCATGCGCTCAAGCGTCCGGTGGAAACCGGCGCCTTCGAGATAGCCAGCCCCGTCGCCACTGAGGAGCACGGCGATCCCCGGGTCACCGTTATAGTCAAGCGCATCTTCAAGCATCCGCAGCTGAAGAAGACGGTCGGGTACATCCTGTTCGCCTCGGTGCGGATCGCCCCGGTCAAACAACGTCACCTCGATGCCGTTAGCCTCCATGCGGTTCCACAACTGGCGCAGTTCGGGCGGGATCGAACCGACGGCGAACGCCCGCTCCACGGGCCGATTTGCGTTGGCGAGTGCTAACAGACTGTCGAAATGCACTCGCACCCGATAGCGTGCGCCCGGACCTTCAGACCGCTCCTCAGCAAGGCGCTGGGCCTCATGAAAGGTGTTCGAATTGTCCCAATAGATGAAGCACGACTCCATAGCGTTCTCCCTGCCGATTCCTCTTCGGCATTCCTGCCGAAGGGTCGTTGGCATGGCCGTGGTCTCTCCCGCCGTTCCTAAAGGTAGCCCGTGTCGGGTTCGGGCCAAGGGGCTGGAGTGTGGACTGACCGCCTTCGCTCCGGTACCCATTGCGTTGGCGAATCCTTCCTTCGACAAAGGTTGCGCGGGATTGTCCTCCTTCCGACCCGTCATCCGGCATCCTCCGCTGCCGGCTCTGCGGCCACGTCGCCGCCACACTCGGTCGTGCCCGCAGTCTCGGCCTCGAGCAACTCCTCGACCCCTCCTGGATCTCCGCTCCAAGCTCGCCACTGCCCGCTCCCCCTGCAGCGAGACGCTCACTCACACCCCGGACGAGGAGCCCGGCATCAAGGACACCGACGAGGACGAATTCTACCATGTCGTGGACTGGCTTCTCCGGTGCCAGCCCCGCATCGAACGGCACTTGGCGGGACGACATCTCCAAGACGGTGCCCTGGTGCTTCCGCCTCCTCGGCGTCTGCCCACGGTGCCCCGTGGACCAGTAGCGTACACACGCGAACAGAGAGCGTGTCCCAAACTCGAGCCAGAAGTCATACGACCAATAGACCGCGATGACACGAACCGGGATGGCTCTCCCCTGTATCGAATGATTCCGGGTCACGCATGCGGGTCGAAATGACCTCGCCGGTGCCTGTGTGGCCGTTCAGACGACGCGCACTCGCCGACCGGTGCACGTGCGGGCAGGGCGGTCGGTCCGCCTCCGCGGATGCCGGCCCCGGATGTCCGTCAGCCTCCGACCACCCGGTCGAGGAGCATCCTGAATCCGCGTAGGAGGTTGAGTCGGCGCGTGGGCACGTCCTCCGGATCGTCCGGCAGGACCGTGAGCGAGCTCAGGCACATCTCGTCATGGGTGCCTTCGCCCCAGACCGTGTACCTCTGTTCGTCGCCGGTGCCCTTGTTCCAGGTGCAGCTGATGCGGACCATGTCACCTTCCGCCACGCGGATCGGGGTCTCGTACTGGTAGCGGCCCTGCCAGTTGAAGTCCCATTGCGGTATCTCGAACAGCACCTGTTCGTCGACCCTCTCCGGGTTCAGCGTCAGGGAGAAGTGGCTCCCCATGGTGTGCATGTGACCACCCACCTCGACGATCGTCCCGGCGTAGCGCATCGGGATGTCACACCAGCTGGTCACCGTGGGGCTGTCCGGATCCCCAAGCTCGGCTGCCGTGCGGCCGCAGAGGCGACGGAGCAGGTTGGGCAGGATCGAGGCCCTCAGTCCCTCCGTCCGGCGCAGCTCGCCGAGCACCTCGCCGCGCTCGCACTGGGGTCCGAAAGCGGGGTCGCTGCATGGGATCTCGACCGGGGCGATCAGCGGCACAGGTTGAAGGGCACGGAGTTCGCCGCCCGCCGGCTCGATCTGGAGGATGAGATCGGTACGGTCGGCCAGCACCTGCGCCTCGTAGTTGTAGTGCAACTGGAACACCAAGACGCTCCCGACCGGCACGAGGAACCCGGTTCCTTCCGGCTGAATGGTGGCGGTCTGCCCCGGCACCCAGCTGGCGATCACGCCGCCGACACCGGGAACCCCAGGGCCTCCGAAGCACTCCCAGCCCGGGCGCGCATCCCGGTCGGCGGCGGCCTCCGCCGCGTCGTTCGCGTCGGCGCCGGCGAGGTAAACGAGCGAGTGGTGCACGACGCTCCGCTCCCCAGGGGCCAAGGAAAACCCGGTGATGAACGTGTCGTCCTCGAAGCCGGGATCCAGCAGGAAGCAGCGGTAGTCGTCCGCCAGCTCGCCGGTTCCCTCGTAAGGCTCGCTCATCCCCAGGACGAGGTCGGCCCGCACTTGGACGGCGGCGGCCGCGTCCGGGGGGACGGGTGTCGTCGGGACGACGTCGAGCGGCGCGCCTGCCAGGGCCCACTGCTCAAGGCTTGCCCGCTGCTCCTCCGTCAGCCGCCGTTCGTGGAGGAGCGGCGGCGTAGCGCCGCCCGGCTTCCAGGGAGGCATGTAGCGCAGCCGGGTCACGAGTGCCAGCGCGTCGGCGAATTCCGCCGCGTCCGCCGCGCTCGCCAGGGACCAGTGGCCGGCGCCCACCTCGCCGGGCTGGTGGCACGTCGCGCATTGCGAACTCAGTGTCGGGAGAATCTCCTCGGCGAAGCTCGGTCCGGCGCCATCGCCGGCAGTGGCGGAGGCGAGCTGCGGTGCCGCGGGCGGTGCCGGGCCGGTGCCTGACCCGACATCGAATGCAACGAGATCGATCGAGAGCGACACATCGTCCCGGGTCCTGAGGAGGCCCGCGATACTGATCGGGCCGACGTCGTAGGTGGACATGAGGATCTCGGTACTCGCCGAGCCCCGCAGGCTCCCGCCACCGTATCCGAACGTGACGTCCCACACCGTGGGCGCCGTGATGCCCCTGACGGTCAGGTCTCCTTCCAGCCGCAGGGTGTACTCCCCGCCCTCCTCGAACGACTCCGGCAGATCGAGGAAGCGTCCGAAGCGCATCTCGACCTCCGGGTGCTCGGACGACTCGAGATACGCCTTACGCAGCCGCGAGTCGCGCATCCTGCTGTCCGACGCCAGCGACTCGACGTTCACGAGGATGGGCCCGAACCGGCTGCCCGCCGGGTCGCCGGGATCGATCAGGATGTCTCCCGCGACCGCCGACGTCTCTCCTACCGGCGAGCCTACCGTGGCGTCGATGAACTCCTCGAACGCCTGGTAGCGGGCCGTCGACCGGCCGGGGTCGATCCGGTACACCCGCTGGCTCCCGGCAGTGGCCTCCAACTCCGGAGCGTTCACGACAACGGGGGCGGACGGATCGCCGGTCCCGTCCGGAAGGACCACGATCCAAGTGACGCCGCCCGTCAGGACGACGGCTGCCAGGACGATGATCCCGAGGATGATGCGGCGATTGCTCACGCCCCTCGCCTCCTCCCTTACGGGGATCATGGCGCCGCTTCTGAAAGAATACCGCGTGGACCCTCCGGCCCGTCCCGGATCTCCCCGCCGTTCGTCAACGGCCAGTTGGGTCCTTCCCCGAGACGCGCGGCTAGAAGCCGCCGCGACGGCCGCGGATCCGCTCGCGGAGCACCTCCCGCTGCTCCTCCTGCACATCCCGGAACTCGGAGAGCTGCTCCTCGCTCAGGAATCCCAGCTCCTTGATGCGCTCGAGCATCTCCTCCTGGACCTCGTCCAGGTCACCCCGCAGCGAGCGAAGCTGACGAAGGTTGAGACGGCGGCCGCGGTTCGCAGGGTTCCCTTCGGCGAGACTGCGAAGATCGATGCCGTACTCCTCGAGGACGGCCGCCGTGGCCTCGAGGTTCTCCCGCAGGACCGGGAACAGGAGCTCGATCTGCTCGTCGGTGAGCTGGAGCCGTTCCCGCGTCTCCTCCAGCCGCTGCGTGAGCTCGGCGATCCTCTCGTCGGCCTCGGTCTCGTCGGCCTGCTGGGCGCTTGCCGGCAGCGCGGTCAGTGCCGCCACTGCAGACGCGACCAGGACCGCGCCGAATGCAAGCCTCCAGGTGTGCCGGGTCATCGTTCCGGTTCTCGTGCGTGTCTGCTGCCTCGCATTTTGTCCAGACATGCTCGTCTCCTCGGATCCAGGATCGATCATTCGTCTTCTGAGGGCCGGGTAATGTTACGGTTCCAAGGCGCCGGAAGATCCCCGGCAAGCTCGCCGATGCCGAATCCGACCGCACAGGCGCGGCAGTCACCTGACGACCGACCGGTCCGAGATCAGGATCTACGCCGCGGCGCCTGCCTTGTTCGATGTCGGTACCGTCGAAGCACCCCCGCAGCGCCGGTTGATGAGCTGGAAGAAGAGGGCCACACCGCTCTGGGTGACCGGCAGGTAGCCGATCTCCTCAACGACCAAGAGTTGCCGGGGGGGTGAGCATCGGGAGGTGGTGGTTGAGCCCGCCGGCTTGGCCTTCTCCAGAGAGTCCAGCAGGTCGGTCAGGATTCCGAACCGGACAGTCCTGGAGGCCTCTCAGGGTAAGCCTCGTCTCGTTCCCGCAGTCCCCACCGGATTTACCCCCGCCGCGTCCGGGTAGCTTTCGGGCATCACTGTTACTTGGCCGGCTCACCCCACGGTCGTTGGCCTTCTATTCGATTCCTCGTCGTCGGGGCCGCGTTTCGCCTCCGGCTTCCTTCAGACCCCGCCTCGCGACGGGCGTCCTTGCCCTCGGCTATGCGGTTCGGTGCTGCCTCCGCCCGTTAGAGACTCTCACTCCAGATACAGGGCATGCCGGGCACACCAACAAGAAGGGCCCGGCCTTCCGGCCGGGCCCTCCCCATTCAGCGCGAGCGGAGTGCTCGCCGGATACAGGTCGTTCCTACGGTTTCTCGGTGCTGATGTCGACGTTCGTCGACTGGCTCAGCCCCACGTTTTCGTCGTTCACGCCGATCGCGACGATCATCGGGGTCCCGGTGCCGCCGGTATCTGATCTGGTCGCCATGTTGATCAACTCCCCCGAGAGCGTCACGGAGTACGACCACATGCGGTAGCGGGCGTCATCGCCGGTGCCGCCCACACGGCCGCTCGTGCCGCTCGTGTCCGAACCGACGTACCAAGATGTGCCGTTCACATCCGTTACCCAGAAGTCCACCCTCTCGAGCGGATTGCTGAACGTCCCCGACGCGGTGTTCTGGTATTCGATCTCGACCTTGAGCGAGGTCGGGAAATCTTCCTCGTCTTCGGTGGTGCCGGTCTCGTCACCACACCCTCCCGAGAGGGCGCAGACGTCGTAATCATCGCCAGCGTCGCCGCCAAGTCCTTTCCACGCGACGTTGAAGGCTCCGGTGGCAAAGATATCATCCTCACTATCCTTGTCCGGTGCCCCCGTCGGACTGAGTTTCTCGTCCGCGCTCTGGTAGTCGTTCGTCTGGTCACGCACGAACACCGAGACTCCGCTCATCGCCGTGGGGGTTGCACCCGTTGCCGTCTGCAACGCCGCATACGGAGGCAGGACGCCGCCGGTCGTGTGAATGCCCACGGTGGCGGTGACCGGATGGTTCAAGTATGTGAGCGAAGCGGCGTTGAACGCATCCACCTCTATCGGCACGCCGATCCCGAGGTTGAAGTTGACGCCGTACGACGCATGCCCGTAATAGTCCCGAATCGACAGGCCATCGTTCAGGTAGGCAGCCCCGTCGAACGCCTTGCCTGCCTCGATGACGCCCGGAACGGCAGGAGCCGTCGCCGTAGGATCGCCGTCGTCGTACACGAGGGTGTAGCCGATCACATCCGAGCTGTTGCCGGCCTTGTCCTGCGCCATCGCCGTGACCGTGTAGTACGCGTCTGCCGGGTCCGTGAAGTCGACATCTTCGTCGGTGATGGACGTGTAATCGTCCCCGTCATCCGTCTGTGCGGTGTTGCTGATGCTGCCGTCGGCCGCGACCGTGAGGTAGGCGGTCTTGGAGGCATCTCGCCTCTGGACGCGTACCTGCAGGCCATCGTCGTCAGCCAGCCCGGAGTTTCCGACGTCACTCTCGTCATCCTCGGGCTCGAGCGCGATGTCGCCAATGTCGCTGTTGAACCGCAGGCTATCCGCGTCCGCGAACTCGACCGTCGGAGCCGTCGTGTCGACACCGAACATTAGGGTCTGTTCGGAAAAGCTCACACTTTTGGCATCTGTGCTGTCAGCTGGCGTGATGTCGAAGCCGTACGCGACCGTGGTGTCATTATCAACGGTGTCGATGAGGGTCACCATCACATCTTCACCGGCCGGCGCTTCGCGGCAGTCGTCGTCCGCATCCGGGAGCCCAGCCAAGTTCCCGAGGTCGTCCGTGGCCACGGCAACCGCGCAGTAGGCGTCGTTGTCGTCGCTCTCGGCCGGGACACTCGACGAAGCCGACGCCTCCAGGGCCTTCTCAAGATCCGCTCCGATCCGGACCGCCATGTGGTAGCCGCCGACACCTGTGTCACCTTCACCGCCCTCGACCAGCCAGTTGTCCTTGGCGTTCTTGTCATGGTATTCGCCCGCGATTCCCACCGCCGCGTTGATCCAGCCCTCCTCCCGGCCATTGCGGTTCGCTACGATGATCGGAGCGCTATCCGGACCCTCCATGTCGATGTTGGCCTCGGGCAGATCGTCCGCGTTCAGGATGGTCAGGGTCTCACCGGCCGAGGAAACGGTGATGGCTCGGTCGGCGTCCTCACCCTCGCAGTCGAATTCGAACGATATGTCTGCGGCGGCATGAGGGTCATCGCCACCATTACCGTGATCGTCACCCTCGGCCTCCTCGGCGTCGCAGCCTTCCAAGCCCACGGCAACTTCCCCGATCTCCGCGCCGCTGTAGCTCACCGCCAGCGCGGAAATCACGATGTGGCCGTTGGTCGGGCCACCGTACCAGCGCTTCCCGCCGTCGCCGAGCGCGCTGTTGTGGCCCAGATCCGCGGTGACGATGAACCCGTCGTCATTATCGAATTCCACCGTCATGACGTTCGACGAGATGGTCTCGTGACCCATCATACCGTCGGCCATCATCCCGCCCGCGATCTGGAGCTCGGCCGAGATCGAGTGCTCCCCGTTCATGTAGTCCACGTGCAAGTGGTCGCCGTGCAAATCGTAGCCGTCCGAATCGAACGAGAGGGTGAAGTCGTAGACGGCCTGCTCGGCGGCCGCGTCGTCCTCCGGCGCCGCCATGGCCGGGCTCCCGAACGACTGGTACGCCGCCACCTCGCCGTCGACAAGCACCGAAAGCCGCTCGAGCGTCTGGTCGCCACGCTCGACAGCGAGATTCACATCCACCCGGCCCTTGAGCCCGCTGGCGTCCGTCTCGCCCTCGCCGGTGACACCCTTCAGGATGATGAAGGCCGGCTCGCCCGCAGCCTCCTCTGTGACCGTGAGCTGGGCGCCCACGTTCACCGTCTCACCGGACTTCGTCACCGTGGCGGTGATTGTGACGCTGCCGGCCGCGACTCCCGTCGCCTGACACCCGGCGCTCACGACACTCACCGTCGCGATCCCGCTGTTCGACGAGGCGCAGGTCCAGCTTGCCGCGTCGCCCGCGACTCCTCCGGAGGCGTTGACGGCGAACACCACGCTGTTTCCGATGAGCACCGACGCCGAGGCGGGCGCCATCGAGGCCGTGACAGCCGGCGGGAGCGGGGGCTGCGGCGGCGTGGGCTCGACGACCTGCACGTCGTCGCCGCACGCGGCCACCCCCAGCGCCAACACCCCGGCCACCAGAGCAAACCGATTGATCTTCATGTCAAATTTCTCCTTCCTTTGGTCGTTCGGACATCCCTCTAGACGTCCGGTGCACGTTCGGCCCTCTGGCCGCCTGCTGTCGCACCCGGCATGCCCAGGCCCGACGAAAACACTCGATTTCATGCTCGCCAATTGACACGGTATGCCCGCTGTTGCGGGCCGGCAGATCCCGAATTCTCCGAACGGCAAGACGCGCGGATCGTGCAGTCCCGGTTAGACTTATACGATTCCCTGCCGCGATTCCCATGTGCCGGAATCGGGCGATTGAGATTCATTCGGAGTCTCCCTTCGCTGGAATTATCGGGCATCCCTACGGACGCCTCGTAAGAGTTCGGCCCTCTGGCCGCCTGCTGCCGCACCCGATGTGCCCGGGCCCGACGAAAACACCCCAACTTCATGCTCGCCAATTGACGCGGTTTGACCGCTGTTGCGGGCCGGCAGATCCCGACATCACCGAACGGCAAGACGCGCGGATCGTGCAGTCCTGGTTGAACTTGTACGATTCCTTGCCGCGATTCCCGCATGTCGGAATCCCGCTCCCCCTGTTGTTGTTCGGGCATCTCTCTGGACGCCTCTCCTGTGAACCTCGGCCCCCTCGGGCCGACCCCCGACCTGCCCCTCCGGCATGTCGGGCCTGACAACGACTTCACCTTCATTCCTTCCCATACTGCAAGTGCGGTGCCACTTCGTACCGGTCGATCTCGCCGGGATCAACACCGTTCACCCACCGTGGACCGGCATGTTTCCACATTTTTCCCGCCGGATTCCGGGGTTTTGCACCGATATTCGACGTGTTCTCCACATTCCCACCGGCACGGGCTACCGGACTTCCGACTTCCGGCCACGGATTTCTGAACCCTGCGTCACAAAACCGGGGCGGCCACGGGAGCTGAACCCATGGCCGCAGTCGGCACCTAAGGTGACCCCGAACCCCCGATTCCGCAAGTGGATTTCCGGGCGGATTCGGCGGGCGTCGGCGGGACTGGACCGCGTGTCCCGCGAGCCCCGCCGAGTCCGGATCCTCCCCTGCCCCGGACCCGGTGTCCGTGCCCGCAGGCAGCCGTCTCCCGCACCCGCCGCCAAAGGCCGGGACGCGCTCCCGGGAACCGGGATAACCGACGTCCCATAGGCCCACGGCTTCGTCCCGGATCCCGTCGCCCCGGAGGTCGTGGATCCGGCCACCCGGTGTCCGGGCCAGGACGCGACGGCCGTGACGGAGGAGTCCTTCCCCAACTTCGTGGCCGCGGCCGTGACCCTACACGAGCCGCACGCCGGCGCGCGTCACCGCAGCATGCACGGCCAGGGGCGCATCGCTCGATGTCGGAGCGGCCACGGACCCGGCCGACGCCGAGGCCAGGCTCGAGACAGGGGAACCGTTCCTCCTTCCGCTCCGGGCCGGGTGCGGCTGGCCGCTCTTCGCGGAAGGGCCCGAACCGCGGCGGGAAGGGGCTCACCGTCTATATATATAGGCGCCCACCCAAGGGACCGGCGCCGGCGCGGTCCGACGGCCGCGCAGCTCGCCCCGCCAGCCCGGCTCTCCCCGGTCGGCCCGCCCGAGCCCGGCGGGCGCCCCGGCGGGGGTGAGAGAGAGCTGACCGGAGCCACCGCATCGCGTTGTTCCGCCGGGCGGCAGCCCGTAACCTCCGACGGGTGAAGACTCCACGCCGCTCAAGCAGCGCCGGAAACGAGGAAGCCCGGTCCCCCGCAGACGCGCGACAACCCGATGATCAGACTGCTCCATCGGGAGTCCGTCCCGCGATCGCTCCCCTCCCTCTGCTCCGTGCCGACCAACTGCCGGAGACCGGAAGACCGGCAGGATGCGGCCGGACGGATCGCCTCCGGCTCGAGCGTCGGCCCGGTCCTCCCGGAGGTGGCCGTCGTGACCGCGGTCATGCGCGGTTGAGGGCATGCCCAGCCACTCCGGCCCATCGGATACGGTGACCTCCGGACCCCGCGGCACCGGTGGCCGCGGCCGCTCGTTCCCGGCCCTCCTTCTCGTCTGGCTGCTCGGGAGCTGCTCGGGAGACCAGCCCACGGCCCCGCCTCCGGAGGCTCCCACCTCGATCTCGATCCTCCCCGGGACCATCGACCTGGCTGCGCTCGGCGACACCGCCCGGCTCACGGCCGAGGTGCGGGACCGGAACGGCAACCCGATGCCCGAAGCGGCCGTCACCTGGTCCTCAAGCGCGGCCGCCGTCGTGACGGTGGATGCGACCGGTCTCGTGACGGCGGCGGGAAACGGCACCGCGACGGTCACGGCGTCGGCGGGTCCGGCGGCCGGGAGCGCGGCCGTGACCGTCCGGCAGGCCCCGGCGACCATTTCGCTGGTGCCGGATTCGCTGGTGTTCGAGACGGCGGGAGACACGGCGACCCTCGTGGCGGCGGTCGCCGACGCCAACGGGCACCCGGTCGAGGGCGTGCAGGTCGCGTGGGCGAGCCGGGACGCCGCGGTGGCCACGGTCAGCGCGGCCGGTCTCGTGACGGCGGTGGCCACGGGGAGGACGGAGGTCATCGCGAGGGCCGGCGGCCGCGAGGCCAGCGCGGCGGTTACCGTCGAATTCCATGCCGTCTCGATCTCGCTCGACCGGACCGAGCTCCTCTTCACGGCTCTCGGGGACACGGCCACGCTGGCGGCGACCGCCGTGGACCGGAGGGGGAACGCAGGGGGTGCAGCCTCGATCCGGTGGGCGAGCGGCGATACGACAGTGGCAGTGGTGGATGCCGGAGGCCGGGTCACGGCAGCGGGCAGTGGTACGACATCGGTTTCGGCGACGTCGGGCGCGGTGAGCGCACGCGTGGCGGTGACGGTCCGGCAGGTGCCGGCGACGCTCTCGCTCGTGCCGGACGCGCTCACCTTCGAGGCGGTGGGAGACACGGCGACCCTCCTGGCGGCAGTCGCCGACGCCAACGGGCACACGATTCCGGGCGCAGCGGTAGCGTGGGCGAGCGACGACCCAGCCGTTGCGGCCGTTGATGCGGGAGGGCTGGTCACCGCGGTCCGGCCGGGTTCCACCGCGGTCACTGCCACGCTGGACTCGCTTGCGGCATCGGCCGGCGTGGAGGTCTTCGAGATCTCGACCGACCGGGATGTGCTCAGGCTCCTCTACCGCATGACGGGTGGGGACGGCTGGGGGGACAACACGAACTGGCTCACCGACGCACCCCTCTCGGAGTGGGCCGGTGTCACGACCTACGCCAACGGCCGCGTCCGCTACCTGGAGCTCCGCGAGAACGGCCTGGATGGTCCGATCCCCCGGTCGCTCGGCCGGCTGGACCAGCTCTTCATCCTCGGCCTGGCCGGCAACTCGCTCACCGGCCGGATCCCTCCGGAGATCGGCCAGCTCCGAGAGCTTCGGGACCTCTACCTCAGAGACAATGAGCTCTCGGGCCCGCTACCGCCGGAGATGGGCGGGATGGCGGGCCTTCGTTACCTCGGCGTCTCGGGGAACGAGCTTTCCGGTCCGGTGCCGGAGACCTTCGCCCGGCTCACCCTCGACCAATTCTACTTCGGAGGGACGCATCTGTGCATCCCGAGCGGGCTCAGGGCCTGGCACGGGTCCATCCGGGAGACCGAGGACGATCCGCTCCGGTGCATCCCGGTGACCACCGACCGGGAGGCACTCGCCGCCGTCTACAGGGCGACGGACGGCCCGGGATGGGAGGAGAGCGGGAACTGGCTGACGGAGCTGCCCATCAATACGTGGAGCGGCGTCAGAACCGACGAGGACGGATATGTCACCGAGCTGATCCTCCCGGACAACGATCTTCGCGGTCCCCTCCCCCCGGAGATCGGCGACCTGACCCGTCTTGAACGCCTCCTGCTCCACGGAAACGCCCTCTCGGGGCCGATTCCGCCGGAGATCGGCCGACTGTCCAGGGCCCGGACCGTGCTCCTCTCCAGCAACGAGCTCGAGGGGAGGATCCCGATGGAGATCGGGGGCCTCGCGAGCGCCGACACCCTCTACCTCTCCCGGAACAACCTCTCCGGCCCCATCCCGGGCGAGGTCGGCAGCCTCGAGTCGCTGGTAGTGCTCGCTCTCTTCGAGAACGAGCTGACCGGGCCCCTCCCCCCCTCGCTCGGGAAGCTGAAGAGGCTGGAAGAGCTGGTCCTGAGCGACAACCGGATCGACGGTCCGCTGCCCGGGGAGGTCGGCGAGATGACCTCGCTCGCCTTTTTCTCGATCTCCCGCAACCAGGTCTCGGGCCCGCTGCCGCCAGAGCTCGCGAGGCTCAAGGCCCTCGAGCACCTCTCCGTGAACGACAACCGGATGGCGGGACCGATCCCCCCGGAGCTCGGTGAGCTGACCTCGCTCGAGGATCTCCTCCTCCCCAGGAACGGTTTCTCGGGCGCCATTCCGCCCGAGCTCGGCCGGCTCTCCAACCTCGAGTTCCTCTGGCTCTTCCAGAACGAACTCACCGGCGCCATCCCGCCCGAGCTCGGTAACCTGGCCCGTCTGGAGAGCCTTCAGCTCAGCACCAACCCGCTAACGGGGCCGATACCGCCCGAACTGGGCAGCCTTCCCGCCCTGGAGCGTCTGTATCTCGGACGGACCGAGATCAGCGGCCCCATCCCGCCCGAGCTCGGCCAGCTTCCCGCGTTGAGATCCCTCGGCCTCTGCGAAACCAACCTCTCCGGACCGCTCCCGGCGGAAATCGGCGATATCCACACCCTCGAGAGCCTGAGTCTCTGCTACAGTCCCGGACTCGGCGGGCTCATGCCCCGCACCCTCATGAAGCTCGAGTCGCTCTCCGAGTTCCTCTTCTACGAGACGGGACTCTGCCCGCAGATCGACAGCGATTTCCGGGCATGGCTCGCCCAGGTCCAGGCGGAGGGCACGGAGTGCGGTCCGGGAGAGACCGAACGGCTCGCTCTCGGGGCATTCTTCGCCGGGACCGGGGGGGATGGATGGACCACGAGCACCGGCTGGACGGGCGGCGCGGCCCTCGACGAGTGGCACGGCGTCACCACCGGCGGGGGGCGTGTGCGCGAGGTCGCACTCCCGGCGAACGGACTCCGGGGCCCGCTCCCGCCGGAGATCGCGAACCTGACCGGACTGAGGATCCTCGACCTCGGAGAGAACGACCTCTCCGGCGGCTTTCCGGCGGTGGTCGGTTCGATGGCGGAGCTGGAGACGATACGGGTCAGCGGTAACCGGGAGATGGAAGGCCGGCTTCCCTTCCGGCTGACCGAGCTCGAGGGTCTCGGGACCCTCGCATTCGCCAACACCGGCCTCTGCGCCTCCCCCTCCGGGACCTTCCAGGAGTGGATGGCCGGGCTGCGGGCGGCCGAAGGCGCCACCTGCGGCAATCCGGAGGAGGTCACCCTCTCGCTTCCGGTGGTCTATCTGACGCAGGGCGTCCAGCGCCCGGCGGGGGATGTGCCGCTCATCCACGGCCGCGACGCCCTACTGCGCGTCTTCCTCAACAGCGACGAGCCGGGGGCGTTCTTCGAGCCCGAGGTGGCAGCGACCCTCTCTGTCGGCGGGGAGGAGGTGCACCGCGTCGTGATGCGCCGCGACGCCGATCTCCTGGCCACTCTCGCCGACGAGAGCGAACTCCGGCATTCGTACAACGCCGTGATCCCGGGCCGCTACATCGTGGCCGGCACCGGGCTGGTCGTGGAGGCGGACCCCGGAGGCCTCGTGCCCCTCGCCCCGGGGAGCCGGACGCGGTTCCCGGTTTCCGGCTCCGAGCCCCTCAAGGTGATCGGAGTGCCTCCGATGGAGTTGACCGTGGTCCCCGTCGTGGAGGCGGTCCGGCCGGATTCCTCGGTCTTCGAATGGACCGGGACCATCAGCGACGAGAGCCCGGAAGTCGGTCTCCTCCGACGCCTTCCCCTTCTCCGAGTTCCGCGCCAGGAGCCGCGAGACCTACGTGACCTCGCTCGACCTGACCGATGAGGACGACCAGTGGCGCCTCGTCCTCGAGCTGGAAGCCGTACGCGCGGCCGAAAGCGGACAGGGCTACTGGTACGGCGCGGCCGCAAGCCAAGCGGGCCGGGTGCGCGGCGTCGCACGCCTCGGCGGGTGGGTGAGCATCGGCAGGCCGTGGGACGCCGAATTGGCGCACGAGGTGGAGCATAACCTGAACCTGCGCCATACGCGGTGCGGTGATCCCCCCGCGCCCGATCCGGAGTTCCCTTACGCGAACGGGGGCATCGGAGTCTGGGGGTACGACTTCCGTGACGGCACCGTGCTCTCGCCGGACCGCCGCCGGGACATCATGGGCTATTGCTACGATCAGGGGTGGCTCAGCGATTACCACTTCGAGAAGGTGATCGATCACCGTGCCCGGGTGGAAGGCCTGCAGGCAGCCGTCATGGCGGGCGCGGGAGCGACGTCCGAAACGCTCGTCCTCTGGGGCGGGGTCGTGAACGGCGAACCCAGGATCGAGCCCCCGTTCCCGATGACCACCACGGCGCGTCTTCCCGAGGAGGCCGGGCCGTACCGCCTCGAGGGCATCGGGAGGGACGGGGAGGTCGAGCTTTCCCTAGCGTTCACGCCGGGGGAGGACCAGTTCGGCAACAAGTACTTCTTCTTCACGGTGCCGATCGAGGCGGAGTGGGTCGGGTCACTCAACCGTCTCACGCTGGCCGGACCCGAGGGGACGGTGACCGTGAGCGCGGCGAACGAACGTGCGCTCTCGGTCATTACCGATCCGGCTACCGGACAGATCAGGGGCATCCTCCGCGATTGGGAGGATGCCGTGCCCACCACCCTCGGGCTGACGGACTCCTTCAATGTCAGGACCGTCCGGGGGCTCGGAGAAGCGGTCAGGCTTGAGAGATGAGGCTGCATCCGGGCCGTCGCACCCGTTGGAGGCTTGCGCATGCATCTCGGTGGGCGTGTAGACAAGTACCCTTCAGCACGGTCTTCTAGCCCTGCCATTGCCCCACGTGTTTGAGACAGGCAGGGCTAAACACTCCTGGCCTTCGCCTTGGACGGGTGGACCGTCAAGACGGGGCAGGTCAACAGCAGGGTAACTCCAGTCCCTCGTTGCGGCGTCGGGGGAGGCGAGCACGCGGGTCGCGGAACGCTAGGAATTCAGGGCTCTATTCCGCCCGATTATTCTTCTATGCCTGTTCTGGACGAAACACCGGGACCACGAGGCCGGGCAGCCCCGCGCGACCGCCCATTGTATGGAGCAGCTCTCGCCAGTACGGCCACACATTGTAAGTGCCATTCAGCCTCGCGAAACACTCAAGGTCGTCGGGCGAATAGCTGGATGGCTCAGGTACAGAGTACACCGCCGTGAACGTCGCGGTGATCGACAACAGAACCTCGTCGCCATTGCCGTCGTCAGACACCGCGAACATTAGGGAAACCGACACCACGAGGCCCTCCTCAATAACCTCGTACTTGGCTCCCCGTGCCCCATACCGACAACGCAGGCTCTCTGGCGGTGCCGCATCGGGTGGCAGCTCGGACTGTAGGTCGAGCGCCGCCAGAGTGATCGACATGATCTCTACAGCCCTCGACACTCGCGCAGCCCGCTGGAGATCGGTGGGTTGGGCGTCCACGGAATCTGCCTAGGGTTCAGGCGACCAGCTCGTACGGACGGTTGGCGCCGCCCTGGGCGGCAGCGGACGACAACGTAGCCGGAGGCTGCGAGACTGTCGGCGGCGCTGTCGGTCCATCGTCCCACGAGAACGCGAACTTCGGTATCTGCGCCTGCTGGGGTTCGTAGGCAGAGGTGGCGCCTGACAGCTCTGGCACTGGCTGGAAGCTGAGGGAGACCCTGACTCCGCAGGCGTAGGACAATGCGGCGAGACTCTTCAGGGTCATGTTCCTCGAACCGCTAAGGAGCTGTGTGATATTCGCTCGGGTCGTCCCGAGCCTATCCGCTACCTCGGCTCGTGTTACGCAGCACTGATCCATCGCCTCCCAGATCCCTTCGGCCACCGACAGGATCAATTTCTCCTCTTCGAATACCTGTCTACGCTTGGGATCACCCAGCACGTGCTGGAACCAACCGGAGGTTCTCTCCATTGTAGCTCCTACTCCTCTCTGTCGGGACTGCTCTCTAGAAGTACTCTCTTCATCTGCTCGGCCCGGCGGAGATCACTCCGGCGGTGCCGATCCGCTTTCTTATGTACGCCAAACGCCAGCACTATATGCTTCGCATGGTGGAAGCACAGAATCCGGGCCTCCCTGTGGCGCAGCTCCCAGATCCCGTCGGTGCCGGCTAGTTTCTTGAATTTCTCAGGGCTCCGTAGTGTCCCGTGTTCTGCCAAGTGATCAAGCACCGCAGCAATTCGCGCTCCGGCGTCGGGGAGGCCATACAGGAACTCCTCTGCGGGTCGTCGACCAGACCGTGTCTCCAGACAACTGATCGTTCTCTTGGGCCCCGATATCAGAACGATCAGCCGCACCTGAATGAGCCTACCATGTTAACACATGAATTAACAGGTGCAAGCCTGTTTGGTTCCATAGTGTCGCTGTCCCGCGCGGGCCATGGCCCCCAGCGTGGTTCATCGAATTGAGTGTTCAACGATCCCATCATACACATCCGGTGCGGAAGCGCACGCAACACCCTCACCCGGCTACCCCGAAATTCTACGGTAGTGAAACGGGTTAAGCTATTGCTGGAATGTAATATAGACGTGGTCGATGGGTATACGCTACTGGGTAGTTTGCAGGGTCCGACCTCAAGGAGGCGGCGGGCGTCGGACTCAACGGTCGTGGGGCCGACGAGGACATCGGCGGCCACGGCTCCCTCGGCGGTGGGCTGAACGCTGTTGCGAGTGGGGTGGCGGGGTCGGCGGGCAGTGTCCGGAAGCTGTGGACGGGAAGGCCGTCGGGAGTGCGGCGGCCGTGGCGTGTGCGGTGCGGGAGCAGCGAGCCGGTTGGACGGGCTAAGGATGCCGACGGGCAGGGGATGCCGGGCGCGGCGGTAGCGTGGGTGTGCGACGATCCGTCTGTCGCCTTCGTTGTGCGGGAGAGTTGGTCATCGCGGTTCGGCTGGGTTCCACGGGGGTCACCGCCACGCTGGATTCGCTCGCGACACCAACCGGAGTGGGAGTCGTCGAGATCTTGAGCGACCGGGATGTCCTGAGGGTCCTCTACCGCATCGTAGGCGGGGACGGCTGGCGGGAAACGACGAACTGCATCAACGATGTACCCCTCTCCGAGTGGGCCGGTGTCACAAACTACCGGAACGGTCGCGTGCGCTACGTTCAGCTCTATGATGATGGCCTGGATGGTCCGATCCCCCGCTCCTTCGACCGGCTGGACCAGCTCTCCATTCTCAACTTCGACGACAACTCGCTGAGCGGTCGAATCCCGCCCGAGCTCGACCGGCTTCCCGCGTTGAGATCCCTCGGCTTCTGCGAGACCAACCTCTCCGGACCGCTCCCCCCGGAAGTCGGTGATATCCGTACTCTCGAGAGCTTGATTCTCTGCTGCAGCCCCGGACTCGAGGGGCTCCCCCCCCCACGCCCTCGTGCAGCTCGAGTCGCTATCAGAGTTCTTCTTCTACGAGACGGGACTCTGCCCGCAGATCGATTGCGATTTTCGGGAGTGGCCCGCCGCAGTTCAGGCGGAGGGCGCAGCGTGCGATCCGGCAGAGATCGAGCGACTCGCTCTCGGGGCATTCTTCGCCGAGACCGGGGGGGATGGACGGACCACGGGCATGGGGTGGACGGGCAGCTCGGCCTTCGACGACTGGAACGGCGTCACCACCGGGGGGGGCGTGTGCGCGAGATCGCACTCCCGGCCAACCGACTTAGGGGCCTGCTCGCGTGGGAGATCGCGAACCTGACCGGACTCCGGATCCTAGACCTCGGCGACAATGATCTCTCCGGCGACCTTCCGGCGGTGATCGATTCGATGGCCGAGCTGGAGACGATATGGGTCAGCGGCAACCGGGAGATCGAAGGCTGGCTTCCCTTCCGTCGGACCGAGCTGAAGGGTCTCGGGACCCTCGCATTCGCGAACACCGGCCTCGGTGCTTCCCCGCCGGGACCTTCTAGCAGTGGATGGCCGGGTGACGGGTGGCGGACGGCGCCACCCGCGGACATCCGGAGAAGGTCACGCTCTCGCTTCCGATGGTCTATCTGCAGGAGGGCGTTCAGCGTCCGGCCGGGGATGTGCCGCTCGTCCACGGCCACGACGTCCTCCTCCGCCTCTTGCTCAAGAGCGACGAGCCAGGGGCGTTCGTCGAGCCCAAGGTGGCCGCCACCCTCTCAGTCGTCGGGGAGGAGGTGCATCGCGTCGTGATGCGCCGCGGTACCGATCTGCTGGCCAACTGTGCCGACGCGAGCGACCTCCCGCATTCGTGCAACGCCGTAATGCCGGGCAGCTAGGTCGCAACCATCCCGTCACAACGCATCTGCACGCCGCGTCCACCGCGACGTGGCATCCGCCATCGAGACCCTCCGGGAATCGACGGCATCGCCGATTCTCACCGCCAGGTGGGACGACGTCTCCCCCGCCGTACCGGACTCATGAGTCCGGTACGACGGGGCGGCCATGCCGCTCGATCTATGTCGACCACGGTGGCATGAGCATGGTAACCGTCTCCGAGAAGTCGGAGCACCCGGCCTTGTTGCAGGCCTGCACGCGGTAGGAAGTAGCCTGGTACGCGCCCAAGAAGGTGTTGGGGTGATTGTCGTAGTAGCTGGTGGCGGGGGCTGAGACTTCGGCGTCGAGATGGTTGTCGTGGTACACCCTGTAGTACGTGGCCCAAGGCACGGGATCCCAGTGCACGCGCGCCTTGTCGGTGCCGAAGGGCACATTGACCTTTTCTCCCCGGATCCTAGGGACCGCAGGAATGTCAACCGGCCCCACGACCTCGGTCAGACCACCCCACTCGTTTGAGTCTTCCGAGCACACCGGGCCGTTGCAGGCGACCGCCTTGTAGTAGTAGACGGTGTTGGGCTCGAGACCCCCGTCGGCGTACGTCGTGGCCTCGCCCGAAGCCGGCAGCTCGGTGACGAGACCGTAGCCCCCTCCTTCCGCGTCGCTGCGGTATATCTGGTAGCTCGTCTGCCCCGAGCCCATGATCCTGCTCGTCAGGGACTCATGGCTCCTATCGACGACCCAGCCAAAAGGGGACGGCATGTAAACCTCGACCCCTGTGGCGCTCGAGCAGTTGTTGCCTGGATCGAGCTCGTCGGGCAGCGGATCCACACAGGCCCCGTAGAAGAGCGTCCCGAACTCCCCCTGGGGAGGCTCCACGCCGATCACCACACGGTCCGTTTCATTCACGGCAATCGTGTCGGTGAACGCGGAGCCCAGGACGGCGTCGTCGGCGCTGATCACCTGGTCGACCGAGTGCAGGACGCGCACCTGTGTCCTGCGTGCCGTCCTCGTCCCCCGGTTCAGCACCTCGACCTGCACCGAGAAGCTGCCCCCGTGGGGCACCCTCCTCGGAACGTCGGGCACCGAGACGATCAGATCGGGGCCCTCCGTCCTGGCAGATTCGGTTGGCGAATCTCCGCAGCCGGCGGCCAGGAGCAGGGTGGCTATTGTGGCGAGTCTTGGAGTCTTCACGGGTTCTCACGTCCGCTGCTGCCCGGGGGGAAAGGCCCATCTCTGCCGTGAGGCTTCCGGGGAGGACTGGGCTGGCTGAAATAGGGAGTGCGAAGAGTGGCGGCAGCTCTCGGGATCCGATCGGGAAAGCGCGCTTCCTCACGGCAGCGGGCGGGACTCCGTCGACATCTGCACCAGTCCGAGCGCGACCAATCAGGAATCTCCGGCGCGTCACACTTCCTCGTGGAACCTCCTGAGACTCCACGTCTCCATTCGCCTGATCCCGGGACCACGGGCTGAAGCCTATAGGCCGGTCTGGCCTTGCGCCGCACAGGCAGGCCACCCATCAGGGAGAAAGACTGGCTGAAGTGTCGTAAGGCCCCATGTCAGTCGCGTCATAACCGGACACCATGACCCAGGACTCGACGCCCTGGATGACGGTCACTTCGAGTTCAGCATCCAGGCCCTGCTGTAGATTGCCGTCATCGTCGGAGTCGACCCATGCGGCAATGGACGAGTCGGCAACGTTCGGCACGCGATACACGTCGAGGAAGCTGTCGAAGTCCGATGAGACCGAGAGGGTGAGGATGGTTCCCTCAGGAACCCTCAGGCGCCATGTCTCGAAGTACGAGTCCGGACCGGCGCCCATGGGTACACTCAGCACCGTCGCCGTAGCAGCCGCAATGCAGTCCATAGAGCTGATGGGTCCGCTCCCACGGCCCGGAACCTGGAGAGAGCCCCGCACGCACCATGTCTCCGCCACGACCGGGTTTACTGTCGGGAACTCGGCACCCTGAGCACCTGCGGCTGGGCCTGTAGGGCTGTCGCTGCCTCCACATCCCGTAACGGACGTCGCGAACAGGATGCCCAGGTGGGCTGCAGCTGGCGTGTGCCGGCTCATGGTCGTCCGGCCGGTCCCGTCAGCGGGCGGAATGCCACCACCCCGCCCACCGGAAGAAACACAACGAATGACCTGCTCTCACTGTCCTATGGGAAACCTGACCCCCGCCAGGAGCGAGAACGCGCGGTTCTTCACATCGTCCGATTCGGAAATGGACGACAGACCGAAGTTGTAGAGGACATCCACCGAGACGGAGAGGGATCCCGACGTTGCGATGTCCAGGCCGGCACCGGCCATCGCCCCGAGGTCCATCGACTTCAGGTCATCAAACTCGTCATCGCAGTCGGCGGAGATCTCGAAGCCCTCCGCCGAGGCGGCCGCGTTGCAGCTGACGCGAAGGGCGAGCGCCGGGCCGGCCATGAAGTGCGGAGATATGGTGCCGGCGGCAGAGGGGCTGAACCTCAGGAGGAGTGGCATTTCCAGGTAGCCGAGCTCAAGGTCGACTTCGAGGCCGAATCCCTGCTCGGTCGCCCCCTTCGCCGCGTAGGCGGCACCGAGTTGGAGGTCCAGGCTGGGAGTGAGCGGGAGGATGGCCGAGGCTCCCACCCTGAGGCCCGCTCGAGAGTCAGCGCTCTCTATGTCACTTCCTCCCAGGGTTGCGAGGCTCATGCCTCCCTGCAGCGACACCTCGGTCTGCCCGCGGAGACCTGCCGGGAGGCACAGGATGACCGGCAGCACAATTGCGAAGAGGGAGGTCTGCTTCAGTGCGAGACGTATCACGGGGCCTCCGTTCGTGTCGGGATCGTCGGGGCCTGGGCTTATGGACGTACCGAATATTGTGGAGGCGGGTACGGGGTCCGCCATCACCCGTTCGGGTGATCCTTGGGGGGTCGGTTACGTGTCGCCCGGGGCCCGGCGGATGCGCGGCAACGAGACAGAGTACGTCGCCGGTGCCCGCAGCCTTCGGGGATACGAGGCGGCATGTGCCGGGCCCCGCGGCCACGCCGCTCGGACGTCTCCTCAGGATAGGGACTGTCGGAGGGCTCCCAGGGACATCACCCGGCGGACGAGCTCACTCTGCTTTCGGATGCCCAGCTTGCGGTAGACATGCCTGAGGTGGGTCTTGACCGTGTTCTCGGCGCAGCCCAAGGCGTGCGCCGTGCCGGCCACCGTCCGGCCGGAGGTCACCGCCAACGCCACGCGGCTTTCCGCGGGCGTCAGACCCAGGATCTCAGCCGCCAGGTCCGGATCCACCGGAGGCCGGGCCGCGGGGTCGGAAACAAGCACCAGCGCCCCGACGTTCCGCGCACGAGAATCCTGCCCGGCAGGCTGTACGGGATGGACTTCGACGACCAGCGGCGTCCGGGCCTTCCGGCGCGTCACCTTCATCGATCCCCCGGTCCCCTGAGCGCCGTACGGGGGAAGGGCCTGCGCCAGCAAGCATCCCAGCCTCTCGTTCTCCGACCTGTTCTCGGCGGTCAGCACGCCTCGCTGGTCGCCGAGTCCGTCGCGCCCGAGCAGGATACTCCTGGCTCGGTCGTTCGCCTCGAGGATGCGGCCCCGGCGGTCCAGCTGGATGAACCCCGAACGACCGTTCTCGAGCAGTCTGGTGAGCGACGCACCCAGGGCCCGAGCGTCGGCAAGCACCTGGCGGACGCGCGCGAACTGGCGGATGTGAGGGCCGAGACGCTCGATGGCCTCGATCTGATCGTGGGTCCAGCCTCCGCGTTCAGTGGAGTTGCCGAAGGAACAGACGACCGCACCCCCGTCCAACCCGTCGAGCGCCATGTACAAGCCGCCCTCGGTATTGTTGGGCAGTCGGAACTCGTTGTACGTGGAGGACTTCCTCTTCTCCTCGTCGGTATAGAGATCCGACTTGTGGGCGAGATCGCCGTCGCAGAGTCCGCGCAGTCGCGGAATCGCCTCATCCCGCCAGTAGTAGTCTCGGAAATACAGCTGTTGCAGATCGTCCCGCTGTTCCTTCCCCACGAAGAACCGAGCTAGGTGGATCCGGGGCTCAACCCCCGCACCAAGATCCACGTACGTCAGGCTGGTGCCGATTGTCCCGATTGTCTCTTGGATCAGGGTGGCTGCCGAGACCCACCTGGCGTCCGACAGCGCTCCCCCGTAGAGGTCGGCAAGGAGGTGGTCGAACCTGTCACCTGCCGGCATCACACCTCCCTCCCTGGCCGTCCGGTCCGGCTGCGCCTGCCGGTCGCAGCGCCGGTTGACCGGTCTGACCGTAGGTCTCCAGCATACTATTCCCCGACCCTGCGGCCGAACCAGCTGCGGCAGCCGGGTCCCTCGTGTGCCGGCCCCGGCGCGAGGGCCGGGATCCTGCTGCCCAGACCGTTTTTTCCCCGCCCGCCGACTCCCGCCGCCACGGACGTTCGCCGCAGCGGTTCGACACATCACGGCAAGTCGACTCGGTTGTGCGGACATCACCCATGTCCCTCTGACAGAGGGCTTTTTCTACCTCGTGGCCGTGATGGACTGGGCCACGCGACACCTGCTCGCGTGGCGGCTCTCGAACACGATGGAAGTCTCGTTCTGCGTTGAGGCACTCGACGACGCGCTGGACCGGGGGACACCGGAGATCCTCAACACCGACCAAGGCTCCCAGTTCACCAGCGAGAGGTTCACCGGCCATGTGCTCGCTGCCGGCGTGCGCTTCTCGATGGACGGCCGCGACCAGTTGTACGACAACATCTTCATCGAGCGGCTCTGGCGGCCGCTCAAGCACGAGGCGGTCTACCTCCACGAGCTCCGCGACGGGTTGGAGGCTGAGGGTTTGAGATTGCGGATCGGATCCAGGGTGGGCAGAGACACGCTGAGGTCGCCGCGGCGATCAGACTTGCCGTCATCGGAGGGGACGGCCTCGCCGCTACGCCAGGGTCGGCACCTCGAGTCCCGCAGCACGCCCGGCGGCCGCGAGCGCCGCATCCAGCGTAGCCAGCGGCAACTGCATCCGGATCGCCAGCTCCAGATACATCGAGTCGTAGACCGAGAGGCGATAGGCATGCGCGGCTTCGAGGACTTCGTCCCAGATGCGCGAGGTAGCGGCTGGATCGATCCGGATTGGCAGGGCGTCGAGATTGCGTCGGATCCGTGGCCAATCGGTCTCGGCGATTCGTCGCCGCCGCGTGGCAACCAACAGTACGCTTGCAACTTCCACCGGCCACAAGGCGGGGACGAAGGCTCGTCCATCGGTGAGCGCATCCAGCAGTCGGTCGGTGGTCTCGGTCGCCTCGTCGGGAAACACCCACGCCATGGCGAGGGAGCAATCGAGCACAAAGGTGTTCACAGCCGGCGGCCCTCCTCGATCATCTCCTGGACCGAGAGCCCATCGAGACAGTGCGTCTTCCGGAATGCCCTCAGGTCGTCGATCGCCACCTGGACCTTCTCGGAATCGTCCGGCCGGAAGGAAATCAACTCGGCCACCGGACGTCCGTGCTTTGTGATGACGAACCGCTCCCCTGCCTCCACGCGACGCAGAAGGCGGGAGAGCTTCGTCTTGGCTTCATAGGCGCCGATGTGAGGCATGGTGATGATGCTCCTCCGGTTCATTTCTACAAACAGACCGGTCTTAGACTAGTCGTACTCGGGAGCGAGATCAACCAACGACGGTGCCCGGACATCGGGAGGGATAGCAGATGGACGGGGATGCCCTGGCTCAACCGATGCGCCGGAGCCGGGAGGACCGGAGTCGGGCCAAGGACGGAACGAACAGCATGGGTTTGGCACCGGAACGGAGCGTGACACGAGTGCGGCGATGGCCGCCGGCCGGATGCCCGGCACACCGTCACGTCCACAGTGGACCACCTTCCCACTTCCTCCTCTGCCGGATTCCTACTCCCCGTCGTCCCGCCGTTTCCCGCATCGCGGATCGTGAACGTCTCCGCTGGCGCGCAGACGACGGCCGACTTCGAGGATCCGATGCTCGGGGAAAGGTATTCCGGGAGCCGGGACGGTGTCCGGAGCAAGCTGACCCGGATCCTCTTCACCCTCGACCTGGCCGAGGAGCTCACGGACCGGGATCCGGGTCACCGCCCTCCATCCGGCGACGCCCATGGACACGACCATCCCGCGCTCGGCCGGGGTGCGGGCCCGGAGCCCGGTCAAGGAGGTGTTCGGCGCGAAAACGCGTCCCATCGCCCCGGAGGATGTCGGGAGCGCAGGGTACTGCAACGGGCTGGGGCCGGTCCGGGCCCAGCGCCAGGCGCGTGACGGGGAGAGGCAGGCCAAGGTCGGGCAGCTGAGCGGGGAACTCGCCAGGAGGCCGGAGTGAGCAAGCGGGGGGCTTGAACTTCTCCCGGAACGGCATTCGAGGGGGCGGTGGTTGCCTACCGACAAGCCACGCAGGGCGGGACTCGGACTCGATGAACCTAGTGCAATCCGCTCGCCGGCGGATTCGGTCAGAGCGGATCGGACGCAGCCGGGTCCGGTACGGCCTCTCCTCGCTCCGGAGAGAGGGAGCCGTCCGCCTGGACGAGGTCGGGGCCGGACAACTCCTGGAATGCCCTCAGTCCGAATTCCGGGAGGATCGCGAAGAGATGATCGAAGAGTCGCGACTGGAAGGCCTCGTAACCGAGCCATTCGGTGTCGCTGGAGAAACAGTAGATCTCGACGGGGGAGCCGTGCGGGCCGGGCGCGAGGTGACGCACGGTAAGCGGCATCTCCTTGTGGGTGTCGGGATGTGCCCGCAGGTACCATTCCACGTAGGCGCGGAACATCTCCAGGTTGGTGACCGGCGGGACGTGGCCGGTCTCCCCGCCGACTTCGGGCTCCGGAGCCCACGACGCCGTCTCTTCGGGGCCGGGGGGCAGCCAGCGACGGAGGGACTCGCGCCGGGACAGCTCGGCGACCTCCTCTCCTGTCACGAACCGCACGGTGTTGACGTCGATGAGGATCGCGCGCTTGACCCGCCGCCCTCCCGACTCGGACATCGCGCGCCAGTTCTTGAAGGGCTCGCTGATGAACTTGGGAGTCGCGATCGTCGAGACGGTCTTGTCCCAGTTCTGCACCCGGACCTGGTGCAGGTCGATGTCGATCACCGTCCCGTCCGCATCCGCGTGCGGGACCTCCACCCAGTCGCCGATCCGGACGATGTCGTTCGAGGTGATCTGGATGCTCGCCGCGAGCGAGACGAGGGTGTTGCGGAAGATCAGCATGAGTGCCGCGGCCGCCGCACCCACACCGGAGAGGAAGACGACGGGCGAGCGGCCGAGGAGGATGGCGACGATAACGACGCCGGCGACCGAATAGACGACGAGCGTGATGACCTGCACATAGCTCTTGATCGGCTTGGCCATCGAGGCCGGGGACGTGCGGTGGTAGATCGCGTTGAACGAGTCGCACACGGCGACGAGAGTTCTCGCGATGATCAGCGTGATGTAGGCGGCCGAGAGCCGGCGAACCAGCGTCCAGAAGACGATTAGGGCCTGGGGTTCCGTGCCGGCCTGCACTTCCGCTCGGGTCACACCGAGGGCCGGAACGATGCCGTAGTAGACGACCAGTGCCGGAACGATGGGGGCGAGGCGCCCGAGCACCCGCATGTTGAAGGGGCCGCTGTCGAGGGGAACCTGTGCCTCGGAAGCCACCCGCCCGAGCGTTTCGGCGAGGATCCGGGACTTCTTCCAGTCTGCGATGGCCGCCATGACCACCAGAACTGCGAGTCCGATCCCGAGGTGCAGCCAGTTGAGCGGGAGGGATTCTTCCATGATGAAGCACCCGGGTGGTGGGGCGAGGTCGGCCGCGCAGAGATCAGCTCAGCGGTCCGCGATTCAGTTAGGGGCGTATGCGCATCACTAGACACACCAATCTAAGGACTTGCAGCCACCCTCAACCGCCCGTCTGACTGCACCCCGCATACGGGGACTCCCCGCCCGGCCGCGGGCCGTGTGCCCGCCGGCAGTCGTTGAGTGCCGTGTCCACATCCCGGTCGAGCAGGATCGCGCACCGGCCAGAGCGGAAGAGGCGCACCGGGAGCCCGATGCGCCTCTCCGCCCGCCACCGTGGATGGAGTAAAGAGGGGCCGGTCTCCTCTTCCTCCTCCGACTCCTGACGTCGCATCTGGCGCCGGCATCTCCCTCCGCCGGGACGCGGACGCACGGTAAGCCGTCCGAGACCGGCCCATCCACATTCTCGTCACTCCCATCCGCCGCGGCCGCTGCGGCCCCTCCCAACCGGATCACGTCTTCTCTCCGTCCTGTCATGCCTCTTCACCTCCGCGCCCATCACCGATACCCGACAACAGCTGGTGTCCCGCTCACGTTGGCAGAGCTGGACACCAGTGGCGGTGGTGAAGCCGGGAGGGCACGCATGGATCCGGCGGCGAGGGCAACCGGCCGCTCGGTCCCGCCTGCCGGCCGCTCTGCAACCGGCTCCAGGTCCTGCGCGGGGAGATGCACGCTTTCGCGGCCGGTGCCGGAGCCCGGTCGCGGCCGGCAGCGGGGGAGGAACTCCTCGATGACTACTATGGTAGTTATCAGCCCAGATCCAGCGGAAGGGG
>JAAXGI010000166.1 GCA_012267505.1 Gemmatimonadota bacterium
CCGTCCCCGATCTCGCCCGCGAGCCTGAGCATCCGGGGGCCGGAGGCGGCGAGATAGATCGGGATCCGGCCGCCGACGCCGCTGCCCCACGTCATGCGACAGGGCCGGCCGTCCCAGATGGAGTGGCCGGTCTCGAGCAGCTCGCGGACCGTCCCGACGTAGGCGTGAAGGCGGGCTCGGCTCGACGGGGTGAGCCCGAGGTTGAGGACCGCGCTGTCCCCCGTGCCGATGCCGAGCATCGTGCGCCCCGGCGCCATCTCGGCCAGGGTCGCCGCCGCTCCCGCCGCCACTGCGGGATGGCGCGTCAGGGGATTGATGACCCGCGGTCCGAGGCGTACCCGCCGGGTGCCCGCCGCCGAGAGCGCGAGACACATGTAGACGTCGCGATAGACCGACTGCGAGTCGGCGATTCCCACGATGTCGAAGCCGGCATCCTCGGCCGCCCGCGCCCAGCGCAGGGTGTCCTCGGCGGGGCCGGGGAGGTAGTTGACGCCGAAGCGCACGGGTGCGGTCGCGGCCATTCGGATCTCCCTTCGCTTCGTGTCCGACCGACCGGCCGCCTATCGCTTAGCCATCGTGCGGCGCTCGAGCCGGCTCAGGAGCCGGACGATTGGCCACAGCAGGGCGAGGTAGATGAGGGCGACCGCGATGAGCGGAGTCGGGTTGTAGGTGAGGCCCTGCGCGACCCGCCCCATCCGAAGCAGCTCCGGCAGGGCGACGACGCTCGCGAGGGCGGTGAACTTGATGACTTCGAGGGTGTTGCTGATGAGGTCGGGGAGCACGTTGCGCACCGCCTGGGGCAGGACCACGTACACCATCGTCTGGAGCCCGGTGAGGCCGGTCGAGCGCGCCGCCTCGCGCTGCCCCCGTCCGATGCTCTCGATTCCGGCCCGGAAGATCTCGCCGTAGTAGCTCGCCGTGTTGAGGAGGAACGCGATCAGCACCGCGATGAGGCTCGGGACCTCGAGGCCGATGAAGGGCAGGCCGTAGAACACGAGGATGAGCAGCACGAGCGGCGGAAAGGACCGGAAGAAGTCGACGTAGGCGATGAGGAGCCAGTTGAGCCAGCGCACGTGGAAGCTGTAGGCGACCGCGACCACGAGCCCTCCCGCGATCCCGAGTGGCACCACCAGGAGGCAGAGCTGGAGGGTCATCCAGAACCCCTTGAGGAGCAGAGGATGAACCTTGAGCAGGATCTCGAGGTTGAAGAAGTTGTAGATGAGCGCTTCCACGGGAACGGCCTTCCGGAGCGCGGCTCAGCGCTTCCACCCGAAGCGCGACTCCACCCATCGGCTGAGGACGACGAGCGGAAAGAAGATGATGAGATAGGCGATCGCGGCCATGGTGAGCGGCGTCGTGTTGGCCGAGAACGCCTGCGCGGCGCTCGCCTGGGTGAGGATCTCCTGTACCGCCACCACCGAAGCGATGGCCGTGCTCTTGGTGATCACGATGGTCCGGTTCGTGAGGGGCGGGATGGTGAGCCGGACCGCCTGGGGAAGGACCACGTCGCGCAGGGTCTGGAGGAAGCCGAGCCCGGTGGACCGGGCCGCCTCCCACTGGCCCCGGTCCACGGACAGGATCCCGGTCCAGAAGATCTCCTCCGCGAAGGAGGCGAGCACCAGGGTGAGCGAGAGCCAGGCGACGACGAACCCGCTCATCGAGATCCCGACGAAGGGGAGGGCGAAGTAGAAGACGATCATGATGACGATCGGGGGCAGGGCCCGGAACACGTCGACCACGAGCACGATGAGCCAGTTCACGGGGCGGATCTGGAACGCCCGGACGACGGCCAGCACGAAGCCGAGCGCAAGCCCGCTCAGCACGATGAGGACGGCGAGGTGGATGGTGACCCAGACTCCGTCGATGATCGACGGCAGGTACTTCGCCATCACCGCGAGGTCGAAGAAGTTCTCCGCGATGCGGTTCACGGGGATGCGCCGCGGACCGGCGTCCTCGTCCTCAGTGCCCGGTGACCCGGCGGAGGAACTCGCGGGTGCGCGCGTGCGCGGGGGCCTCGAAGATCCGCGCCGGCGCCCCCTCTTCGACGACCTCGCCCTCGTCCATGAACAGCACCCGGTCGGCCGCCTCGCGGGCGAAACCCATCTCGTGGCTGACCACCAGCATGGTCATTCCCGACTCGCGCATCGCGCGCATCACGTCGAGCACGCTTCCCACGAGCTCGGGGTCGAGGGCGCTCGTCGGTTCGTCGAAGAGCATCACCTTGGGCTCGAGGGCGAGGGCGCGGGCGATGGCGACCCGCTGCTGCTGCCCGCCCGAGAGCTCGTTCGGCCAGGCGTGCGCCCGCTCCGCGAGGCCGACCTCGTCGAGGGCGGCGCGTCCGCGCTCGTTCGCGTCGTCGCGGGGGAGCTTGAGCACGCGGCGAAGGGCCAAGGTCACGTTCCCGAGGGCGGTGAGGTGGGGGTACAGGTTGAAGGACTGGAACACCATCCCGATGTGCCGGCGCGTCTCGTTGATGTCGATTCCGGGCGAGAGGATATCGACGCCGTCGAAGAGGACCTGGCCCGCGGTCGGCTCCTCGAGCCGGTTGCAGCAGCGAAGGAGGGTGCTCTTGCCGGAGCCGGAGGGGCCGATGATGAAGACGAGCTCCTGGCGCGCGACCGAGAGGTCGATGCCCTTCAGGGCCTCGATGGCGCCGAAGGACTTGCGCACGCCCTTCAGGTCGAGCATCGGCAGGGGAGCGGTCATCGTCGGGGTCCGCGGTAGGCGCCCGGCGCCGGGATCAGCGGCCCGGCTCGAGGCCGGGAAGGGGGAGGACGCGAAGGGCGGCGGACTGGTCCGCCTGGGCCGTCCGGCGCGCCCTCCGCTCCTCCAGGAGACGTCGTTCCGCCCGCCCCGCGGCGGGCGGAACGACGGCCGAACCGGGCGTCAGCCGCATTCGGGCTCGTGGGTCGTCGCGTCGTACCCGTTCACTCCCGGCGCTCCGATGCCGGGGTCCACGGTGACCATCGTCGAGCCGGGCGCGGCCGGTCCCGCGAACCACTTCTCGTGCAGCATCGAGAAGAACCCGTCGAGCTTCATGCACTCGACGACCCGCTCGATCTTCTCGCGGGTCGCGGCGTCGTCCAGCCGGAAGGGGGTGGAGAACACCCGGCCGGTGTTGACCGAGATCGAGGTCTTGAGCTGCGGGTTCTGCTTCGCGGCCCATCCGGACGCGCTCCCGCTCGCGATGTTGGCGAACGCCCGCCCCGAGAGCACGGCCTGGATCGCGTCCGCGTTCTTGCCGTAGCGCTGCATCTCCCAGCCGTACTGGTCGATCCGCTCCGTCGCCCACTTGTCGTATACGTTGCCCTTGTTGACGGAGATGATCTTTCCGGACAGCTCCTCGAGGCTGGTGATGTCGGGGGAGTCTTCGCGCACCAGGAACATGATCTCGCTGTCGAGGTAGCCCTCCATGAACAGCATCTTCTCCGCCCGCTCGGGGGTGACGGTGGTGGGGGCGATGATGAAGTCGTACTTCTTCGCGTTGAGCCCCGCGAAGATCCCGGACCACTCCTGGTCCACGATCTCGTACTCGACGCCGAGCCGCCGGGCGATCTCCTCGATCATGTCGACGTTGTAGCCCTCGAAGCCGCCGGCGGGGTTGGCCATGACGTGCGGAGCGAAGCCGACGTCCGCCGCGACCACGAGCTTGTCGGCGGCCGAGGCCGCGCCGGTCATCGCCAACGCGCCGATGGCCGCCACGAGGCTCGCGCAGTTTCGGAAGCGAATTCGCATGTTTCCTCTCCTCGATTCCAGTTGTGGAAGGCCCGATTCTCGCAGATCGCGCGCGCGAACCGGAGAACGCCCCGGGCGCGGGGGCCGGGTCAGGCCGCGAGTCCGGCGATGGCGGTGGCAAGCACCTTCGTCCCCGCGCCGAAGTCGGCGAGGTCCATCGCCTCGTCGGGGTTGTGGCTCCCGTGGGCGTTGCGGA
>JAAXGI010000142.1 GCA_012267505.1 Gemmatimonadota bacterium
GAGGATGACGTGTGGCGGTTCTTCGCAAACCGCGACGCCGAGATGGACGGCGGCACCGAACCCGACTGGGAACAGCACCTCGACATCATACGCGCATCCCGGAGCCGGGGCGCAGCCGGGACCTGACGTTCCGAGCCATGGTCTTCGTCGACACCAGTGTCGTCATGTACGCGGTGGGAAGAGATCACCCGCTCCGCCAGCCGGCCCGTAGCCTCTTCGCGGCGGCGATGACGGACCGGCAACCGCTCGCAACATCGTCAGAAGTCCTTCAGGAGCTGGCCCACGCTTATCTGCCCGTTGAGCGTATGCAAGCCCTCGCCGCGGCGCTGCTGCTCATCGACCGGACCCGGACCGAGGTGTGGCCCCTGGAGCGTGACGACGTGATCCTCGGCGTCGAGCTCGCAGGCCGGCACCCGGCGCTCGGCGCCCGCGACCTGTGCCACCTCGCCAGCTGTCAGCGGCGCGGCGTCACCCGCATACAGACATTCGACCGCGCGCTGAAGGCCGCCGCAGAATCCCTGCGCTAGGAGCCTGCGCCGCAGAAACCCTGCCCTCCTATCTTGTTGGGTAGCGGGGCCATGCGGGAGTGGTGATGAATGGGTGGGGGAGTGATGTCTCACCGGCCGGGGTGGGCGGGTAAGCGAGGCCTTGATCGGAGCCGGACTGAGCAACGAAGCGAAATCGACGGAACACCGACCGGACCCTGCGGGCACCGCGCCACTTCCCGGCCCTGCCACTCCTGGTTCTCGACGCAAGATCCGGGTTTACAGTCATACTCCTGCGGGCTATCCTCTGGTCATGGTACGACCGACGGAGCTACGGGGAGCCGACCGTCTCATCGTCGCGCTTGACGTCTCCAGCCACGAAGAAGCGCTTTCCCTGGTCGATCGCCTCGACAACGTCTCGCTCTTCAAGATCGGCCTGCAGCTCTTCCTGACCGGGCACATCCTCAACCTCATCAAGAAGATACAGGACAGCCGCCGTGGCGGTGGGGGTGTCTTCCTCGACCTGAAGCTGGGCGGTGACATCGGAAACACGATCGGGAGTCTCGTCAAAGACTGTCGTGGACTGAACGTCAAGTTCATCACGCTCGTCCAGGCGGAGCCCCACAGTCTCACCATAGAGACGCTGAAGAGAGCGCGCGCGGCCAGGGGCGCGGATCCGTACCCCTGCATACTGATGGTCCCACTTCTGTCGAGCATGACGGAACCCGGTGCGGCGGCGAAGATCCTCGAGCGCGGAGAGACGTTGCTCGAGTGGGGCTCTGACGGGTTGATCGTCTCCGGGCCGGAAATCGGCCCGTGCCGCACACGGTTTCCAGAGGCGTTGCTCGTGAGCCCGGGCATCAGGCCAGATGGTTCCTTCCATGATGATCACCTCCGATTCACCACGCCGAGCGAGGCGGTGCGCCTGGGCTCGGACTACCTGGTCGTCGGCCGTCCGATCACGCAGCACCCTGACCCCAGGGCGGCCGCGCAGGCGATCATCGACGAGGTGAACGGAGCCCTCTGACGCACTCGGCTCCATGACAATTCTCCTTCGTTGAATTGCCCGGATGTCCCCTTGGACGTTCCCTGGAGGTTTGGCCCCCACGGTCGCAGACCGGCATGCCCTCTGGCCTGTCGGGAACCCCGGGTCATCCGCTGTGGAGAAAACACTTCCCGAGACACCGGGTCGGATCTCCGCCTGTTGATGCCGGAGAAGGACAGGGCGGGGTGGTCGGACCCCCTCCGGCTCTGGCGCTGCCCGTGGACGCCCCGGGAAACTACTGTCCAAGGAAATCGGGGGCTCTATACATGGAACGGCCCCGGAGACTACTCGCCCCGCACCGTCCCCCCCGCCGACTCCACGCGAATCGTCAGGATGTCGATGTCGTGATACTGCTGATGGCGTATGGATGAGGCGTAGTGGCGCAGCAGCCTCAGGGGAATCTCCTCTCCGACGCTGGGCGCCCCCTCGCTGAGCGCCGCCAGCTGATCCTCGATGTTGGTTTCATCGATCGTGGCGATGAACTCCAGATCGGCCGCGTGCCCGCCACCGCCGGCGATGAGGAGCAGGCGGCGCTCTGGACCCTCCGCATCACCATCTCCATCTCCGCGCAGGAGGATCAGAGCGGTCTCCTCGCCCACGGCGCGAAGACGCCGTTCCATCTCCTCCCCCCAGCCCTTGCGCGCGGCGAACTTCACCAAGAAATCGTCGATTTCCGCCCAGACACCGGGCGTGATCCGGGTCTTCAGGCGTGATCGCCGCCCGCCGACCACCTCTTCGAACATCGCGAGCAGAATGACGGTGAAGCCGCCGACCGTCATACCGTTGCCCATGAGCTCGGCCCAGATGCCTTGGAAGTACTCCGGGTAGATCCAATCGAACTGGAACGCGAGCCCGATCCAGAAAGCGACGCCGACCACGAGGCCCTTGCGGAAATCCAGCCCCTCCTGGAGCAGGATCTTCATCCCGAAGACGAAGATCAGCGCCACGATCACGACAAAGTACGCCGCGACCACGGGACCCGGGATCGCCACGATCATGTTTATGAACTTGGGAAAGAAGGCGAATGTCACGAAGACAGCACCGACGGAGACCCCGATGCGGCGGGCGGCGACACCCGTCAGCTCGGCGATGCTGATGCTGCTGCCGTAAGTCGTGTTCGGGACCGTCCCCATGAGGCCGGAGAGCAGATTGCCTAGGCCGTCGGCCGAGATCGCGCCCTGAATGGAGCGGAAGTCGATGGCGCGCGGTCTGCGCCACGAGATCCGCTGAATCGCGATGGCGTCCCCGAGCGTGTCCATCGCGCCCACCAGGGTCACCATGATGAAGGACGGCAGAAGAGCCCAGAAGGCGGGCTGGAAGCTCAGGTCCACCCCGGGATAGGCCAGTTCCGGCAGCCCGATCCAGGCGGCTCCGGCCACCATCGACATGTCGTAGAGTCCGAACCCCAGGTCGGCGGTCAGGCACCCGGCCACGATGCCAATCGCCGGTGCCCACAGGCGCAGCTGCCCGGAGAACGTCAGCGGGACGAGGACCATGACCAGCAACGTCACTCCTGCGACGACCGGGCCCGCGGCCGGTGAGGCATTCGCGGGCACCTCGGCCAGCTTATTCAGAATGAGCGGGGACAACGACGGCGGGATGAGCAGCAGAACCGTACCGGCGACCGTGGGCGTGAAGATGCGCCGTAGGAGCGCCATCCTCGTGGCAAGCAGGAATTGAACCAGCGACGACGCGATGATCAGCGTCGCGAGCAGGGCCGGTCCCCCCTGTTCAAGCGCCGTCACGCTCACGGCCAGAAAGGCACTCGTGCTCCCCATGATCAGGATGTAGCCGGCCCCGATGCGCCCGACCTTGCGTGCCTGGACCATCGTCGCCAGGCCACTGACCACGAGTGCCGCGAAGACGGCCCAAGACAGATAGGCATCGCCGGTTCCCGCCACGGTGATCATGACCGTCGGCGTCAGGACGACGCCCGCAATGCAGAGGACGGCGTACTGAAGACCGAGCCCGATCGTGATCGGGAGCCCGGGGCGCTCGTCCGGCTCGTAGCGTACGTCCTGGGGGGCGTGGGCGGGGCTGGAGCCGCTCATCCGGTCCTCTCGCCGCTGGCCACCGTCACCCGCACCCGCAACTCGGGGTTCGCCCGAAGCCTCTCCCGGTCCGATGTGGTGAGACCGTGTATTTTCATCCCGGATCCTGCATTCAG
>JAAXGI010000018.1 GCA_012267505.1 Gemmatimonadota bacterium
GCCTTCATCAATCCGGACGGGGGCGGTCCGGTCGACATGGCCCGGCAGCGGGAGACGCTTCTCAGCCACGGGATCGGGGCGAACGCCGCGCAGCTCGTCCCGCACGGCTCGATCCGCGGGGAGGTCATCGGGATGGCCGACCGCGCACCGGATGCCGCCGAGCTCGACCGGATGCGGGACCTCGTCCGGAAGGGGATGGACGAGGGGGCGTTCGGACTCTCCTCCGGCCCGTTCTACGTGCCCGGGAGCTACTCGGAGACCTCCGAGCTCGTCGAGCTCGCACGGGTCGCAGGCGAGTACGGCGGGGTCTACACGAGCCATATCCGCGACGAGTCCGACTACACGATAGGACTCGAGGCGTCGGTCGCCGAGGTGATCCAGGTGGCCGAGGAGGGGGAGCTCACCGGGATCGTGACGCACATCAAGGCGCTCGGGCCCCGGGTCTGGGGGCTCTCGGAGAGCGTGGTCGGGATGATCGAGGCGGCCCAGGCCCGGGGGGTGAGCGTCTACGCGGACCAGTATCCGTACGAGGCAAGCAGCACGGGGCTGAGCTCCGCGCTTCTCCCCCGGTGGGCGCAGGCCGGGGGACCCGACTCGCTCCAGGCGCGGTTCGCCGATCCGCCGACGCGCGAGCGGATCCGCCTCGAGATGATCGAGAACCTCGACCGCCGGGGGGGCGCGGACCGGATCCAGATCCGGGCCTACGACCCGGATCCGGAGCTCGACGGATGGTTCCTCTCCGACTTCGCCGAGGCGTGGGAGGTCGACGGGGTCGAGGCGGCGATCCGGATCCTCGAGCAGACGAGCCCGCCGATCACCTCCTTCAACATGAATGAGGACGACATCCGGACGTACATGGTCCAGCCGTGGATGATGACCTCGACGGACGGGAGCCTGCCCCTGTTCGGGGTAGGGCTCCAGCACCCGCGGGCCTACGGCGCATTCGCGCGGAAGATCCGGCACTATGTCCTGGACGAAGGGGTCCTCGAGCTTCCGGCCGCGATCCGGAGCATGACCTCGCTCACCGCGGAGGTCATGGGCGTCGAGGACCGCGGAACCATCGCCCCCGGGGCATTCGCCGACGTCGTGGTCTTCGACCTGGATCAGGTCCGGGACCTCGCCACCTTCGACGACGCGCACCAACTCTCCGAGGGGATGGTCCACGTACTCGTGAACGGCGAGTTCGCGATCCGGGACGGCGCTCCCACAGGGGCCAAGGCCGGGCGCGTGCTCCGGAAGTAGCAGCGGAGGCGGATCGGCCCGGGAGGGCGGAACCACCGGGAGGGGTCCGGGTGGAAGTTGGGGGACGGTCGGCGGGTAGCGGCAGGTGGCTACGCTCCGGGCTCCGTCCCTCGGAAGGCAGTGAGTAGAAAGTAAGGAGACCGCATGACGAGTCGCACGATCCAGTTGTCTTCCCTCCTCCTCCTAGCGCTTCCCGGAGCGCTCCTTGCGCAGTCGGCGGGCACGGCGGCGGGAGGCGCCGAGGTGACCTATACGAGGGACGTCGCCCCCATCCTCCAGGAGAACTGCGAGCGGTGCCACCGGGCGGACGGAGTGGCCCCTATGGCGCTCAGCACCTATGAGCAGGTGCGGCCGTGGGCGCCGATCATCCGGGTGAAGACGCAGATCCGCGACCGGATGGGCGCGATGCCCCCCTACTATGTGGAGCGGGGCATCGGGATCCAGGAGTACAAGGACGACGAGCGGCTGACCGAGGCCGAGATCGGGACGATCGCCCGGTGGGTGGACCTGGGCGCGCCGGAGGGGGATCCGGCGGAGATGCCACCTCCGAGGGAGTGGCCGAGGAACGGTGAGTGGAGGCTCGGCGAGCCGGACGTGGTCGTGCGCACGCAGGACTTCCAGATGCGCGCGGGAGACCCGGACTGGTGGGGCGACATGGAGCCGGTCCCGACCGGGCTCACCGAGGACCGCTACGTTCGGGCCGTCGAGATCCGGGAGATCAACGACATCTCGGCCGAGGGCGGAGGCGTCGGCGGCCGGTTCATCGTGCACCACGTGATCTGGCGGACCCGGGACGCGGACGGAGAGCTGCAGCGCGGCTGGCCCGTCCACGAGCTCGGACGCAATCCCGACATCTTCAACCCGCGGGCCGGCCGGCTCCTGAAGGCGGGCGCGTCGGTCGTCTCCGAGTCCGTCCACCTGAACGCCGCGGCGGAGGACGCCACCGGCTACCTCGAGTACGGGTTCTACCTCCACCCGCGCGACTACGAGCCCGACTACGTCCGATCGAGCTCGGTGGGCCTCGGGCTGGGCGACGGGCTGAACATCGACATCCAGCCCGACGCGGACGGACAGCGGCTCCACGCCTTCAGCGTCCTTCCGAGCCATATGAAGATCACCTCGTTCGAGCCGCACCTCCACGCACCCGGGTACCGGATGTGCCTCGAGGCGATCTGGGGGAACCACATCGAGACGCTGAGCTGCGCTGGCTACGACCACAACTGGGTCAAGCAGTACACCTTCGCCGACGACTACGCCCCGATCCTCCCGAGGGGGACGGTCCTCCACATCGTCGCCGAGATGGACAACACGGCCGCGAACCCGAACATCCCCGACCCGAGGAACTGGCAGGGCTCGGGGAACCGGTCCGTCTCGAACATGTTCATCGACCTCGGAAACCGCGTGCTGCTGAACGACGAGCAGTTCGTCCGGGAGATGGCCGAGCGGCGGAAGGCGCGCGGCGTGGACAAAAACGACCACATTGTGGGCTGCCCCCTCTGCATGGCGGAGCTCCCGCTCCTTGAGGTCGAGGCGATGGAGACAGCGACGGAGACCGGCTCGGACCGATGAGGAAGCGGGCGCGCGCCGGCGGACTCCTCTCCTTCCCCCTCGCCCTCGCCTGCCTCGCGGCCGGCGCCGGAGCGCCGGCGGAGGCCGGGGCGCAGCTCCGGCCCTCCTACGACTACGGGCAGTGGGTCTCGCCGGCCTTCGAGGGATGGGTCGAGAACGAGGACGGGACGATCGACATCCTCTTCGGCTACATGAACCGGAACTGGCTCGAGGAGCTCCACGTCCCGGTTGGGCCGGAGAACCGCTTCCTCGGCGGCGAGGCGGATCTCGGACAGCCGACCCGTTTCCTCCCGCGGAGGAACCGGTTCGTCTTCAAGGTGCGGGCGCCGGAGGGGCTCACCGAGGACGACGAGATCGTCTGGGAGCTCACCACCTACCGGGAGACCCAGCGGGCTTATGCCTCGATCAAGCCCGACTTCAGGCTGGACAATGTCGCGATCATGTCGGAGACGGGATCGCTCGGAGCGGGGACGAGCGACGCGGAGACCCGGGCCAACATCCCGCCCTCGATCCGACTCGAGGGAGATGCCGAGCGGACGGCGCGGGTCGGAGAGCCCGTCGAGCTCGTGGCCGTCGTGACCGACGACGGGGTGCCCGAGCGCTCGGAGCGGGCGGACGGCCCGCCCGAGGACGCCACCCCGGAGGAGCTCCTCGCCCGTGCGCTCCGGCCACCGGTCCGCGTCACGGTGGCCAAGTCGAACGCGCTCCACTTCACCTGGTTCCCCTACCGGGGCGGGGGGGCGGTCGAGCTCGACCCCCCGCAGGTGAAGCCGTGGGAGGACACGCGGCCGTTCCAGAACTCCCCCTGGTCCCCGATGTGGGTCGCCCCGGTGGTGCCGGAGGACGGGCGCTGGGCCGCGACGGCGACGTTCTTCGAGCCGGGGGAGTACGTCCTCCGGGGGAGGGCCGACGACGGCGGCCTCTACGCCGACGTCGAGGTCCGGGTCCGGGTCGAGCCTCCGGACGTCGAGTGAGCCGGGGGCGCGGGCAGGAGAGGGGACGAACCGTGAGGGGAGCGGGCCCGGGGCCGGCGTTCCCGGCCGTCCTCGCCTGGCTCGCCGCAGCCGGCGCACTCCTCGCCGGCGGCCCGGAGCCGCTCGCCGCCCGCCAGGGGTTCAACATCCGCCAGTACCAGCTCGCCGAGGCCCCCGGGGGCGGGCTCGCGCTCGCCGTCCGGCGGGTGGCGCGTCCGACGCCGGGGGAGGGCGAGATCCTCGTCCGCGTGCGGGCGGTGTCGCTCAACCGCCGGGACCTCTCGATCCTCCGCTCCGGCGATGGCCGGAGGGAGGGCCTCGTCCCCCTCTCGGACGGGGCCGGCCAGGTCGTCGCCGTGGGACCCGGCGTCACCCGGTTCGAGGTGGGCGACCGGGTCGCGGGCACGTTCTTCGCCGAGTGGGTCGACGGTCGGAGGACCGAGGCGGTGAACGCCTCGGCGCGGGGCGGGGCGGTCGACGGGATGCTCTCCGAGATGGTCGCCGGCCACGAGGACGGGTGGGTCGAGATCCCGGAGCACCTCTCCTTCGAGGAGGCGGCGACGCTCCCCTGCGCGGCGCTCACCGCCTGGAACGGGCTCTTCACCCACGGCGCGCTCCGGCCCGGCGACTTCGTCCTGCTCGAGGGGACGGGCGGCGTCTCGATCTTCGGGCTCCAGTTCGCCGCGGCCCACGGGGCGCACGCGATCATCACGAGCTCGAGCGACGAGAAGCTCATCCGCGCCCGGGAGCTCGGAGCCGTCGGCGTCGTGAACTACCTGAGGAATCCGGAGTGGCAGGTCGAGGTGCGCGCGCTCACCGGAGGCGCGGGCGTCACGCACGTGCTCGAGGTCGGCGGGGAGGATACCCTTCCGAGGGCCGTCGAGGCACTCGGGATGAACGGCCACATCGCCCTGATCGGCGGGCTCTCGGGCTCAGCGGAATCCGTTCCCGTCGGCTCGTTCATCGGGAACGGCACCTCGGTCACCGGGATCTACGTGGGCTCGCGGGTCGAGTTCGAGGCGATGAACGAGTTCATCGCGGAGCACATGCTCCGGCCCGTCATCGACCGCGTCTTCCCGTTCGGCGAGGCCGGTGCGGCGTACGAGTACATGGAGAGCGGGAGCCACCTCGGAAAGATCGTGATCAGCATGTAGCGAGCGCGTTCCAACGCGCCGCCCAGACGGAGCGGAATGCCCATGAGCCGGCCAGCCCCTGCACCACCCCACGTGTCTGCCGCAGCCTTGGTTTGCCTCGCGCTTACGGCGCTCGCCCTCGGCCCCGCGCGGGCCGCGGCCGACGTCACGGGCGTCGTCATCACGAGCTGCGTGGAAGTCCTCGGCGGACGGTCGTTCGGCGAGGTCGGGGCCTACGAGAAGTGTGTAGGGAAGATCCACTTCGCCCTTGATCCCGCGGCCGCGAGAAACCGGGTCATCGTGGATCTCGACAAGGCGCCGGTGAACGCCGACGGCCTGGTCGAGTTCTCGTCTGACATCTGGGTGCTCCGGCCGAAGGACCCGTCGCGCGGAAACGGCGTCCTCTTCTTCGATGTGATCAACCGCGGAAACAAGCTCCTTCTCGGGCGGTTCAACTTCGCGGCCGGGGCAGTCGACCCGACGACCGAGGCGGAGTTCGGGGACGGGTTCCTCATGCGCGAGGGCTATACGCTCGTCGCGGTGGGTTGGGAGCCGACGCCGAACACCCGTGCCCTCTCGCTCTACCCCCCCGTCGCCACCGACGGCGGGCGGCCGATCACAGGCGAGGTGACGAACTGGTTCATCCCGCTCGAGCCGTCCAGGAGCTTCGATCTCACCTCGTCATACTGGACCGGGTTCGAGGAATACCCCCCGCTCCGGCTGGACGACCCCTCCTACAGGCTCACCGAGCGGCTCGGCTACCATGGGGAGGAGCGGGTGATCCCGAGGGAGAGCTGGGAATTTGGGCGGATGATGAACGGGTCAATGGTCCAGGACCCGAGCCAGCTGTACCTCTGGACGGGATTCCGTCCGGGTTACACCTACCAGCTCACCTACGAGAGCTCGAACCCGCAGGTGATCGGGGTCGGGTTCGCGGCCATCCGGGACGCGGCCGCCTACTTCAAGTTCGATCCAAATGCCGAGGTGCGCGGCGAGTACGCCTACGCCTACGGCGTGTCGCAGACGGGACGCTACCTCCGCCAGCTCATCCACGAGGGATTCACCGTGGACGAGACGGGGGAGCGGCGTGCGCTCGACGGGGTGTTCGTGCACGCGGGCGGGTCGTCGCTCGGGCCGTTCAACACCCGGTTCGGCCACCCGAACGACGGTGGATTCCACTCGCAAACGAAGTTCCCGATCCGCTACACCGAGACCGAGGACCCGGCGACGGGCAGGATGGAGGGGCTCGGATCGAGGATCCCGGAGGGGCTCGAGCCGAAGGTCGTCCTGTACGAAACCTCCTCGGAATATTGGGACCGGGGTCGGGTGGCAGCGCTAAACCACACCACGATCGACGGGCGTGAGGACGTGGATCTGGCCGAAAACGTCAGGTTCTACGTGATGGCGTCGATCCCGCACAGTAATGGCTCGCTCCCGCCGGTGGCGGTATGGGACCAGCAGGAACGAAGAAACCCGATCGACGTCCGACCCTCGATGCGCGCGCTCCTCGTGGGGCTCGACCGCTGGGTGCGGGAAGACTTGCCGCCGCCACCAAGCCGCCATCCGACGTTCGCGGCTGGCACCCTGATCGAGCGAAGCGAGCTCAGGTTCCCGGAGATACCGGGAGTCCAGTGGCCGTATCATGTGCCGGGCGGCTACCGCTCCGACCTCCCGGGCGAGCTCACCGATAATCCGCTGCCGTTCCTGGTGTCGGACGTGGACACGGACGGGAACGAGGTGGATGGGGTGGTGCTGCCAGAGGTTCGGGTCCCGCTGGGTACCTACACGGGATGGGCGTTCCGGAGCGAGAAGGCCGGGGCCCCGGGCGAAATCATCATGATGGTGGGTTCATACGTACCGTTCGCCCGGACAGAGGCGGAACGGTCAGCGTGGGGCGACCCGCGGGCTACGGTCGAGGACCGGTACGACGGTCGTGGCGATTTCCTCGTGCAGTATGAGTCGGCTGCCCGCGAATTGGTCGCCGACGGCTATCTGCTGGCTGAAGACTTGCCGCAACTCCTCGACAACGCTGGGATGCACTGGGACTGGCTCATGGTCCAACCGGTCGACGCGCTGTGGCCGTAAGGACGAGGAGAATTAAACCTAGGAGCGTAGTCGCAGGAAGTTACGAGCCGGAGCGAGAGTAGCTTCCCTAGGCATCAGCACGTGCGGCCGAGCCACGGAACAGCCGTGCGACGTACGGCAATGACGTGGAGCGGTCTTCCTGCCACGTCCATGTCGGCTACAGCCTTTGCGAAATCGACGATCTACTCAGGCCACCCACCGCATGTTCTCGACACGGCCACCTATTTCGCAGTCTCCCTGCTATCATCGCGCCCACCTCCGCCCACTGCAAACTCCCACAACACCAGATGCCCCACATGTAGGCAGAGAGGGGTGAGACCCTACCAGAAGGTGTTGTCCGGCCCCACGGTTTGCCAATCGGATGCGTTTGACAGCATTTTAGCGCATTAGCTAAGATAGACTGAACATCGTGATCACCACGACCACGGAGACCCGATATGCCAGAGCGCTTCGGAGATGCCCTTCGGAGGGCACGATTGGAGGCCGGCAAGACTCTTCGCCACGTCGCAGTGGAGCTAGGACTGTCTATCGTGTATATCTCCGATGTGGAGCGCGGCAACCGGAGGCCCTTTACCAACGAGCGTATCCTAGAAATCGCACGGTATCTGAAGACCGACGCGGCACCGCTGATCGCTGCCGGGAACCAGGAAAGAGGATTTATCGAATATGACATCACGAAAGCCCGACCACTTGAAGCTGACGTTGTAGGCGGACTTGTCAGCGGCTTAGCCCGTGGCGGCGTCACCGACGATCAACTCCACAGGATCAGGAAGATCCTCGATACGGACGATGAAGATGTCTAAGAGGCTCGTCGGTGTCCGAGCAGATCATCCCTACAGCTATCGAAAGCTCGAGACGACGGCCACACACGTCCGTCAACAACTCAATATCCCACCGCACGAGGCCGTCGACCCGTTGAGGCTCTTCGAAGGCCTCGACGATATTAGGATCGGCCGCCGCTCGGGCTTGCCGATTCCACTTCGTCATGGTGTTATTTCTCTTGAAGAATCCGAGGGCTACACGAAGTACGATAGGAAGCGAGGCGTAATCGAGGTTCTGGCATCGGAACAGACCTACGAATGGTTGGAACAGTCGTATCCTCGTGCCACATACTTCGTCGCCCACGAGCTCGGTCACTGTGTACTACACACCGAACAGTTGATCCGGCTAGCCCATACACCCGCGACGCGGCTAGAAGGTCTTCATCGGGGCAAGGCCACGCACAAGCCGTATCAAGACACGGAGTGGCAGGCGAATGCATTCGCGGGCGCACTCTTGATGCCAGCTACCGGACTACTGGCTTTGGAACGAGCGATAGGATCGCTCACGGCTACGGACGTATCGGAATTCTTCGGTGTTTCGAACGAAGCTGCGGGATACCGTATCGCCCTCTATTCGAACCGACGTGCGGAGCTGGTCCATTCGTAGAAGTGGTGTCCGCGAACATGGCTCATCTCAACTAGGAGCCAAGCAGCGATGCGAGGCTAACACTCAATCGCTCGTTGCAGGGAGGGTTGTACTGTGCGACTAGGGCGCTCTCAGCCGCTTGGCGCTGGGATTGTGTTGAGCCCGGTAAGGGGCAGAACGCGCGATACAGCAGTGCGAACATACCGGCATGCAGCCGCCACGACCCAGATTTTTCATGTGCAGCAGTCGTTCTGCTCCACAGGTCTCCAGACTCGCCGAAGTACAGCGGTCGAAACGGCCGTGGTCCCCAAAAGGCATCAAATACGAGGACGACATAAACGCCCGGTAGGACAATAGACTGGAACGTGCGTGCCTGCGGTAGGAGTTGGGGCTCTGAAAAAATGTATGGCCCAAACCTGATTCTTCCGTCCGTTTTGCCGTGCAACATATGTCAGTTCTCCCGATCGCGTGGAGGGAATGGATCATTGCCAGGCGAAATGGTGTCCTTGCTACGGATACGTCCGTCTCGACCCATTAGTGTCAGTTCACCGCCTCCTTGATTCCGCAACATTTCTCGCGCGGCACGATCAGCATCACGCTGCGTGGGGTGAAGGCTTGACACTCTGTCCGCGTCATTGCGCTTATTGGCCCATTGACCATCGCTTCTTCGATAAACACTCCGATCCTTGCCTTTACTCATGACTAATCCACCTCCCTTGTTGGCCTACTTCAGTCGGTGTCTCAGGTAGCGCGCGCTATCGCGCCCCAACTGCTCGACCTGAGCTCTTGTCAGCGGTCTCGTCCCATTATGGGTCAAACTCCGAATTCTCTGCTCTAGGTAGCGCTGGTTGTCCCGTACAGCTTGCCGGGCCTGGGCCTGGAACTTGGACACCTGAGCACGAGCATTGGCACGAATCTGCGATAGTGAAGGTCTATACGGCATCTGGCCCCTCCGTCCAAGAGATGACTATTAGCGAAGTTTAGCGCATACGCTAAATCTCGTCAACCCCATCGTGTCGTGCTGCCGAGGGCGTGGGTAGATCCGTTGAACGGTCTTGCGGATCCCACGCGAGGGGGGGCCTCCACCAAAGGCGGTGAGACATCGGCTGCCATTTGGCATACTGGAGGGGTGGAGGTGGGGAGAGCGTACCGGCAACTCGCCCAAGCCGAGGAAAGGCACGCCGACACTGTGGCCCGGGAACGGCTACGATCTTACATGGAAAGGGTTTGTGCCTCCCGACGCCCATGAGGGTTTGTTGGGTTCGGCGACGCCTTGCCGTCGGACGGATCATATACCACAACAATCTTGGCACGACTATCGAGCATCCGCATGCTCGCGTCAGCCCCGCCTACTCGCCGAGATCAGGAGCGGCTCCCCCATGAGCCCGGTGTACCGGGGCCGTAGCTCGTCGGCATCATAGTGACGTTTGACATCCACCACCTTCGGACTCCCCGTCACGACATCGACCCGGACGCTGTCGTAGACGCCGTCTTGGACCGCGACCATCCGTCCGAGCTCGCCGCGCCGGATCAGGTCGACGGCAAGGTGCCCGAACGCCGTCGGCACGATCGCATCCAGCGCGTCCGGATCCCCTGAGCGAACCAGATAGGCGAGCCGCTGCGATACCACATTCACGCTCCGCCCACCAACGAACCGCGGAGAGATCCGCTTGAGCCCGTTCGCCACCCGCTCGCCGATCCCGCCGAGCTTCCGGTGTCCGAACTGGTCCGCCTCCCCTTCCTCGAATGTCATCTCTTCGTCACCGGCGATCGTCGCCCCCTCAGACACGAGCGTCACCGAGTATCGCGAGGGATTGTTGCGGCGGTCCTGGGAGAGGAGCTGGGCGAGGTGCTCGAGGCTGAACGGATGCTCGGGGATCACGCACCGGTCCGCCGCGCCCGCCATCGCCGGCACCAGAGCCGTGAACCCCGCGTACCGGCCGAACACCTCGACGACCAGGAACCGCTCGTGCGAGCCCGCCGACGTCCGCAGCCGGTTGACGAGCTCGATCGTCCGGGTCACGCAGGTGCTGAACCCGATGCAGTACTCTGTCCCGGGGACGTCGTTGTCCATCGTCTTCGGGATCGCGACGACCGGGACCCCCTCCTCGTGCAGCCGCCCTCCGTAGGAGAGAGTGTCGTCGCCGCCGATCGGGACCAGTACGTCGATCCCGAGAAACTCCAGGTTCCGGAGCACCTCGGGGGTGACGTCGTTGACTTCTTCCGCGTAGCTGTCCGCGAGATGGTCCGGCACGGCGGACCGGGGTAGGTGGCTCGGCCGCGTCCGTGAGGTGTGGAGGAAGGTGCCGCCCGTGCGGCCCACCCGCCGCACCGTCCCTTCCGTGAGCTCGAGGAAGTGCTCCCGGTTGTCGGCGTCCGGGTCCGGCACCATCTCGACGAGGCCCGCCCAGCCCCGGCGGATCCCGATGACCCGGTAGCCTTCCTCCCGGGCGCGGACTGTGACGGCACGGATCGCCGGATTGAGTCCGGGGACGTCGCCGCCCCCGGTCAGGATCCCGATCGTCCCCCGGCTCCCCATCACCTCTCCCGATCCGCCGCGCGCCTGCCCGCCGGGCGTCAGCTCCCCCTAGCGCATGTTCGGGGCGCGCTCGACCAACTCGATATTCGCCCCGTCGGGACCCGCGATGAAGAAGAACTCGATCGTGCCGTTGACGAAGGTGAGGTCCATCGGACCACGCGTGATCTCGACCCCCTTCCCGTCGTACTCCTCGAGCTTCGTGTTCATCTCGGGGGCCCGCCACCCGAGGTGGTCGATCGCGCCCTCGGTGCTCGGGAAGGCGTCTCCCTCGGTCACCAGCACCCAGACATTCCCGGGGTAGAGGATCCCGTCCAGCCGGCCGCGGAGCGGGGTCCGCACACCGCCGAACTGGTCGAGGTACCACTGCCGCGTCGCCTCGGGCTCGGGGCTCCTGAGGTGGATGTGGTGGAACCCGAGGTGCTGCGGGTCCTCGAGGATCTCGAGCCTCACCCCCCACGGATCCTCGACGAAGGCGAGCGGAAAGAGTCCGTCGACATCCCGCCGGGGCGAGGTGATCGTCGCCCCCGCGCTCTCCAGGTCGCTCAGCACAGCATCCAGGTCCGCCACCGAGAACCCGAGGTGGTCGAACACGCTCCCCGTGCTCGGCCGGCGGTCGTCGGCCTGCTGGAAGATGAACCGTGTGGTCCCGAGGAGCATTCGGTCCGGCCGTCCGTCCACCGGCTCGCCCCCAATGTGGTCCATATACCACTGCGCCGCCTCGGGCGGGTTCGGGACGGCGAGGTGAATGTGGTCGTAGAGGAGCGTCTCGGACTGGGGCGTGGCCGCCGCCGCGGGTCCGGTGGAGAGGAACACGGCCGCCAGAAGGGCCGGGAGGAGAGGGATTCGCATCGAAGGGACTCCGCGTCGGTTCAGGCATCCGGGGAGGGGAACGGCGCGCCCCGTCGGCGGGAGCGCCACCGTGCGGCGCGTAAGGCTACCGATTCCCGGAGTCCGCCGCCAGTCCGCGAATCCCCTCCGGAAACACCCCCTCGCGACGCCAACGGATCCGCTCCCGTGACCCCGCTCCGGAGGGCCCGGCCGGGACCGTCCGGCGGCACCCCCTTCCCCGCCCAGGCGACGGGCCACACCGGGTTTGGCGGGCCGAGTTCCCGACACCCATCGCGGGGAGCCCGCCTCTTTCGCAACGGGGCGGCTTGCCCGCCAGCGGCGCCCGGACCGATCGTTCGGCGCCCGCTCCCGGGGGGGGACTCCCCACCATTT
>JAAXGI010000246.1 GCA_012267505.1 Gemmatimonadota bacterium
TCTCCGGGCACCGCCCGGAACAGCGCCCACCGAGCCTTCGCACGCAAGCTCGTCGGCCTCTCGGCCGCCGACCTCATGGACGGCGAGGGCGACGAGTCCGCCCTGGCGGCGCCGACGGCGCTCTCTCTCGCCACCCCGGCTGCCAGCCGTACCCTCCGGGACCCGAGTTCGTCGATCCTAGGCGATCCCACAGCCCGTAGGTTCCCCGAAACGATCCCTTGGTTGCCCGGAATGGCCTCCAGACGTCGTCGAGGAGCCGAAGGCACTCAAGGTCAGGTCTCCCGCTCGATCAAGTAGCCAAGGGAAAAAGGCGGCCCATGAGCGAGGGAGGTGTCGCCTCGCGGCGTTGCTCCAAGAAGATCGAGAATCACCGGCACGCGATTGCCTTGCACTACATGTACTACAAATTTCGTCAGGAAGCATCAGACGCTCACGAGGCGGCGCGGTGGTATCCACACGACCCCCGCGTGGCCGCTGGGGTAGCGGACCACGTGTGGACGCTGGAAGAGGTCGTGGGGATGCTGGAGGCCAGGGAATCAATCCTTGACTTGAACACGGTCGTTGCAATATGATGTTTTGTCTTCCCGGTGTGGGCGAAAGCTCCCCCGGCCCCCCCGAGTCGCTGGCTCGGGGGTTTTTTTCTGGACAATGGGATAGGAGACGACCATGCGGGTCGCCTTCCTGATTGATGGATTCAACCTCTACCACTCCGTAAGGGATGTGATTGACGAGGGCCGTGGTGGTCCAAGTCTGAAGTGGTTGGACATTTCAGGGATGTGCCATCGAATACTCCGTGACCTCCCTTACAGCCGCGGCACAGCCCAAGTCTCGGAGGTAAGATACTTCACGGCCTTAGCGAGACACATGGAGGCCCGCAGCCCAGGGATCGTGAAACGGCACGAGGCATTCATCGACGCACAGCGCGCAAAGGGTGTGGCCGTTCATCTGGCCGGGTTCAAGAAGACGACCAAGGGCCACGAGGAGAAAGAAACCGACGTCGCGATCGGCGTGGCTCTACTGGAAATCTTTCATGACGATGCTGCAGATTGCGTGTTCATCATGTCGGGAGATACGGACATCATGCCCGCCATCCGTGCTGCACGCCGCATGTATCCAGGTCGGCAGATAGGCTTTGCGTTTCCATACAGGAGGCAGAACAACGTCCTGAGAGACGCAGCTGACATCTGCTTCCGCATCCGCGCCAGCCGTTACGGGAAGCACATCCTCCCCAGCCCCGTCATAGCCGCCGACGGAAAAGAGATTCACTGCCCAACCGATTGGCTGCCTTCATAACGCTGAAACTGTACCACTACCCGGCCAGCGATCCAGGCTATTGTATTCGGCGGGCAACCCGACTCGGGTACCCGAGGCCAAGCTGGACCTGATCATCGAGGGTCTAGACATCAAGGTTGAGCCGAGGACGCTCGGCCAATGACGCGGGAGCGTGAACCGATGAGCGGGGAGCGAGAGAAGACGCCGGAGGAAGCGTTGCGGGAGTGGTGAGTGACTCTTGTGGCGATTTGTCGGATTCGAGCAGCCGCCCGCCGTCCTCTTTCCTTGTAGCGCCCCGAAATTCTGGACTTCCTCGACGCTCCGGTTGATCTCCATGCTGGCGTTCCCGCGAACCGGATGGAATCAGCGGCCAGTCTGGGCAGCCTCCCCTCCCTCATTGTCAACGAAGGCACTCCTTCGGGAGACCTCTCGAAATCAAGTGACGTAGTCGCTCCACGCCTGTAGAACCTCGGCGCGGCGCTCCAGCAGGTCGGAGCGCTGGTACGNNGTCCAGAGGCGTGGAATCCGGCCCAGCGAGACCCGGTTCGACTGGTTTGCCGCCGTGGGTGGCGGCAATGCGGTTTGCCCGCCGAACCGCGCTGCGGAGAGGCGGAATGGTTGTGTCGGCGGGTGGCGGAGGGTGGCGAGTAGCTACCCGATGTAGTCGTTCCACCCCTGCATGACTTCGGCGCGGCGCTCCAGCAGGTCGGAGCGCTGGTACGCCTGCACGACCTTGTTGCGCGGAACGTGGGCGAGGCAGGCCTCCGCGACCTCCGCGGGGACCCCGCACTCCGCCATCCACGACCGGGCGCTGGAACGGAATCCGTGAACCGTCGAGTCCACTCCGGCTCTCCGCAGCACGCGCCCCGGCGCGTTCCTCGGCAACGGTCCGCCGGTCTTGGAGGGAAACACCAGCGAAGACTCGGCAGACAGCGCCCGCGCCCGCCCGAGCACACCCAGCGCGTCCGTGCTCAACGGGACTGAGAACTCCCGCCCGGCCTTCATCCTCGACGCCGGGATCGTCCACCGCGCCGCCTCCACGTCGATCTCGTCCCACCGCGCCCCGAGCGCCTCTCCGGCCCACACCGCCGTCAAGACGATCATCTCGACGCACGGCACCGTCGATGGGTGTGTGTACTTCACCCGGCGGATCGCCCCGAGCGCTGACGCAACCTCCCGGTGCGGGAGCGCCCGATAATGCTTCTGCGCGTTGCCGTTCGCCCTCGGCAACGCCGCGACCGCCCCGTCCACCGGGTTGTCCGGACGGAGGTTCTTCCCAATGCACCAGCGGAAGACCACCGCGATCCGGTTCAGGGCCTTCCGCGCCGCGCCCGGCTTCGAGTTCCAGATCGGGCCGAAGCACCCGAGCACGTCCGCGCTCATGATCCGGTCCACCGGCTTGTCCAGGAGCGGCGCGGCGTGGAGCCGGAACGTCGATTCCCACTGCTTGGGCAGCGGACTCCCGGCCTTCCACGCGTCCCGGTGAAGCTCGGTGGTCCGTTCGGCGGCTTCGGCGAACGTGGGGACGCCGCGTCCGCACGGGTCACAGCCGTGGCGTACCGCCCGGCTGTTGTCCAGTGTTTTCCGGCGCGCCTCGGCAAGCGTGATCTCGGGATAGGGTCCGAGCCCGACCGAGGTGAGCCGCCCCTCGATACTGACGCGCTGCCGCCATGTCTTCGAGATCCGTCCCGTCGCCGTCCGGTGGACCCGGAGATGTCAGCGCCTGCAGGTACGAAACAACGAGAGATCGGGATCGATTGGTGAACATGAAATCGAGCATGAATGAGGATTTCCGTCGGGCTCGGGGCATCCCGGGCGTGACGGCGCAGGGCGGCCGTTGGGCCCGAACGTTCACGGGACATCCAGAAGGGATGTCCGAACAAATTCCAAGAGGAGAATTGAAATCAAACCTATTTCCTGACAAAGCCGAAATAGACGTAGAGCCCGACCAGGGCCGCGATGACCACGAGACTGATGTTTCCGTAGCGGGGGCTGACCTGCAGTCCCAGGAACATGACGAACGAGAATGCGAGGTAGAGGGTGATGATGACGGCGGCGTGGGCCAGGAACTTTAGCGTGCCGCGTATTCTCGAGCCTCTCACTCTCTAGCGCCTCCCGGGATCCGGCCCCTCTCGCGGGCCTCTGCCGCGGCTCGCCGGCGCTCCGAGGGGTAAGGCCCCGAAGAGCGTTCCCGCGGACCCGCCGGCTCGCCGGGGAGGGAGCGCTCCCGATTGCCGGACGTGCGGACGTCACGCCGAAAAACACTCACGGGTCGGTCTCCCTTCCAAGACTCCCGCCGCGTCGCGCGTCGCGCGTGGGCATGCTGGACAGTCGCCAGATCCGGCTGGGCCAGAAGACGGTACCTCCTCCGGAGGCTCGCTCCGACGAAGGAAAAGTCATCGGTCGACACCGTGCTGTCCACGGGTCCGGTGCCGTCGCGCCCTGGTTCTCGTTCGCCCGATCCCGGAGTGCCCGGAGTAGTTGGAGCTCCTCATCACCTGCTCCACTTCCGCCCGCGTCATGCCCGGCCGCCCGCGGCTGCGCTCGCCCTGGCGCCACAGGCTCTCGAGGTCTTTTCCACAGATCGCGCCCGGCGCATGTTGCTTGGACCCGGGCGGCCGCTTGCCCGCGTCGTGGCAGATCGCCCGACCATTCACGACCCGAGGTGCGATGATGAGGATACGTGGCGCTGGATCGCTCCTGCTGGCCTTGCTGGTCGCGGCGGGATGTGGAGGGGAGGCCCAAGGGGGCGGCGAGGCCGAGGCGCCGGCGGCGCCAGAGGCGCCCGAGCTTGCGTTGCCCGACACGACAGCGGAAGCGGTCTGGGCACACCTGACCGCCTCGGACTACCAGTCGTGGGATCTGTGGCCCGGCACGGACGCGCTCTACGCCGGCACGGAGCCGCACGGCATGCTCCTCACCACCTACGTCAATTCGGTCATGGCCGAGGCACTCGCCGAGGGCCGCACGACCGAACTGGCCGACGGCGCGATCGTCGTGAAGGACAACTACATGCCCGACAGCACGTTCGCCGCCAGCACGGTCATGTACCAGGCTCCCGGGGACTACAACGTCGAGGGCAACGGCTGGTGGTACCTGAAGCGGAACGCGGACGAGAGCGTGGACGCAGCAGGTGGCGCCGGCACCGGCTGCCACGGGTGCCACGTGGCGGCCGAGGGTGAGGACTATCTCTTCACGTCTCTGCCCGAATCGGCGGACATGGCGG
>JAAXGI010000141.1 GCA_012267505.1 Gemmatimonadota bacterium
GGCGCCCCGGTGATGCGGGCGCCCCGGTGGGTCTCGACGTCGCGGCGCCAGATCTCGGCCCCGGTCGCCGCGTCGAGGGCGTAGACGTTGGCCGAGAAGTCGCCGAAGAAGAGCGCGTGCCGGCCGTCCTCGAGCCGGGTGACGCTCATGGCGCTGCGGACGCCGCTCGCCGCCTCGAACGTCCAGTGGGTGCAGCCGGTGGCGGCGTCGAGCGCGTAGACCACGCCGCGCTCGCTGGCCACGAACAGGCGTCCCCCCACCACCGTCGGCTGCGACTGCGCGGTGGCCGAGCGCGGGTAGCCGAACGCCCACCTGAGCCGCAGGCGCGGCACGTCCTCGGCCGCCAGCCCGGCCTGGTCGGCGGGCTGGAAGCGGGCGTTGGCCACCCCCGCCCCCCACCCGTTCCACCGGGGGCCGCCGTCCAGCCCCGGCCAGTCCGCCGGAGACGAGGCGGCGCAGGCGCCGCCCGCCGTCGCATCGGTCGGCTGACCGGCGGCCAAGCCGGCGGCGCCCAAGAGGCTCCATGCCACTGCAAGCACGGGGACGACCGCGAGTGATCTGCGCATCGGGACTCCTGGATTCATGGATGCGGGGATCGAGTGAGGAGACAAGCCGAGGTCACGGCCCGGAACTCCGTCGAGCCGCGCCCGAACAGAATACTCCGCCGAGTCGACACGGCCAAGCCAAGACGCCGCTGCCGGAGGGACCTGAAGCAGGACCGGCGTTCATTCCCGGAGTGAGCGCGGACCGGCAACTACAGCCTGGCCCTGAGAGTCTCCACCAGCCGCGCTGCGTGAGGCGACGCGGTCGTCACTCTCTCCGGATCCAGTCTGGCCAGGACCTCGAAGGAATCCCGTCCCTTCCGGTATCCGCGCCGCGTTCCGCAGTCACGTGTCGCGTTCTCGAGGCCCGCAAGGATGTCCTGCTTCGGAATCTGTTCGATTGCGGCCTGACCGGGAAGCGCGTGCGGTCTGAAGCCGTTGCCGAAGAGCGTCGACAGCGTTTCGCGATCCGCCAGAAACCACGCCTCCATGCATTGCACCATCAGGTGAGCATGTTCGTCCGTCGCTCCCACCGGCCCGGTCCACCCGTCCCCCCGCCGGTTCCGCAGGTGCGCCCACGGACCGACGCCCTCCGCGATCGGATCTTCACTATCGACGAGAAGCACGACGAAGGCATCGTCGTCGAGATTGTCGAAGGCGGTGCAGAAATCGTCGTAAGTCCGTTTCCGGCCGCCTCCGGGGATGACGCGCGGCAAACGACCGGCAAGCCCGGCCTTCTGGAAGAACTCCCTGAAGGCTCTGCGGCATTCGGCCTTCAGGGCCTTGTTCGCGTTGCCGCCGCCCTCAACGTATACCCTCGCGCTCACCAGCGGCTGCCTCCCAACTCCCCCTTCATCCAAAGCTCCCCAAGGCTGTATCGCGCAAGCCACTTGGCCAGGTCCCGGCGGTTCAGTCGCCGCAGTTGCGTTCGTCCCTTGTCTTTCTCACAGACGACCACGCTCTCGGGTTCCTCGGTCAGAGCATCCACCAGAACGTCCGAATGAGTCGTGACGATCAACTGGCACCGAGTGGACGCCTCGCGCAGCAACGTCGCGAGCGTCGGCATGATGTCCGGATGCAGACCCAGTTCGGGTTCCTCGATGCACACCAGCGGCGGAGGCTTGTCGTGGCAGAGGATCGCCAGGAGACATAGATACCGGAGGGTGCCGTCGGAGAGTCGAGTGGCCGGCACGCTGATACCCTTCTCCTCCAGCATTACCTGGACGGTGCCGCCCTCCACGATCACGTCGAAGTCGGTCACTCCGTCGTAGAGCCTGCGCGCCGCTTCCAGGAGCCGCTTCTTGGCGGCCGGGGCCCGGCGCAGCCGGTTCAGCACCAGCCCGAGGTTACTTGTGTCTTCGGCCAGCGTCTGATTGGGGAGATCGGACGGCTGCGGCAGGCGCACGGGCGATTGACGGCCGAAGGACCACTCGCGATAGATTCGGATCTGGTCGAACTCGCCGCCAAGGTAGGTAATTTCCGGAAAGCTCTCAGGGTCTTTCCGCTGCGACAGAATCGACTGCTCGGAATCGAGTTCCGATCGTCGGAACCTCCGCCTCGTGCCATCTTTCCCCCTCGCGATGGCCATTCCCCGGAGGTAACCGAAGTACCGGTGGGGCCGTTCCTGTCCGTCTTCCGGCCGATCATCTTCGACCAACTCGTCGCCTACAACTAGGCGGCCGCCTCGCTTTTCGACGGTCAAGTGGTAGCGCAATGGCCCGGAAGAATAGTCGACGGCCACGCTCATGGAGCCCTTCCGAGCGCGCGACTCGCCCTTGTGAAGCCACTCGCCTATGCCGCCGCTCTCCTGGATCGGCGTGGCGAGATCCCGAGGCGCTGCCCGGAGCAGGCCGATGAGCGTGATGAGGTTGGACTTGCCCGATCCGTTCGGACCAATCAGCACGTTCAGCGGCCCGAGTTTCACCCCGGTGTCCCCGGGACCGAACGACAGGAGATTGTGTAGCGTGATGCGACGGAGGAACACATCGGGCTCACTCTCCGGCGTCGTCACGGATTCCGCGGCCATGGCGGCGCATGATAGTCGACCACCGACCTGGGATCAACGGTCACCATCCGGTCGCGCTTCCGGCGGTGCTCCGACACACCTTCGCCGCGTCGATTTCCAGCTGGTATAGAATCGCGCGGGATTGGCCGGTCGATTCCGGCCCCGACGAGAGAACCGACCCATGCGCGACTTCCTCGCCCAGACCCTCGCGGAGAGCCCGACCCGCGAGTGGATGGTGTACCTGCTCGGCAACGTCCCGGGCCTGCCCCCGATCGCCCAGTCGTTCCACATCATGGGCATCGCGACGGTGGTCGGCTCGATCGTCATGGTCGACCTGCGGTTCCTGGGCCTCGCGCTGCGGGGCCACAACGTCAGCGAGATGATCCGGCGGCTGCTGCCGTGGACCTGGTGCGCCCTCGGCGTCAACTTCGTCACCGGCATGCTCTTCGTCCTCGC
>JAAXGI010000244.1 GCA_012267505.1 Gemmatimonadota bacterium
TCGTGCACTCGTGGTCGGAGCGCGGGCCCGACGCCACGTAGGCGTTCAGTGCCTTGCCCGTGACGCCCGGTGCGTGTCCGTCGACCACGCGGCCGCTGAACGCGGCGAGCTTCTCGAGCACTTCGGGTGCCCCCTGGATCGCGCCGGGGAAGTTCATGAGCTCTGCGAGGCCCAGCACCCGCGGGTGGTCGAGCGAGGCGAGATCTTCGGCGCCCAGAGCGGCACCTGCCGTTCCCATGTGGGTCGCCGGCACGCACGAGCTAGCCATCACGAAGGTAGTGAGCGGCAGCCCTTCGCTGGCGGCAAGCATGTAGCGGATGCCTTCGAGGCCGTGCACGTTGGCGATCTCGTGGGGATCGGAGACCACGGTCGTCGTGCCGCGGGGCACGACCGCCCGGGCGAACTCCGGCGGAGTGGCCAGGCTGGACTCGATGTGCACGTGAGCGTCGATGAGGCCGGGGAGGACGAATTGCCCGCCCAGGTCGAGCGTCTCTCGGGCGTCGTAGCCCGGACCGACGCCCGCGATCCAGGCGCCCGAGAGTGCGACGTCGCTCTCTTCCACCTCTTCGGTCAGGACGTTCACGACCCGTCCGTTCGTCAGCCGAAGGTCCGCGGGACGGTCCCCCCGCGCGACCGCGAGCAGAGTCGGCAGGCCGCTCATCCGGCAGCGGCGTCCCCGGGGCTCACGAGCGCGTCCGCCGCGTCCGGGCCCCGGCCGAGGGGCGCCGTCGTGGGCCGAGCGTGGTAAGGCGGCCCTCGCCCGCGCACGATTCGCCGCCTCTCCTCACCGCGGACTTCCTCCGATCGGATCTCCGGCGGGAAGCGGAAGGACGTCGCCCGGCACCGTGTTCTGGGTTCTCGACTGCCAGCGACGGATGTCGGCCGCTACTAGCCGCTCATGCGGCGACGGCGGGCCGGGTGCCTCCAGTTCCGACGCGATGCGTTCCAACCGGTCAGCCAGCACGGCCCTGACGGTTGCGGGATTGGCCGCCGAGCTGCCCTGGCGCATAAGCTCTTCGGCCACCACGCGTTGGGTGATCTCGAGCACGCGCTGCTGGTACTCGGAGTCCCTGCCCGGGACGCCCCACGTCACGTCGATGACCCTGTCGACGACCTCCTCCAGATCGGGGTAGTCGCCCATGCTCCCGTACACGACGAGACGCGCCATTCGCTGGGGGTTCAGGACCTCCCCGACCGTGAGGGCGGCCGCGGCCTCGGCGACCGCGAACGGATCGAAGAGCAGCTCGGTGTAGCCCGGAAAGACTTCGCCGTCCCCGTAGCGATAAGCCGGCGGGGGAATCATGCGGACCACCGCCTCGGGCAGGGCCAGGAAGTCCGCGGCCAGGGTCGACAGCACGGTCTCCAGGGCATCCCGCTGTTCCTCGCCGTCGACGATCCTGAACGGCACCTGGCCGTCTCCCTTCGTGGCGTATCGATAGTCCGCCCCGCCCAGACTCTGAACCGCGGACCTGAGTTGGAAACGGTGGTGCATGTAGAGCGGGAGCAGCACGAGTTCGAGCGTCGAGTGCGGCTCTCCGGAGGGGATCACGTCGGCTCCGAACCGGGCCAGTCCGATCTCCCGCACGCCGATCTCGTGCTTCAGGTGATCCACCAGATTGGAGCCGTTGTCCCAGACGCTCGCGTACGGGTGTCCCGCGCCGATGAAGTTGTTGTTCCGATGGCTCATGTAGATCAGGCCGTCCGCGATGCCCTGCTGCGCGATCGCGTTGAGTGCCGCAACCTCGTCGGTGTCGGTCGGGAACTCCCGATAGAGCCAGTTCGTGGAGAGCTTGTCGTACTTGCCGATGCGCTGCAGGTAGGCGTTCGAAAGGTCCAGATCTCCCTGGGCGTCGATCTCCACTAGCGGGGCCGGATAGTCCATGACGCTCTCGCGCCCGTAGGCGCTCGCCATGTAGTTGTGGGGAAAGCCGAGGGTGTGTCCGACTTCGTGGGCCGACAGCTGCCGGACTCTGGCGAGGGCCATCTCCACCGCGTCGGAGCCGGGTGCGACCTGGGAGAGGTAGCCGATGTCGGGCGCGCCCGAGAGATCGCAGCCGTCGTAGTGGGCTCCCGCCGCTGCGCCACTGTCCCACCGCTCCAAGGCGGCCGCCCCGTCTTCGGACATGATGCCGCCCGGAAACGGCGACACGAGCCCCTGGCCCAGGAGATAGTCCTGCCTGAGGCGGAGGCTGCCCAGGTTCACCACCCCGCGGATGATCTCGCCGGTCCGAGGATCCACGACCGAGTTGCCGTACGAGTAGCCGCGCGTGCGGCGGTGGGTCCAGTGGATCACGTTGTAGCGGATGTCCTGGGGATCGACGCCGTCGGGGAGGACCTCGACGCGAAACGCATCGATGAACCCGGCCGCCTCGAACGCGTCCGCCCACCAGCTGGCTCCCTCGATGAGCGCGCTACGAACCGGCTCGGGGGTGCCCGGGTCGACGTAGTAGACGATGGGCTCGACCGCCTCGCCGGGCTCTGCTCCGGGATCGCGTTTCTGCAGCCGGTGGCGGGCCGCCCAACGGATCCGCATGTCCTCGTCGATCGGCGAAGCGTAATCGTACACGGTAGGCCCGTTCACGCCGATCCTGGGGTCCGCGATCCGCGTCCGGTACCCGTCATCGGGCAACCGTATGAAGGAGTGATGCTGGCGTAGCGTCACGGCACCGCCCGTCGCTGCCACGCCGCTCACCAAGGCGCCGGGGGCGCTGCTCGTGAAGGTCAGCGTCGCCTCGACCTCCGTGTTCTCGGGGAAGGAGCGCGTGTTGGGGAGATAGATCGCGCTGCGGGACGGGTCGAGCTGGAAATCGCCCTGCCCCTGCCGGGCCAGCTGCTCGATGACTCCGCGAGCGTCGCGCAGAAAAAACGATGTCGCGTCGACCAGGACCCGCCCTCCGCTCTCTGCGGCCACATCGAATCCCCAGTGCACCGAGGGAGCGAACGCGTCCCGCACCGCCTGTACTTCGGTCGGGTTGTCGCTCCGCGCCTGGAACTGGTAGTTGGGCTCCATCAGGAGCACGCGGGGGCCCACCCGTATGGCCTCCAGGACATAGGTCCCCCGAAGCTGGCCCCGGTCGATGCCCACCGGGTTGCTGCCGAGCCCTGACGCCATCGATACCTGATAGAGGAATTCCGTGTCGAGCTCCTCGATTTCCCAGAACAGAGAACCGGCGGCGTCGTCCCAGTACAGGTTGAAGAAACCGGAAAGGGCTTGCATGCCCGCTGTGATCTCTTCGACGGTGGGCAGCTCGCCCGACTGTCCCCGGACCTGGCCTGGCCAGAGAACGGACAGCAGCGCCGCGGCCAGTGCGGCGCGGCGAGACCGAGCACGGAGCAGGAGAAAAGCGGTCGAATGCGACATGATTCCCTCACCAAGCCTGCGGGAGATGCGGACGGTCGGTGTATTGATGCTCGATACTTCCCGGGGCGGCAAGGAGGCCCGATGCCCGGCTCGGGCAGGGATCGCTCACCCGTTCGCTCGGGACGCTCCCGGCGGATTTCCGCGTGCGGCCTGCTCGCCTGTACCGGACGACTGGGTAGCCGGACACGGCCGAGTTCGGGGAGCTGGGAAGACGCTCTGGGGACTGTTCCGGCCGGGGTCTTGGCTGTCCCGGTGTCGCATTCTCTGTGCATGAAGCGCGCGATCGGCTTCCCGGTCGCGGACGTCCAGGGCTCGGGGGTCGGAACGACGAACTGGGGCCTGCGTCAGGGCCCCGAGAGCCGTTTCAGGAAGTCACGGGCCACCGCGCGACGACGTCCCGATACTCTCTGGCGTGTCCGGCGAACAGTTCAGGATGTAGCACGCCGGCGAGGATCTCCGCGCTGTCCGCCAGCCGCGGTCCGGGGCGGTTGAAGTACGCATTGCCGTCCGCGACGAAACAGCGCCCCCGGCGAATGGCCGGGATCGAGCGCATGCCGCGCTCGATGTCCGGATCCCCGAGTTCGCTGAGCGACCGCGCTACGTCGAAGCCGCAGGGGATCACGACGACGGTATCCGGGTCCGCGGCGGCGATGTCCGACCACTTGACCTGCTCGAAGTGGTGAGCGGATTCCACGATCACCGGCGCTCCGCCGGCCATCCGGGCCAGCTCGGGCATCCAGCCGCCTGCGATCATCGGAGGGGCCAGCCATTCGATGAGCGCGACTCTCGTTCTGGGCGCTCGGTGCCCTCGCTCCTCGATCGCGCGGAGCCTGGCGTCCATGTCGCCCACGACGCGCCGCCCCTGCTCGCTCGCGCCGAGGCCCGCGGCGACCTTCAGGATGTCGCTTCTGACGTCGGCAAGATCGCGGGGATGCAGCGTAACGATGCGCGTGCCGCGAAGATCCAGCTCGCAGAGCGCCTCCTCCACGTCGGACAGCGAGACGGCGCACGCTTCGCAGTGGTCCTGTGTCACGATTACGTCGGGCCGCAGCCGCCGGAGTTCCTCCACGTCTATCCGGTAGACGCTCAGGCCATCGCGCACGATCTCCCTGACCCCGCGATCGACGACGGCGCTGGGCAGCTCGGGGTCGACCTTCGGGGCCGACAACCTGGGAAGGCCTTCGATCCCGACCGGGTAGTCGCACTCGTGCGATATCCCCACGAGCCATTCCCGTAGCCCGAGCGCCGAGATGATCTCGGTCGCACTGGCGATCAGCGAGACGGTCCGAAGCATCTACGCGAGGTGCCTACCTTCGATCGAGTTCGGACAGGGAGCGAGCGAGATCCAGCGCCGCCGAGGCGATGTGCGGGCCCGGAACGTGGAACCGTGCGCCGTCGACCGTGATCACGCGGCCGGATCTGACGGACGAAAGACGGCTCCACGGCGCGCGGCGCCCGAGTTGTTCGTGGGGGAACATGCCGGCTCCTTCGGGCCAGACCAGCACGTCGGGATCCAGGCTCACCAATGTCTCCCCTCCGAAGGCTTCCGCCCATCCTGACCTCGGCGGTCTGCAGCCCGCAGACTCTGCATGACGCGGCGCCTCAGCTCTGCAGCGTTCTCATCTTCGCCGATGCGACGTCCAACGTCCGTTATGGCAGGGCCGATATCGGCAAGCCGGTCGATCGATATCGACTGCACCAGCCTGTCGGTGGCCACGGCGGAGAGGTCGATACCGGACCAGGCGATGACCAGGTCCGGATCAGAAGCCGTGAGTTCCTCGAGGCTCGGCGTGAGGGGATTGCCCACGGACGGCAGAGCGGCGAGCCCCGGGTGCGGGTCCGAGTCCGTCCTCGCGACGAGCCGTCCCCGCGCCCCGAGCTCCAAGAGTATCTCGGTCACCGCGGGGACCAGCGACACGATGCGCTCGGGAGGCCTGCCGGCGTCTTCTCGCCCCCTCGGCGGCTCCGTGCCCTCTCCCAGACAGCCGGCCGGTGCTTGAAGCACAAGGGCCGTGACGGCGCACCGGAGAGGCCGACCCGTGACCCGCCTCATCTGGCCACAAGATCGATGCGCCCCCCCAGGTACAGGCCACGCCCCGGGGCCGTGAACCCGAAGGCCTCCTCGTAGGACTGATCGAACAGGTTCTCACCCCGTAGCGTCAACGCAAGGCCCGGCGAGCCCGAGCCCGCGGCGACGAGCACGACGTCGGCTCCCAGGTCGAAGACGCTGTACTCCTCGAGGGTGACCGGAGTCGCGGGGAACGTGCTGAAATCCCTGTCAGCGCGTTCTCCGACGCGAACCCAGGAGGCGTGCAGTACCGCGCGGTCGGCCGCCCGATAGCTGGCACTCGCCGCGAGCGTCGTCCCCGGACGCCGCAGCAGCGTCTCACCCTCTACGAAAGTCGCCCCGGGCCCGTCATCGAAGCCCGCATCCACTACGTCCGTGTCGAGCCACGTCGCATCCACCGAGACGGTCAGCCCGCCGGCCCGGATCGTGCCCCCGTATTCGAGCCCGCGGGCCGAGGCCCGCGCGACGTTGAAATAGTTCGGGGCGGACGGACTGGGCGGAGAGAAGGTGAACTGGATCAGGTCTTCGAAACGCTGACTGAAATACGCCGCCCGGACGTTCACGACCCCCGCCAGCAGGCCCTGCTCCCACCCGATCTCCCATGAGTCCGACCGTTCCGGCTCGAGGTCCGGGTTCCCGCGCGCGAAGCCGGTAGCGAAGTTCTCGAAGAACGTGGGTTCCTTGATCCCGCGGCCCGCCGCGGCGCGCACCCGACCGCTGACCGCATATCCGTAGGAGGCGGCCGCCTGCCACGACATGGATCGACCGAAACGTTCGTTGCGGTCGAGCCGAAGCCCGGAGTGAATCGACAGGGGCCCCGCCCGGGCGACGACATGTCCGTAGCCTGCGCGATTCCAGCGCTCGTGCTCGCTTCGGCTGGTCGACGGACCGAACTGGCTGCCCGACTCGCTGAAGGATCGCTGGGCTTGTCTGCCGAGTTCTACGCCGGCCGTGGCCAGCGCGGGCCCGAGCCTCACGTGCGATCTCACGCTTGCCTTCGTTCGCCGAAGCGCGTCGAGGCTCGTGAAGGCGAAGAACCCGAGCGTGTCCGCGGGACCGTCCGCCTGATCGTCCGTGCCGCCGTCGACGTCATAGGCGGTCAACGACGCTTCCACGTCCAGGCGGTCCGACAGGCGCCGCTTGATTCTGAGCCCGAGGGCTGTCTCGTCACTGAAGGTGAAGGAGTTCCGATCGACTACGTTGCCCGACCCATCGGTCGGGAAGTGATAACGGCGTCCCGCGAAACGAGTCGAGAATTCGACCGTCGTCCGCTCGTCGGGTGCAAGCCGCACGCTTCCGCTGGCTACGGTGTTCGTGAACTGGTTGTTGAATTCCAGGATCCC
>JAAXGI010000216.1 GCA_012267505.1 Gemmatimonadota bacterium
TGTCGGCGATCGCCGACAGTCGGTCCGGATCTGGATGCGACAGTTCGACATGGACCGGGGAACCGAGGCTGAGAACATCGGCCGAGATGGAGTGGGCCTTCGCTCTCGGCAAGGAGCCCAACTCGTCGCTCCAAGCGTCTTGAAGCTCGGTCGAGGAGATACCGCGCTGCTCGGGGCTCACGAGTTTGAACTCGACCGCCGCGATGTTGGCCTGCGGATTGGCCTCCTCGGCGGCCGCGCCACCGAGCGCACTCTGGCGGGCCGGCAGACCGATTGTGACGTTGACTCCCGAAAGGATGGACCCGGCCTCGCGCCCGCGACTGGCCGCGAGGCTGTCGAGCGCGCGGTGCCCCGCAGCCTCCAGGTCCTGGACCACTCGGGAGGTTCGATCTGCCGGCGTGCCTTCAGGCATCTCCAAGCTGGCGGTCACGAGGTCCCCTTCCACCGAGGGCAGCAGGTCGAACCTCATAATCCCGGCCGGAACCATTGCGAGACAGATGATGAGCATAGCGACCCCTGTCGCGATCACCGGTGCCGGCCAGCGCGTGGCGAACCGGACACTCCGGTCGAGGGGTCCCTCAACAAACCTCCCCAACGCGTCGTCGACGCTGGCATGGACTCGCGCGGCGACGAGAGTCATCCGGGACGGCAGGGCCGCGGCGGCAGGGCCGCGGACGTGTGCAAGGTGACTCGGGAGAATCAGTAGGGATTCGAGCAGGGAGAACAGCAGAACCGAGATGACGATGATCGGGATCTCCCCGAACAACCTCCCGATGACGCTCGGAATGAAGAAGAACGGGCAGAAGGCAACCACCGTGGTGAGGACGCCGAAAACCACGGGTCTCATGATCCCGCGTGTTCCGCGTATGGACGAGGTGAACGCTCCTCCCCCCCGCTCGCGTTCGGCGTGGATGTTCTCGCCGACGACGACCGCATCGTCGACCACGATTCCCACGGCGAGAATGAAACCGAAGAGCGACAGCTGGTTGATGGACACGCCGAGGGCCGCCATCACGGCAAAGGTGCCCACGAAGGACAAACCGATTCCAATGGCGACCCAGAACGCGAGCCGCAATTCCAGGAAGACGGCCAGAGCGAGGAGGACCAACACCAATCCCCAGAGCCCGTTCTCGATCAGGAGTGCCAGACGCGACCTCACCGTGTCGCCGTCGTTGTTCCAGATGTCGAGCCGCACCCCCGCCGGGAGTGAAGGGATCACCTCGTCCGCGAGGTGGCGCTCCACGGCGTCCACGATCCTCAGCACCTTCTCGTCGGCGGTCCGGAAGACCTCGACGTAGGCCGCGGGCTGCCCCTCGTAGCGCCCGAAAAGGTTCACGTCCTGGAAGCCGTCTCGCACGACGGCGATATCGCCTAGCCGCACGAGAGTGCCGTCCGCACGGCTCAGGACGATGATCTCCTCGAAGTCCTGCTGCGTGTAGTTCTGCCCGGTTGTCCGTATACGCACTTCCTCGTCGCTGGTGTCGATGCTCCCCGCTGACAGGTCCAGCGATCCGCTCCGGACGGCGCCCGAGATGTCACGGAGGGTGAGGCCCAGTGCGCGCAGCCGCTGGAGCGGTACTTCGATAGAGATCTCGTAGTCGCGAACGCCGGTCGTCTCCACGTAGGAGACCTCGGGCAGCGCGGAGAGCCCGTCCTCGGCGCGGTAGGCGAGTTCCTTAAGAGTCCTCTCGGGTACATCGCCGTAGAGGACGATGCGAATGACGCTCTGCCGGTTGGTTACCTCGGCGATCTCGGGGCGTTCGGCGCCGGCCGGAAACGTCTGAATCCTGTCGACCTGGGCCTTCACGTCGTCGAGGAAGCGCTGCATACTCCGGCCCCGCTCGATTTCCGCCACGAGCAACCCGCGGCCCTCCGCAGCCGTCGCCCGGATCTGCTCCAAACCGTCGATTCCCTCGATCGCCCTCTCGATTCTCAGAATTATGGACTCTTCCACCTCCGCCGGCGTCGCGCCGGGATAAGAGACCGAAATCGACACCCGGTCCAGCGAGACCTCGGGGATAAATTCCTGGGGGAGCGTCGAGAGCGAGTAGAATCCGGCCAGGAGAACGAAGGCCATCAAGAGGTTGGCGGCGACCCCGTTGCGGGCCATGTAGGCGATGGGGCCGCGTCCTTCGCCCTTACGGAGTCCGGCCAACCGGCTCACTCGGAACTCTCCAGCGCGCCCTCTGAATCAGCGAACTTGGAGTCAGGGGTCTTCGGAGACATGGCGAGGATCATGGCCCTGTGTCGCACGGCGAGCAACGTGCATGCGAGTGGGTGGCGAGGTTGCCCGCGGAGTCGGGTGTCGTGGCTCCACAGCGCATCGCCCAGGTGAGGAGGATGGCCCAGAGGCTCGACAACGGGGACCTGCCCTGCCGGATCCACTCCTTGAGCTGCGCGGGCTCCCGCTTGAGCGGATCGACGGGCTCGACGAGCAGATCATCGGACTGGTCAAGATCACGGGAGGACCAGGAGACCGGCAGCCCATGGCGATCATCCAGGACTTCTACCAGAGCGCTGAGCGGCACAACAGACCCAGAGGTCGAGTGTCCAACTATTGGGGGTCACTTCAACCGGCGCTACTGCTTTCTGCCTCTCTACATCACCTGCGGCAACCAGGTGCTCGCCGCACGGGTCCGCCGTTCGAAGATCGATTCGGCGACGGGTGCACTCGGGGAGTTGAAGCGGATGGGCGAGCGGATCCGGGGTCCGCTGGCCGGGAGTGCGGATCACGGTTCGCGGCGATTCCGGCTTCTGCCGTGACCTGAAGATGGCATGGTGCGAGGGGGAGGAGGGGGTCCGCTATGTGTTCGGCCCGGCGCGCAAGCCGAGACTCCATCGGAGGATCGCAGAGGATCTGGAGGCGGCCAAGGCGGCATGCGCCGAGAGCGGGGAGGCCTCGCGCAGCTTCCGGGAGCTCTGCTACCGGACGTTGGACAGCTGGAGTTGCGAGAGGCGGGTGGTGGGCAACGCGGAGTGGCTGCCGGGGCCACGTGGTTCCAACCCGCGACTCGGTGCGGCGCACCAACAGGGTCCTGGTTATGCACCACGACGCACGGCGTTGGCTCCGAAGCGGCCGTCCACATCGCAGACGAGCTCTTGCCGTGGCCGGACTGCCGTGGGGGGGGGACTCCCCACCATT
>JAAXGI010000163.1:0-1774 GCA_012267505.1 Gemmatimonadota bacterium
AAGGACCGGGTGAGCGAGGACGACGTCGTGTCGCTGCCGGTGCACCAGTGCTACGTCCGCACCACCGTGGGAACGGAGCGGATGGACGCCTTCTCCATGGAGGTAAGAAAGCCGGAGCAGGGAGACCCAGATACGGCAGACCGCATCCGCGCGGCCACGTCCGCATACACCGTCTCGGCCCAACAGCTCGCCTACGGCGAGGCGGAGGGAGACCTGAAGGTCGAGGAGTTCCGCAGGGCCGTGGACGGTCTGAAGGACAGAGAAGAGCCCCCTTCCGGGGCGACGAGGCAAGCGCCCCACGGCGCGAAGCGGTGGAAGCGAACCGGCAGGCCCAAGACCGCGAAGAAGGAGCGACCAGATGAAGCCAAGTGATAGTGAACGCGAGGTTCTCGACACTCTGGCGTCGTGTCCCTTCATCGACCGGCTGGAGCTGGCCGCACTATCCGGCGCGTCGAGGAGCGTGGTCTATGAGGCGGTTCGCAGGATGGAGGACGCGGGGTTCGTCACATACGTCCCGCACGCGGCGGACCTGGTACCGCCCACCCGGCGCTACCGCCTCACGGCAAAGGGGTTGCGGGAGCTGGCCGAGGCCGAGGGCTCCGCCCCCGACGACCTGCTGCGCTCCCGTCCCGTCTCCGCCCAGTGGCTGCGCATCCTCATGGAGCGCCTCGACGCCCTGGCCGTCATATACCGGCTGGCATCAACCGTAGCCACCGTCGTCCACCCCGTCGGCCTGCGGCTGTACCGGGCCAGTCCCCTCGACGCCGCCATGATCCTCCCCGGCGGTCGCACAGTCGGCCTTGTCCGGCAGGGACACGCCGCCGACAGGACGGGCTTCTCCAAGCGGCTCTGGCGGCTCGGCGAGGGGCCGCTGCCCGGCCTCCTCCTCTTGCTCGCGCCCGACGAGGTGCGCCTCAGGCACGCCGGAAGAGCGCTCGCCCGCACCTCCGCCAACGCGCTGTCCGCACTGGAACGGGACGCGGTTCTCGCCGGACCCGAAAACAGGGTATGGCGTTCCACCGCATCCGGCCCCGACCTCGGCCTGCGATACGCCATCGACCGCTTGGACGCCGGGACCGAGCCTGCGGCGGAAGCTCCCCTCGCGGCGGCGACCCTGCCCGACGACTCCTTCCCGGAAGCCGACCGCGCCCTGCCCGCCATCCTCAAGCCCGCCGAGAAGTGCGCCCTCGACCTGCTCTTCGACTGGCCCTGGATCGCCCCGAAGGACCTGGCGAGCCTGCTGACCGTCTCCGAGCGCCGCGCCTCCCAGATCACCGCACCCCTCGAAGGCTTCGGCCTGGTGACGGCACTCCCCACGGGGAGGGGCCGCCGACTCGCCCTCACCGACCTGGGGCTTGCCCTCCTCGCCCGCAGGGACCGCGTCTCCGTCGGCGTGGCCAGGAAGCGCTGGAGCGCGGCCCCTCTATATCCCGACCAACCCTGCGACTGGCGCAACGTCTCCGGCAGGAGAAGCCGCCAACTGCTCAGGAACATCGAGCACACCGGGGCCGTCCACGCCTTCGCTGCGTCGCTGGCGAGGCAGGCCAAGGCCCTGGGCTGGGAGCTTGCCCAGCTCGACCCGCCCATGAGGGCGTCGAGGCACTTCCGGCACCGGGGCGGCTTTCGTTCCGTACATCCCGACGCCTTCGGCGTCCTCCGAAGAGGCCCCGCGTCATGGGCCTTCTTCCTGGAGTGGGAGCGAAGGGCCGTGCGCCCCTCGACCATGGCCGAGCGCCTCGCGCCCTATCTGCGCTACTACTCGTCTCACCGGCCC
>JAAXGI010000163.1:1917-4658 GCA_012267505.1 Gemmatimonadota bacterium
CTGGCCGCTGCACATCCGGCGCGAGGCGGGAGCGGAGCGGCGGCTCCCGTACCGTCCTGAAAGGAGGTCTTCACAACATGGCATCGGAACGCAGACACCAACCGAGAGGCCGCCGAAGGCGCAGACGACAGGCCGTCGTCCGGCTCAGGGTGGAGGCCCTCTGGAAGCGGCTGGCGCTGCTGAACCGCTCCCAGAACTCCCTCGCCTCCCAGATCGGCATCAGCTCCGGCTACATGTCGTTGCTGGTGACCGAAGGACGCGCTCCTTCCGGACGCATCCGCGAAAGGATGCAAGAGGCCCTCGGAGTGGACGACTTTAGCGAGCTCTTTGAGCTCGAAGAGGAGGAAAACGAAGATGGAACACCGTAACGATTCGCGGCGCGGCAGCTCCGAGGAGGTCGGCATCACCATTGCCGGACGACCCGTGCCCTACCAGAGCGGCGTGCTGCCCGACGACTTCCCGCAGCGCCTCATCAGGCTCAAGAAGGCCAGCGGACTCACTTGGAACGCTTTCGCCGACGCCCTCGGCTGCGACAGGCAGCAGGTCTACATGTGGCGCAAGCACGGCACCGAGCCCTGTGGCGGAGCCCACCACTCCCTCGTCAAGCTCGCCGCCTTCATACCCGGCGGCCTCCACATCCTCATGGGCGAGGGGTTTCAGCTCTTCCCCTGGCAGGACTGGCAGGACTGAATCTCATGCCCCGCCAGCGCATAGATCACAGGAGCGAGACCTACTACGCCTTCCCGGACGACTTCGGCGAGTGCCTGGTGCGCTTCAAGAAGGCGTCCGAGCTCTCCTGGGCGGAGATCGCCCGGAGGCTCGGAACCTCCCCCCTGACCGTGAGGCGGTGGTGGAAGTACGGGGTGCGCCCCAGCTCCCACTACCTCCTCGCCCTCCAGGACCTGGCCAACGGCCTGGGACTCGGGCACATGCTGCCCACCATAAGAGTCATCAGAGTGCCGGTTCACGAGCCGGCAGACTGCATCCGGGCTAGGTAGGACGACGGGGCCTCAGTAGCCCGGCGTAGAGGACGGCTCATCACCCTGATGAACGCTCGCACCGAGGCGTGAAGGGAGTGCGACCGGAGACGAGACGGATGCGAAAGGAACGGCGGCTTCCGAAAAGCCGATGGGGTGAGCGCAGGGACCACCTGCGCCCCGCGACCGGGCCGATGGTCGCCTAGAACGATAGCTGGAATACACCGACATGAAACATCAGAACGAACGGAACAGCCGTAACAGATCGAAGAAGCCCCGTAGGGACGACTCGGTGATAGGCGTGGTCAGGGTGTTTTCCAATCCAGGCCCCGACGCCGAGGACCGGCTGCGACGCGCCCTCTCCCTCATGATCAAATACGCCACCAGGAACAGGGAAGACGAGCCGGGGAGCGACTCACGCGAGGACGGCCCGCCCACCGATGATCCCACGGAGGCGGAGGCGTGATGCAGGCCAGACTCTCACTGACCGCCATCAGACGAGGCGCAATTGGGGCGGACGGACAGCGGGACGGTTTCGGCAGCGAGTGCGAGGGGCACTGTGGGGTCTGCGGAGAGTGGATTGACCACAGGGCGTCGGGAGGCGTATCTTGATACTTGATGGACCCTACATCGTCGTCGTGACAGGAGAGTGCTGCGTCGGGTCGGAGGAACAGGCGGCAATGACATTTGGTGAAGGCAGGAGGACGGTCTACATCGAAACTTCGGTGGTGTCCTATCTGACCGCCAGGCCCACCGGCAATCTCTTGGCGGCTGCGTGGCAGAAGACCACAGCCGACTGGTGGAACGCGCAAAGGCCCCGGTTCGACATCTGCACGTCCGACCTGACGATTGAAGAGGCCGGAAGGGGAAACCCCGAAGCAGCCGAACGGCGTCTTCAGGCGCTGGAAGGCATCGCCATCCTCTCCATCACCGAGGCTGTCGTGAGTTTGTCGGCTGCGCTTCTCCACGGCCGGGCGCTCCCGGAGAAGGCTCAGAACGATGCGATTCACATCGGCGTAACGGCCGTGCATGGAGTCGATTACCTGATGACCTGGAACTTTCGCCACCTTGCCAACGCAGAAACCAGACGCATCATCCGAAACGTCTGCGAACAACAGGGCTACGCCAGCCCGGAGATATGTACGCCAAGTGAACTGATCGGAGGCTTGAATGATGCATGACGAAATCATCGAAGAACTCTGGGGGATCAAAGATGGCATAGCGCGCGAGCACGGCCATGACGTCAGGCGGCTCGCCGAATACTTGCAAAGTCGGAGGCGAGAGGAAGGCGACCGAAACGCGAATGGACGCTCCGTCGGTGTAATCGCCGAAGCGGACAAGTCCGCGGAGCCCGCCGTCGAGGAGCTTTCGTGAACACTCGGTTCATACAATCCGGCGCAGCGCTTGCGGTTGGGGGACTTCTCCATAGCCGAGCCCGCCGGTCGATGGGGACTGCATCGACCACAGGGGATCGAACGAGGCTGTCGAGAGACGGATAGGCACGTCTCCGCCCTTTGACCTCGACACGCCAATCGCGGTATCATGACGGCAGAAGGTTGGCCCGGCGACGCCGCAAGCGCCCCGGGCCGTGGCGCCACCTGTTGGAGCAGGTGATGCAGTAGCATTCTACTACTAGCAGACCCGCTCCCGACAGGAGGCGGGTCTTTTTGCATCGCAGTGTAAGCGCGATAAGGAGGCAGCAATGGAGAGAACCACCGATGGAAAGACCGAGGGGAACAGGGCGGCCATCTACGCCCGCGTCTC
>JAAXGI010000069.1 GCA_012267505.1 Gemmatimonadota bacterium
ATATCTGAATGCAGGATCCGGGGTCAATGTCAGGGTCGAAGTGGATGACGGCCTGATAGCCCTCGATCTCCATGGTGTTCTTCACGGCTCCACTCCATTCTGCCGTGGCCATTGCCGGATGCACGCGACCGCCCCGGCGTCGGTGTTCGGCGAAGGGTGCGGGCGGTGAAACACCCGCCGGTTGCCGAACAGCCTCACGCCGATGTGAGAGCCTTCGCGCTCGCTGAGGTCTGCTCCCGGCTCCACCAGAAGCGCCTCGATCCGCCGCCAGGGCATGTTGTCACTGACCGGGTGGCGAAAGACGGGTTCGAGTGTTTTCCTGTGCCGACGTCTCAGGAATTGTAATACCACATTATGGTACCACAACCGAGGGGGGCGTGGCGCGATCCGTCCTCTTCGCTCCGGTCCTCGGGGGCCACGTCGCGAAGTTCGCCTCGTCGTCGTACCCGGCGACCCGGGGCTCATCCGAGCCGGATCGCCGATGGACCAGACCATTTGAACTCGGGATCGGCTCTCCAGAGGGTTCTGAATGCACGGGGTTAGGCCGGAGTAGGCCGCGGGGACCGGATCCGGGCCCTGGGAGTTCGAGCACGTCCGCCCCGGACGGCGGCGTGGTCGCGCTCGCCGCAGCGTGACGCATGGCCCTGCAGGGCCACGGGCGGACGGTGAAAGACGAGGAGCACGCGCGGCGGCAAGGGCTTCACGGCGCACCGGGCCGCGCGGGATTCTATCCCCTGAGTGTGAGTCCGATCAGGCGGTCGGCCCGGGCCTCCTCATCCAGGTTCCGGCATGCCGAGATCAATTCCTCGAACCGTGCGGCGGAAATTGGGATGCCCCCGGTGATCCCGCGGATGCGGCGGGCCTCCTCCTCGAAATCCCAGATGAACTCCCTCCCCGTGGCCTGCCTCGAGTAGCTCTGGCCGTCGCGGGTGAAGATCGTGATCCGGGGTGCGAAGAGGGGCATCTGATTGGACGGGATGATCCGGACCCGGCGCATGAGCTCCAGTACCTCGGGTGGATCGTCCGCACCGCGGAGGCCGAGGAGCGGGAAGCCCCGTTGGACGACGCCGTAGGCCGTGTAGTAACGGGTGCTGCCCGGCGTGGGATCGACGTCGAGGTCTTCCCTCCTCGCCGGGAAGGCGGGACTCGGGTACTGGGTTTCGAGCCAGTTCACCACGGCCTCGACGCGCTCGACGTCCTCGTACCGGATGTCGTGTTCCTCGCAGAGCGCCGCGGTGACGTCCACGTGGGCGATGTTGTATCCCGCCGTCGAATAGATCCGGTAGAGGGTCTCGAGGAAGAGCCACTCCTCGCCGAGGCCGGCGGTGATCCGGTCGAGGCTCGTCTGCGTGTCGCCCACGAAGCTGTAGGTGAGCCGGCCGGAGTTGTCGCCCGCGTACGCCCAGTAGAACCCTCCGTCCTGCTCGAGTATGTAGTCGTCTTCCGGGCTCCCCTCATCCTGACCCGCGAGCGCGACGGCCAGCATGGCGTTCCGCGCCGCGCCCTGCTCGCGCATCCCCCGCCCGCTGATCGCCAGGGCGACGCTGAGCGAGATCACGCGCTGGATCTGGTCTTCCGTATAGCCCAGGATTTTCGCGGCGGCCACCGCGGGGCCGAAGATGCCGAAGACGATCCCGGGGTGGAACCCGCGGGCCATGACGGTCGGAACGTAGTCCCTGGAGAGGCGGTTCATGACCTCGTAGCCCGCGGTGATCCCGGTCAGATAGTCGCGTCCGGAGGCACCCGCGCTCTCGGCCGCCACGAAGGCGCAGGGCACGACGCTCGTGCCCGCGTGGATGAGCATCCGGAATGTGTCCCACTTCCCGCCCGCGTTCAGCATGCCCGCGTTGGCGAGGGCGGCCCCGCCCCTGGTCACCCGCGTCCCCTCCACCATGATCGTCGCGCCGCCCGGCACGCCGGCCTCCTCCTCCTCGACGAGGCGGACCCACCGGCGGCCGTTATCGAGTCCGGATCCGATCAGCACCGATGAGATGGCGTGAAGCGAGAGGCCCTTGGCGCGGTCGACCACGGCGGGCGGAAGATCCTCGTAGCGGAGGGCGGCCACCCAGGCGGCAAGCTCGCGGCTGAGGGACCTCTCTTGCCGGAGGGCCGGAGCCGGCCCATCCGGTCCCGCCCGCGTCCCCTCCCCGTCCGGGCCCGCCCCCTTCGCCCCGGGCACCTCCCGGGCCGCCGCGAAGAGCGGTGCCGCGCCTCCGAGGCCGACGGCGATCCCGCCGGCCACCGCGCCACCGAGGACGCTCCGCCGCGTCACGCCTCCGGGGTTCTGCTCCCTACCTCCGCCGTCCTGCCTCTTCTCCGGTTCCATCGGGATGCTCCAGCTGTCGGGATCGTGAACGGCGGGCGGCCCGCCGGCACGCCCGCCCGCCGCGCGTGCGCGGCTCTTTCGCGCTACCCCCTGCTTCTACCCTCCGCCCGTCCTCAGAAGACCGCGATCGGATTCAGCGGCGAACCCGTGCCGCCCGGGACGGCAAGCGGCGCGAGCATGAGGAGGAATTCCCACCGGCCCTGCTCGGCAGCCACCTCCCCGAGCGCCCTCAGGTCGGCGTTGTCCATCATATGGACGCCCAGGTGGAGGATGGCGAAGTCGTGGACCGCGCCCGGAATGTTCGAGGGCGCCACGTAGGTCGGGTGGTCGCTTCCGATCAACGCCACATCGCGTTCCCTGAGCCACGGGATGACTGAGGGGTGAAGGCCCGCTGACCGGCCGCCCTCCCTCCGGCCGCGGAGCCAGGGGCCCTCGGCTTCCCTCCGGGCCCATACGCCGGTGCGGATCAGGAGGGCGTCGCCGGCCGAGACGCGGATGCCGGTCTCGCGCTCCCACGCCTCCAGGTCCTCGACACCGATCGCCGTGCCGGGCTCGAGGTACGGCACGCCCCGCACTCTCGGGAAATCCATCAGGACGCCCCGGGTGAGGACCCCGTGCTTGAGGTTGTGGATCGAGCTCCTCTCGTGGCCTTCGGCCAGCGTCCTCTCCGGATCCGGCGCGTACCCGTTGTAGAAGGTCCCGTCGTCGTTGACGTGGGCGAGCGCATCGATGTGGGTGTGCGCGATCCCGTGGTAGCGGACGTTGAGCTGGTCCGAACTGATGCTCAACATCGTGTGCTCGTAGGGATTGGGATTGTCGACGGCCTCGACGGTGTCGATGTCACCGGCGAGCGAGACCGAAACCCCCTCCCGGGCCAGCGCCAGGGCCTCGAGGCGCTTTTCCTGCGTGATGAGGTTCAGCGCCCCGATCTCGTCGTCCGCCCCCCACCGCCCCCAGTTGGACAGTTCGGTCTTCCACCGCTCGTACTCGGCGGGCGTGACCTCCTCCTGTTCTGCGAGGGAGGTGCGGGGGAGCGTGGCGAGAAGGATCCACGCGAGGGTGGGCCAGCAGCTCTGTAGAATCTTCATCGGTCCTCGACCGGGCTTCGGGAGGGACGCCTCCGGCCTCCCTGGTGCACTCAAGCGGTCAGGCAAGCAATGCGGTCAGCTCCGGGAGCGAGTCCAGCCCGTCGAGATCCCGGATGATGCTGAGCACCTCCTCGGTGCGGCTCTGGGGAAGGCCGGAGTCGGGCATCAGGGCGCGGTACTTGGCCTCCACGTCGCTCCACTCGATCCCCCGCGGCGCCGAGCCCCGGGGGGCATCCACCGTGCTCGTGAACCTCTCCCCGTCGACTGTGACGATCGTCACGGTTCCGCCCCAGCTCCACTCGTACTGGACGGAGGGTGGCGAGGGGTCGAGCTGGACCACGGCCATGAGCTGCTCGGCCGCGGGGCTGAAGATCTTCTCCGGCGTGGCGTGGATCCAGGAGAAGTCCTGGTCCGCCACGGCGGAGGCAACGAAGTAGGGGAGGCTGTGGATGGCCTCGATCAGGTCCCGCGGGCGCCGGCTGCCCCCCACCGAGGTGCGGTTCATCCCCGAGATGAGGATCTCCTGGACCTCGTCCGGCCGGACATCCGCCTCGCGGGCCGCGTTGACGGCGGCCTCGACCGTTCCCGAGAAGGGGTGGGCACCGGGCCAGAGCTTCACGGCCAGGTAGCGGACGATGTCCCACTCCTCCATCTCGCGGGTCAGGCTCTCCGCGTCGCCTCCACCGTAGACCCCGGCAAACCCCCGCGGAGCATCGAGAAGGTCCCCGTTCACCACGAATCCGCGGCTGGCTGCGAGCGCGGCGTCGACCCCGCAGGCCGCGGCGTTTCCGGCCATGTACTCGCGCGCCCAGCTGTTCGTCCCGATCGAAAGCCCTCCCTGCGTCACGGCGGTGATGCCGAGCGCATGGGCCATCTCCTCGTCCGTGAGCCCGAGAAGCCGGCCGGAAGCGACTGCGGCGCCGAACGCCACGATCTGGGAGGCGTGGACCCCGCCCCGCCCGCCGGCGCGCGCCTCGCCGATCCGCCCCGCGGCCTCGTAGCCGACGACCATCGCGAGGAGGAGCTCGCGCGGCGTCGCCCCGGTCCGCTCGGCGAGGGAGAGCCCCGCCGCGGTGAGCGTCGTGCCGCAGTGCGCGACATTCCGGAGATCGCTGTCGTCGCAGGCGGCCGCATCGCTCAGCACCGCGTTCACCCGCGCAGCATCGCGCGCGGGAAGCCGCGTGCCGTCGAACCAGATGGCCGCCTCCGGCCGTCCGCCGCGCTCGATCGCCAGCTCGCGGAGGATCCGGGCCGAGTCGATGCGTGAACCGCTCGCAGCGCTCGCGAGCGTGCTCGCAATCATCATCTTGGCGTACTCGACGGCGAGCGGCGGAAGGTCCTCGTACCGCGCGCGGTTGAGGAGCCGGGCGAGCGCGAGCGCGCCGCCC
>JAAXGI010000064.1 GCA_012267505.1 Gemmatimonadota bacterium
CGTCGTCCGGGACGGGGATCGACGACGACCGCGGGCACCCCGTCCAGCACCGAGCATTCCGGAAACTTGCCGAAGAAAAACCGAATACGTTAACTTTCTTGACGCCGTGGGCCAGCCGCCAAGAGAGGAAATGTGCCCGACCGAAGCGCCATCGAGTGGACTGATGCTACATGGAACCCGACCACGGGCTGCACTCGCGTATCCGCCGGATGCGATCAATGCTACGCGGAGCGGCTGTCAAGGAGGTTGTTGGCACGGACCTACCGTGCGCGCCTGCCTGTCGTAAACACCCGGGAGAACCGTCGTGACCCCTTCGCGGTTCGCGTATGGCCGGAGCGACTCGGCGTGCCCGCGACGTGGAGAGAGCCCCGCCGGGTCTTCGTCAATTCCATGTCGGATCTGTTCCACAAGGAAGTTCCCGAGGACTTCGCGCGCCTATGCTTCCAGGTCATGCTGGATGTGAATCGGCATGTCTATCAGGTGCTGACCAAGCGTCCCGCTAGGGCGGCGATATTCGTCCGGCGCCACCGCGACATGTTTCCGCGCGGACTTCCCAGGCACATCTGGATTGGGACTTCAGTGGAGGACCAGACGGTCGACTACCGGGTTCGGCATCTGCTCGACGTGCCGGCTGCGGTGCGGTTCCTGAGTTGCGAGCCGTTGATCGGACCGCTGGACTTGAGCGGGTTCATGAACGGCGGGGCGGGATCCCATGGACTTCACTGGGTGATCGTGGGTGGGGAGAGTGGGATCGGCGCTCGGCCAATGGATGTGGGGTGGGCGCGTTTGCTGCGGGATCAGTGCCGGAGGGACCGCGTGCCGTTCTTCTTCAAGCAGTGGGGGGGGCGGACGCCAAAGGCGGGTGGGCGCGAACTGGATGGGGCGACTTGGGATGAGTATCCCGATGCGGAATGGGCCTTTGCTGAGGAGGAGCTGAATGACCGCGCCTAAGGGTGCACTCTGGCCGAGGGAAGCCCATACGGAAGGTAAGCACCTCGTCTTGGAGAACTACCTGAGAGCGTGGTTTCCGATACTCGGTATGGGCGACAGGAATCGCCGGATTCTCTTCATTGACGGATTTGCCGGACCGGGCGAATACGAGGACGGAGCAGAGGGCTCCCCGGTCGTCGCTATGCGCGTACTGGCGGAACACACCGCCAACATCGAGGCCGAAGTCGTGTTTTTCTTCGTAGAAAAGAAGCATGCTCGAGCCGAGCACCTCCAGCGAGTGGTAGCTCGCTGGCAGTCGAGATTGCCCGAGGTCGTGAAGGTAGAGGTGCGGGAGGGCTTATTCGATGAGTCGATGACCGAGGTTCTCGATGTCTTGGACAAGCAGGGCGAGCAGATGGCACCGGCTTTCGTAATGATCGATCCGTTTGGTGTGAAGGGCTTGCCGATGGAAGTGATGCGGCGAATCCTGGCCAACCCGAAGTGCGAAGTGTACGTGAGTTTCATGTGGGAGGCGGTGAATCGGTTTGTCTCGGAGCAGGGATTCGAGGGTTCGTTGGACCAGCTGTTCGGGACGAGTGATTGGCGACGAGCCAAGAAATTCTCCGGGGACGAACGGAGGAACTTCCTATACGCCTTGTACCGGCGGCAACTGAAAGGAGCGGGTGCCAAGCAAGTCGTTCACTTTCACCTCTTCGCGGGAAACCGGCTCAAGTACTGGACACTGAACCGCTACGACATGCGCTTCAGGATCGCTTCTCCGACGCTGGTTGGGTGTCGATCGAGGATGTCTTGGAGTTCGTGAGATCTGACGAGACAGTCTACCACGACACACAGGTCAAGACTCCAGCATTGAAGCCGATGGAGCAACAAGGGCTGCTTCGCGTGGACAGCAACACGAGGACAAGGCGTTACACCTACCCCAACGGCTGTCGAATCAGATTCGAACCACAGGACTTCCAGCCGCGAGTGTAGCGCGCGATCCCCAAAGCACGGACAGCCGGCACTTCCAGACGAAGGATGCGGAAGCAGCGCTCGGGGTCAGAAACCGAAGGTGAGCCGCAGATACGGGACGACGTGGGAATTCCCGCAAAGAGGGCCACGGAGGCGGCGTTCGCTCAAGGTGACGCACCCATTACTCTCATCGACGGGGACACGCTTGTCGACCCGCTGATCGAGCACGGAATCAGCGTCCGCAAACACAGGATCGACATTCTTACCATCGATCTAGATGGATTGTCACCGCTGGAGAATCTGGTGGACGCGTAAGCGAACAGTGTGTTCGCACGATGTGATGGTAGGATGAACGCGTGCTCCACATCGTGTGTTGACTCCGCGACGCGGCGGCGGCGGCTCTTCTGGTAGACAAGCTCGGACAGCCACCCTCTGATTGATGGTTTCAACCGCTTCGTGGCCGTCGGGATGCGCCTCCGCACAGGCCGCGCGACCGGTGGACGAACGGGGTCGACAGCCGTCCGCCGCTCACGGGTCATCGCACTCGACGCGCCCTGGCGGGTGGACGGTGCAGCTGTCGCGCGCCTCGGTCGTCTCGGAACTTCCAACGTACAGGTTCAGCCGACAGGAGCGCGGAAGATGTGTCGGCCCGGTTCGCCGGCTTCATGGTCGTTTCGATCATGCCGGCCGTCATCTTCGGCGAGGTGATGTGCGAGCGCTGATCCTCGGGTCAAGGAGAGGACCATGTCATCGTTACTTGAAACCGCCCTCGAGATACCACGACTGCTGGTCGGGCAACTGCTCCGGCCAATTCGAATAGCCATGCGAGGTCCCATGCCACACCCGAAGACCCAGCGCGACTTGGCCGACTTGGTTGACAATTCTCTGAAGCACGAGATCCGGGCAGGGTATACCCATCGGTTCATCGCACTCATGTTCGTCACGGTAGGTGAGCGCGTCTTCTGTCGGCGCTATACCTACGGAGAGCCGTCCTGGCACTCGGTTTTTCAGACGGATCCGCCCGGCCAGGTCAAGCTCGACAAGACCGTCGTGAACATCGAGGCACGGGTGCCACAGGACCTGGACGAAATCGTCCCGGACGTCGACCAAGCCTACGCCGACGCCCTGAAGAAGCTGGGGGCCAGCTACATGTTGGCGGGAGCGACCGAACCGCGGGCGCAGGAGAGCACGATGGAAGTCAGGCTCGCGGAGCCTCCGTCAAGCACGCCCTAGTCCGCGTGTTTGATTGGGATCTCCCGGGCGCCCACGGAGACGAGTTAAGATCGAAAACGCCACCGTGTGCCTTCTCGGGATCTCCCGGGCGCCCACGGAGACGAGCGCGGAGATCTTCCTTATGCGCTACGCGCCCACTGGGTGAGGGGAACCGCGCGAGGTGAGCACCGGACCTTCAACCGAAGATCCCCCAGGGAGCAGCTACCTTGTGCCGGGCCGCGACGACCGCTGACCTGGTTGGCAAGAACGGCTGCAAGCCACCGCGCGCCGCCGCTCCCGTGCTCAACCGCGCCACGCTCCGAGCGCCCGAGGCAGCGACGCCACGGAGTCGAGGACGAGGTCCGGCCTGGGCGAGCCGGGCGACAGGTCGCCCTCGCGGAACTTGCCGGTCCGAACGAGCACAGCCGCTGCGCCGGCCGCCTGGGCGCCGGCCACGTCCGTGTTGACGTCGTCGCCCACGACCACCATGTCGCCCAGGTCGATACCCATCGACTCCGCGGCGGCCTCGAAGAAGGCCCGGCTGGGTTTGCCGACGATCATGGCCTCCCGCCCGGTGGCGTACTCGAGCGCCGCCACGAACGGCCCCGCGTCCAGGGCCAGCCCGTCCCCGGTCTGCCAGTAACGGTTCCGCTGGAGCGCGACGAACTCGGCGCCGCCCATGACGTGACGGAACGCCCGATTCAGGCGATCGAACTCCCACCCGGGCCCCAGGTCGCCGATGACCACCGCCTGGGGCGACCCGTCGTCCACGGCGAAGCGCCGGAAGTCCCCGAGCGTGGCCTCGGGGACGCAGAGGCAGATGCGCTCGAGCCCCCTCCTCTCGAGCCAGGCCACGGCCGCTAGGGGAGCCGTGAGCACCTCGCCGGCCTCCAGCTCGACGCCCAGGCGGCGGATCCGCCTGACGAGCGAAGCACGCGACATCCGGGTCGTGTTCGTGCCGAAGCGGAGCGGCAGGCCGCTCCTCCTGAGCGCGGCGACCGCCTCCGGCGCGCCCGGGACCGCGCGCTCGCCGACATAGACCGTTCCGTCCAGATCGAGGAGCACGCCCTTGACGGCTTCGAGTGATTTCTCGGTAGGTGCCATCCGGCCTCCGCCCGTTGCGCCGATGACCCCGCCCGGGGCGCCCGGCGGCGCCCCGGGAACGGCCGGGGGAGGAGGCGAGAGGGGCCGTGGTTCGGCCCCCTGCCGCCCGGGCCCCGGTTCGGGGACGGCGTCCCCCGGTTCGACCGGGAAAGGGTTGGCGCGGGCCGTGGCCGTCAACCCCGGCCGCGGGGGCGCCTCGGCCTGTCCGCCGACCGACCGGGTCCGAGGCCCCGGAACGACCGAGCTACCGGAAGAGCATCCCGGGGCGGATATTCCTCATGGCCGCGCAGGTCGGCATCCGCGCCCGTCCCCCCGGCGGGCGGCCGGGCGGCCGGTGCGTGCGCGAGGCGATCAGGGCCCCACACGAAGGAGTCTACCCCGGCCCATGGACGAAAGAGGACCGAGGCCCGGCCCGGCCCGACCGGGAGCGCTGCCAGGGTCGCAGGGGGAATGGTACCCTGGCCCGGCGTGGCGCCCGCGCCCGGCCTCGTACCAACGCCCTGCCGCCTGCCGTTCCGTGCGCGCTGACCGCAAGGCCGGAGAGGGGGCTTGATGTCGGGGCCGCAAGCCGAGTCCGTGGCGCTCGCACTCACCGGGGTCTTGGTCCCCGTGACCAGTCCCTTCGATCCGGTCACGGGCGACCTCGACGTCGTCGCGCTCCGCGCGAACCTGACGCGCTTACTCGCCGCCCCCTTGCAGGGGCTCGTCGTCGCGGGCACGACCGGGGAGGCGGCCCTTCTCGCTCCAGACGAGCGAAAGGCGGCGATCCGCGCCGCCGCGGAGCTCGTGGGTGACGGCCGACTGGTCATCGCCGGCACGGGCGCCGAATCCACGCGCGAGACCGTCCGCCTGAGCGTCGAAGCGGCCGAGGCGGGCGCCGACGCCGTCCTTGTCCAGCCTCCCGCCTACTACCGGAGCGAGATGAGCGACCGGCTCCTGGCGCTCCACTACCACGCCGTCGCCGACAGCTCTCCCCTCCCGGTCGTCCTCTACCAGGCCCCGCTCGCATACAACACGCTCGAGCTCTCGACCCCGCTCGTCGCCCAGCTCTCCCGGCACCCGGGGATCGTCGGGATCAAGGACTCCCGCGGAAAGCTCCCCGCGCTCGGCGAGCACCTGGACGCCGTCGCCGACGGGTTCCGGGTCCTCGTCGGGAACGGAGCGCAGCTCTACGGTGCCCTCGAGATGGGCGCCGACGGCGGGATCCTGGGCGTCGCGAACCTCGTTCCGGCCGAGACGGCCGAGATGTCGCGGCTCCACGGGGAGGGCCGCCACAGGGAGACCGGAAGGATCCAGGAGCGGATCGGGCCGCTCCACAAGCAGATCGTGGCCGGCCTGGGCGTCCCGGGCGTCAAGGCTGCGCTCGATCTCGTCGGGGCCTCCGGGGGCATGCCCCGCCCGCCCCTGGCGCCCGTCGACTCCAGCTCGGTCGAGAAGATACGGGCGCTCCTCCGGAGGGCGGGTACGCGCACGGTCTAGCCCCCGGAGACCGGGCCGGCCGCCCCCCCGGAGAGCGAGTCGATGCCCGCGCCCGCCGGCTCGTCCTCGGCCAAGAGCACTCCCTAAGGCTTCAACGGCGGGCATCGCTGCCTGCGGTTGAGCTGTGATCGGCCGTGGGCGACGCGGCAGGAAGGTGCGCTAGGCGGGTCGGCCACCCAGGACCGACCGCACCCGAGTGAAGTGAACGGAGGCCGGCGGGCTCGGAACGGCTCGCCCGGGTCCTGCTGTTGCACCGGGCCGGTCGTCGGCACGGGGCCGAGGGTCAATCCGCGTCCGTCTGCACGTCTTCCAGGTATGCCTTGACGGCGTCCATGTCTCGGGCAACCGCCTTGGCCACGATCCGCTTCGTCAAGGGGACGAAGACGTGCGCCAGCAGGCGGTACGGTCTCGCTTCCATGACCAGATCGAGCC
>JAAXGI010000285.1 GCA_012267505.1 Gemmatimonadota bacterium
GGGGTGAAGTCCTTGGGATGCGAGAAGAGGATCGCCCATCCATCCCCGATCCACTCGTGAAAGCTGATCGGGCCTTCGGTCATCTCGGCCTGGAAATCAGGCGCCACGTCGTTGATTCGCAGCGTCACGGTCTGTCCTCCCGGTTGGCGGCGTGTGACTGTTGCCGTAGTGGCACGGCCGGGCGTCGCCCGCTTGCGTGCAGTAGAGGTGTCGGGCGATCACCGTACTGGAACAGCGCAACCGGTCAGTTGCGCAAGATGTCGTAGGCGCGAACGTATTCGACACCCAGTTCGTCGTAGAATACACCCACGATTCGGCCCTCTCGAACGGAGAAGATCTCAAAGCGGGCGGGAGTCGCTACCGCGCCCAGATATTGACCGCTGCCTCGGAAGACGTTCCATGAGGCCGATGTGCCTGGAACGAATTCCTCATAGCGCCGCGCCCAAATGTTTCCGCCCGTATCCACCAGGATCCGGTCGAACGCGGGAGCGAACTCCGGCAGGGTCATGGACCGGAGTGAAGAGTTCCACACCTCCGCAGGAACCCCGTAGACGTCCTCCTCTATCAGCTTGTCCACGACGCGTCGCGCATCCGCCGCTCGCACGGGCAGTGGGGGCCTCTCGAGCACGATGCGTTCGAGCGCCCTACCGTCGCTGTCGAACACCAGTATCTCTGGGTGCGGTCCGCTCGAGACGAAGAGCTTGTTGCCGCTGAGCGCCCTCGGCGGATTGGCCGTGAACGGGACAGGGAGCATGTCTCGTCCGGTCCAGAGCCACGACGGTCCGGGCAACGCCGCGATAGGTGTTCCAGTCTCGTTCTCCACGTCGATGCTCCAGAGCGATATCGTGTCGGCCCAGGACGTTCCGGGCGGCGGAGGCCCGATCTCGCGCCGGAACGTCGCCAGGTAACGCCCGTCGGCGAAGAGGCCGAAGAAAAGAGGGACCGTGCCCTGGAAGTCAGCCGCGCGTGACTCGAGGATCGTCCCGTCCAGGCCGACCGTCGTGATTCGGTTAGATGCCCGATCGGAGATCACGAACGCCCCGTCGGGGCGCTGCCCCAGCATGATCGGCTGCTTGAGCTCCCCGGGTCCGCTTCCTTCGCGGCCGGCCGTCCACTCGAGTTGCCCCCGGGGGCTGTATCGACGCAGCTCTCTGCTCCCGCCGTCAAGTACGACGACGCCACTGTCCCGAAGCATCACAACGGAGCTGACACGGTAGAACTGGTACTCGGGCTCTCCCGCCAGCTGGCCGATCTGGAGAGCCGGAACCGAATCGACGCGCCACTCCCTTCCCTGCGGCCAGCCCTCGCTCGCACTGCTCACGACCCTCGTTCCGGAACGCCCGGGCGGCTCCTGGCCCTGGGCCGCCACCGGCTGGACAGCCATCGAGACTGGCGCGAGTCCGTAGGCGAACAACACGCCGCACCTCTTCCAAGAGACGGCGGGTTCCGCCCTACCGGTGCCGTGCCGGGACATCGGGCATAGGGGGCGGGGGGATCGGTGCAAGCCCGGGAGCCAAGGACAAGCCACTGCTCTCGCGTGGTTTACAAGATCTCGCAACGTCACGCTCCGTTCTCCCGGTCGGCGGCGTCTGGCCGTTGCCGAAATCGTACGACGGGACCCCGCCGTCACTGCCCGGCACGAGCCGGACAGCGTCCGGGGGGGCCTCCTCCCGTGGAGCCACCCGCAGCAGCATCTCATCCTCGGGCCGTTCGCTCCGCTCCGGGCTGTCCCGAACGTCGTTTGGACGGGCCCAGCGCCCCGCCAGGCGATCCTACGCGCGCATCTTCCTGATCGAGGCCCATAGCACCAGCATCAGCGCCACCAGCGCGACCGTGCCCAGGTTGAATCCGAGTCCGTTCACCCAGATGAAGGCCAGCGATCCCGCGAGAACGCAGTAGTAGGTCATCGGGAAAACGGTCTTGCGGATCAGCAGTCCCTCCCTCCCCATCAGCCCGACGGTCGCCGCCGCCGCGACCACGTTGTGGACCGTGATCATGTTCCCGGCCGCTCCGCCGACCGCCTGTACGGCCACCACGACCTCGGGTATCGCCGCGATGTTCTGAGCAGTGGCGAACTGGAAGAGGGAAAACGTCAAGTTGCTCACGGTATTGCTGCCGGCGATGAACGCGCCCAGCGCCCCGATCCACGGGGCGAAGAAAGGCCAGCTGCCGGTCGCCAAGGCTGCCGCTCCCTCCGCGAGAGTGAGCGGCATGCTCTCGAGCCCGGAGCTGTTGAACGCCGTGCCGGAGTTGATGAACACCCGCACGAGCGGGAGCGCGAAGAGCAACGCGATCCCCGCTCCCGCGATCTGGCTTCCGGCGACGCGCCAGGACTCCTTGATTTGCGGCAACGTCATCCGGTGGATCGCGTAGGTCGCCAAGATGACGACCAGGAACATGAACCCGGGGAGGTAGAGGGGCTGGAACGTGCTGGTAATGGACGTGCCGAAGATGTTGGACCATGCCCACGTCACCCCCGCCAGCCTGGGCTGCAGCCCGAGCGAAGGCATCCGCGACACCACCAGGATCAGCGCGACGAGCACGTAGGGGAGCCAGGCCCGTCCGATCCCCATCGGCGGCCTGTCGGCGGCGACCTCTTTCGACGGGTCCACGTTCCCCATCCATTCGGTCTCCCACTCGGAGCGGGGACCGAAGTCCCACGGCTCGTCGGGCAGAAGGAAGCCCTTCCGCGCCGCGAAGGTCACGATCCCGAGGCCGATGAGCCCTCCCAGGAGCGCGGGAAACTCCGGCCCGAGAACGATCGCGACGCAGAGGTAGGGGACGGTCATGGCGAACGCCGCGAAGAGGGCGAACTTCCAGACCTGCAGGCCTTCGCCGAAGCTGCGGTTCTTTCCGAAGAAGCCGGTCAACATGCAGGACACGAACAGCGGGACCAGGGTCCCCGCCACGGCGTGGATGGTCGCGACTCTCACCGCGATGTGGGCCAGGTAGTCGGGGAAGGAGAGTCCCAACTCCATCATTCGCGCGTCGACCTCGGGGGATCCGGTGAGGCCCCCCGAGACGCCGACGAGAATGGGCGTGCCCACCGCCCCGAAGCTCACCGGCGTGCTTTGAATGACGAGCCCAACCATGACTGCAGCCATGGCCGGGAATCCGAGAGCGAGAAGGAGCGGCGACGCCACGGCCGCCGGGGTTCCGAACCCCGACGCGCCCTCGATGAAGCTTCCGAAGAGCCACCCGATGATGATCGCCTGCACCCGGCGGTCAGGACTGATCTGCGTGAACGCCGCCCGAATCGTTTGAATCGCCCCGCTCGCCGTGAGCGTAGCGAGAAGGAGAAGCGCCCCGAAGACGATGTAGAGGAGTCCGCCCGCTATGATCAGCCCCTCGATGGAGGCCGCCGCGATGTTCACCAAATCCATGCCCCATACGGACAAGGCGATCAACACGACGATCACGTAACCCACTGGCATGGCGTGCTTCGCCGGCCATCGGAAGCCGACCAGCAGCACGCCGATCGACAGCAGCGGGAGCAGCGCCAACAGGCTGAGTACGACGAGACTGTCCATTCCTCCTCCTTATTTTGTCGGTGACGCCTGCACCCCTCGCGCTGCTGCTCTCCTCGCTCGGCAGTGGGAGCTCGATCGATCGGCGTCCCCGCGCATGGACAACACTGGGTATGAGCCGGATCCTACCTCGCCGTCAAGGTGGGCGTTGACGCCCGAAGGCGGCGAGGGCTGAGAGACGGCACCTTGACGGTGGGCGCCGACGCCGGGTCGTGGTGTCGATGGGAGCGACACCCGTGCGAGATCCTTGTTTGACCACATGGTCCACCTTATCATCATGTGGGTCATTTCAACAAAACGGGCCTGAGCCGGGGTGCGCGCATGAACCCACTGAAGCCGGTCGCCCTAGCCTTCGCAGTCTCCGGGGTCCTCATCGTCGCGACTACGGGTGAGGAGGCCGTAGATGCGCAAAGGACGGCTGGGCTTCCGGGGGCGGTGTTCCTACCTGCGAGCTCTTCGCCAGCGAGTCCGCCGCCTCACGCCCGTCAGCCCGCCTCGGAAGAGCTCACCGCCGTCGTACAGCGCACGTGCGTGGTTTGCCATAACGACGGCCTCCTGACGGGGAATCTCTCGCTCCAGACCTTCGACGTGGGGAACGCGAGCGCCCGGCCGGAGATCGCGGAAAAGATGGTCAACAAGCTGCGCACGGCCTTGATGCCGCCCCCGGGAGTGCCCAGGCCCGGCGCCGATACTCTCCTGCTGTTGGCCGAGGCGTTGGAGACGGAGCTCGACGAGTATTGGAGCAGCCGTCCCAACCCGGCCGTGCGTCCTTACCAGAGGCTCAACCGCCGAGAGTACGAGCGAGCCATTGAAGACATCCTAGGGCTGGAGGTGGATGCCGGCGATTGGCTCCCGCTCGACCAGTACCAGGCCAACTTCGACAACATGGCCTTTGTCCAAGGCATGTCGGCGACTCTGCTCACGGCGTACTTGAACGCGGCAGGCGACATCGCCCGCCTTGCGGTGGGGCACGCCGACGCCCCCCCGATCTCGCGTAGTTACGGGGTGCCGGAGTCGAACTCCCAGCACCAGTGGGAGCACGTCGAGGGGGCACCGTACGGCACTCGGGGGGGCACCGTCGTCACACACCATTTCCCGGCCGACGGGCACTACACCTTCGACCTGTCCTTCTATAACGGCGGGCGGCAGGCACGGTTCCAGGACATCGATATCTCCGTCGACGGCGAGAGTCTCGCGGTCATCCCGTACTCCGCGGCTCTCGTGGACCGCTACGGGGCGAACACCGTCATGCGCGCCGGCCAGTTCTTCGTCCCTTCGGGACAACGCAGGGTATCGGTCAGTTTCGTCCGGACAGCGGAGGGTCCTTACGAGGACCTGATCCGGCCACTTCTGGGCGGGCACGCCGGACGAAGCGACTACGGCACCACCGGTTTGCCGCACCTGCGGGACCTGACGATCGTCGGGCCGTTCAACTCGACGGGACTGTCGGAGACCGACACGCGAGAGCGCATCTTCGCCTGCCGCCCGACGTCAGGCTCCGATGCCCGCAGCTGCGCGGAGGAGGTCATTCGGCCCATCGCGACGAAGGCGTTCCGCAGGCCCCTCGATCCGGCGGATCTCAAGGACCTGTTGAGCTTCTACGATATGGGTGAGGCCGAGGGCGGATTCGAGGCGGGAGTGCGGACGATGATCGAGGCCGTGCTCTCGAGCCCCCGTTTCGTATTCAGGCTCGAACGACAGCCCGCGAACGTCGCTCCCGGCGATGCTTACCTCGTTGACGACCTCGACCTGGCATCGAGGCTGTCGTTCTTCCTCTGGGG
>JAAXGI010000085.1 GCA_012267505.1 Gemmatimonadota bacterium
GTCTTCTTCCCCTCGATCCGGTACGGCTCCCTGAGCGTCGAGAGGTCGAACCATCCATCCGCGGCCGCGCGCTCACGCACGATGGCCCCGCAGTCCGTGATGAACCCGTCCACACGCTCGACGTCCGCCCCGAGCGCCTCGATTTCCCCGAGGATTGGCTCCGGCGTGTCGGAGGGAACCACGACGTGGACGGGGAGCCCGGCGGCCGCCCCGTATGCGGCAGCCGCGCCTCCCGCATTCCCCGCGGTAGGGATTGCGAGCTCCCTGGCCCCGAGTTCGAGGGCGCGCGAGACGGCGAGGGCGAGACCCCGGGCCTTGAAGGTCCCCGTCGGGTTCTGCCCCTCATCCTTGATCCAGAGGCGGGAGACGCCGAGGCGCGCGGCTATCCGGGGCGCGGCGATCAGCGGCGTCCAGCCCTCTCCGAGACTTACCACCGCCCGGGGATCGCGGACCGGGAGGACCTCCGCGTAGCGCCAGAGGTCCGCACGCCGTCCGGCGAGACGCCCGGGGAGGAAGTGGCTCCCGATGCGGGCAAGGTCGTACCTGGCAAGAAGCGGCATCCCCGCGGCCGAGAGCCCCCGGAGCACCTCGCTCCCCGCGGTGACGCCGGTTGCCGAGCACTCAAGGTGGCTCGCCCCGGAGTGGAGATCGTCTCTTTTCATGGCTCCTTCTGCCAACACTCGGGAAGTGCGGCCGGCGGCGGCCGTCTTTGCGCCGTCCGGGGCGCGCCGGATATAATACCATGATTCGCGGGACGGGGACCGGAGAACCGGCCCCGCCGCGAACGGAGGGGGAGAGGAGGGAGCCGGGACGGAGGGCTCGCCGGACACCGGAACCGGGAGAATTCGGAGACGTGACCGCCAGACTCGACCGTCCCCAGGACGACAGGACCGGAGAGGATCGCGGGAGCGAGATCTCCCGGAGGGAGTTCCTCGAGAGCAGCGGGACCGCCCTCGTGGCGGCAGCGGCCGTGCCAGCTGCCACCCGGCCGGCTCCGGCTCCGCCCCTCCCGGCGGCGGCACAGGTGCAGCCCGCGGGCGGAGCGCCAGCCACCCGGATCCGGCTCACCGTCAACGGCATGGAGCACGAGCTCGAAGCCGAGGACCGGTGGACGCTCAACGAGCTCCTTCGTGACCATCTCGGGCTCACCGGCCCGAAGCTCGGATGCAACCGCGGGGAGTGCGGGGCCTGCACGGTTCTCCTCGATGGGGAACCCATCTATTCCTGCAGCACTCTCGCGGCCTGGGCGAACGGCCGCACGATCGTGACGGTGGAAGGACTCGAGCGCGAGGACGGCCGTCCGTCCGCGCTCCAGCAGGCCTTCATGGAGCACGATGCTCCCCAGTGCGGCTTCTGCACCCCGGGGCAGCTCATGTCCGCGACAGCACTCCTCGAACGCAGCCCGGACCCCACGGCCCGCGAGGTGCGCGAAGCGCTCGCCGGCAATCTCTGCCGCTGCTCGAACTACAACGCGATCGTCGAGGCCGTCCTGGCCGCGGCGGGAGCCCGCACAGCGGAGGATCAGGCATGATGCGGCGGCAGAGCGCCGGGCAGATGGCGCCCACGGTGACCGTGGGCCACGACGTTCCGCGCATCGACGCGTACGAGCGGGTCACCGGGCGGGCCACCTACACCCGCGACCTGCGTCTGCCCGGGATGCTCTACGCACGCGTGCTCCGGAGCCCGCATCCGCACGCGCGGATGCGGAGCATCGACGTCTCTCAGGCGGAGGCACTCGAGGGCGTTCGGGCCGTGATCACCTATGAGACGCACCCGGGCGTCGTCTACGGCTCCGGGTCCATCGCGGGCGGGCGGCAGTACAACGACCAGATAAAGGACATCACGGTCCACCGCCGCCACATGTTCGACAATCCGGTCAAGTTCGTGGGCCAGCCGGTCGCCGCGGTCGCGGCCGTCGACCGCCACACGGCAGAAGAGGCGCTCGGCCTCATCCGGATCGACTACGAGGAGCTGCCCTTCGTCCTCGACCCCGAGGAAGCGCTGGAAGACGGCGCGCCGAGGATCTGGCCCGAGGGCAACCTTGCGCTCGACTTCGAGAACGAGCCCCGGCCGATGACGCTCAGCCGGGGTGATATCGAGGCCGGATTCGCGGCCGCCGACGAGATCTTCGAGGACCGCTACACCACGGCGTTCGTCCACGACGCGCAGATGGAGCCGCGGAGCGCTCTCGCCCACTGGGAGGGGGAGAAGCTCATCCTCCACACCCCGACGCAGGGGATCTCGAATTGCCGCCACGACAATGCGCGTGACCTGGGGATCGCCGACCACCAGGTACAGGTGATCTGCAAGTACATGGGCGGCGGCTTCGGCGACAAGAACGGGAGCTACTACTTCGACCTCATCGCGGCGATGCTCGCCCGGGAAGCGGACGCACCCGTCCTCCTCGAACTCTCGCGAAAGGATGACTGGCTGGGCACGCACGGCCGCTGGCACACCGTCCAGGACTTCAGGGTGGGCGTCAGGCGCGACGGCACGGTGACGGCGATCAGGCTCGACGCCCTGAGCGGGATGGGTCCCTACCTCAGGCGTTCAGGGGGGATCGGCGGGCTCGACGCCTACGGATGCCCGAATGTGGAGCGCGTGGTCCGGCCGGTCCACACGAACCGGATGGTGTCCGGCAACTTCCGGGCTCCCTCCGACCCCCAAGGCTACTTCGCGCTGCAGTCGATGATGGACGACATCGCCTACCGGATCGGCATCGATCCGGTCGAGTTCACGCTGATGAACATGCAGCGTCCGACCGACGATGTGCGGTTCACGAACTATACCCTCGATGAGTGCATCGGGACGGGCGCCGATCTCTTCGACTGGAGCGCGCGTCGGCAGGCCGCCCCGGGGTCCGATTCCGGACCCGTCAAGCGCGGGGCCGGGTTTGCCTTCATGATGTTCCGCTCCGGCGTCGGGCCGAGCAGCGCGATCCTCAGGGTCGATTCCGAGGAGCGCTATACCCTCTTCGTCGGGGTCACCGACATCGGACCCGGGGCGAAGACGACGTTGGCCCTGATCGCGGCCGAGGAACTCGGCGTTCCTCTCTCGCAAGTCGAGGTTGTATGGGGCGACACGGACCGGTGCCCCTACTCCGTGGGCGAATCCGGAAGCCGGACAACCACGATGACCGGCTACGCCGTGGTCGAGGCCGCACGCGACCTCAAGCGACAGATCGCCGAACAGGGCCTCCCCCGCGGCGCGGCCGTCCGGATCGCATCGGCGACGCCGACCCCGAGCACGGAGGGGAGACGCCGCATGTGTTTCGGCGCGCACTTCGTGGAAGTCGAGGTGGACGCGCCGCTCGGCCACGTCGAGATCACTAGGTACGTGGCGGTCCACGAATCCGGCCGGATTCTGAATCCCCTTCCCGCCCGCGACCAGATCCGCGGCGCTATCCTCCAGGGCGTGGGGCAGGCACTCCACGAGGACCTCCTCTACGACGGGAGGAACGGGCAACCGCTCACAGCCGGCTACTACGGTGCGCGGCACCTCACCCACCTCGATGTCCCCGAGATCGAGGTGACCTTCATCGAGACCGATGACGGCTATGGCCCGTACGGGGCCAAGACTGTCGGCGAAGCGGGGATCATCCTCGCGCCGGCGGCTGTCGCGAACGCGGTGTTCAACGCCACCGGCCACCGCTTCAGGGACCTGCCCATCACGCGCGCCAGGATCGCGGGGGCACTCGCATGAAGACGTTCACCAACCGGGATGCGCGCACGCTCGAGGAGGCCGTCCGGCTCGCGCGCGAGGCGCTCGACGGCGGACAGTCCGTCTCCTTCGCGGGCGGGGGGACCGATCTCCTCCAGCTCGTTAAGGACCGGGTCGCAAATAGGCCCGGCCAGAGCGTGCCGGACATCCTCGTCAGCCTGAGGGACGTCGAGAATCTCTCCGGGATCGCACGGGCAGAGGGCGAGGTCCGGGTGGGCGGGCTCACCACCGTCGGGACGCTGGCCGGCGACCCCCTCATCGGTGAGGAGTTCACCGCGCTCGCCGAAGCGGCCCGTAGCGTGGCCACACCCCAGATCCGCAATGCGGGCACCGTCGCCGGGAACATCATGCAGCGGCCCTGGTGCTGGTACTACCGCAACGGCTTCCCCTGCTACAAGGCGGGAGGCAGCCAGTGCTATTCGATCACCGGCGAGAACGGACTCCACGCAATCCTCGGAGGCGGACCGAGCTTCATCGTCCACCCCTCGGATCTGGCGACGGCGCTCACCGCCTTCGGCGCCGTCTTCGAGGCCCACGGTCCCAGCGGGGAGCGTGCGCTCGCTGCGCCGGACTTCTTCGTGCTTCCGAGCACGGACCCCGAACGCGAGAATGTGCTGGCCGACGACGAGGTGCTCGCCGCGGTGCGTATCCCCCGGCCCCCCACCGGAACCAGGAGCGCCTTCCACAAGGTCATGGACCGCAACGCCTGGACGCACGCGGTCGTGAGCGCCGCCGTCGTCCTCGAGCTCCGGGACGGCATCTGCGAGTCTGCCCGGATCGTCCTCGGGGGCGTCGCACCGGTACCTTGGCGGGCCGAAGCGGCGGAGGCCCTGCTTGAAGGCGAGCGCGTCACGACGGAGCTGGCCGGCGAGGCGGGAGCCGCCGCGGTACTCGGCGCCGTTCCCCTTTCCGGGAACGCCTACAAGGTCCCCCTTGCCCGCACCGTGGTCGAGCGCACGATCCTCGGGCTGCAGGCCCCGGCGTGAGGCGGACCGTTCCCCGATGCCCGACCGGACCGGCCCGGAACCCCCGCGCACCCTGAACCGCCGCGACTTCCTCCGTCTCCGCACGCAGGGGCGGCGGCGCGTCGTCGACCTCTCGTGCGAGCGGCTCTACATGCGCTACACCGACGCCATGCGGGAGGTAGCCGGCGGCGTGGAGGCGGCGGAGCCGGACCCGTGGATGGGAGGGGAGCCGCCCGCGAGACTGGACCGGCCGGGCCCCGACGAGCTCTTCGCCGGACTCAGACACGACACCCGGCGTGCGCACCTCGTGCGGGTGCACGGCAGCGAATGGCTTCCGCCGGGAAGGCTCCGCGACGAGGTCCACGCCATGCTCGACGAATGCCGCGCCCGGGGGGGTCTCGTACGGTTCGCGGGACCGACGGACGGGAGGGCCGGGTGAGCACGCGCTCCTTCCGGGCTCTCGGGCTCGCCCTGGTCCTCGCCGTCGGAGGAGCAGGCTCCGGCTGCACGCCGGAGGGTCCCTCCGACGAGGAACTCGCCGTCCGGGTCGAGGCCGCGCTCGCGACCGCAGCCGACCTCCCCGCCGGCCTCGAGGTCGAGGTGGCGGCCGGGGTCGTGACGATCACCGGATCGCTCGCATGCGACGACTGCGGAGGGCTTCGCACTCCCCCGGGCATCGGCACCGTCCAGCAGAGCCTCGGCGCCGTGGTGCGTGCCGTCCCGGGCGTCGAGGCCGTCGAGTTCGCTCTCGACACCGGACCGTAGGAGATCCGTGCATCCCGTGCCGCCGCATCGGGTTGCGGGCGCGCGCCGCCCCGGGCGGGCGGAGCCCGGGCGCGCTCCGCCCGGGTCCGCTCCGAACGGCGGGCCCGGCGGTGGCCGCCCGCGATCCCAGGGGGGCGGAGATCCCCTTCCGGTGCCCGCCCCGGCCCGACCCGCGGTGGCCTAGACACGATCCCGCGCACGTGATACAGTATGGGCCGCCGCCCCGGGGACGGGGCGAAACGTCAGGTTTTCGCTCGATGCGTCCGTGTCGGTTCCGGCAGGGTCGGTCTTGCTGATCCCGCGTCGAGCGCGTCGGCTCGGCCCGGGATTTTGTCGTTTGTAGGAGCATCCGATGATCTTGGTTGAAGCAGTGCGAAAGCGGTTCGGCCCGGTCGTCGCCGTCGACGGCCTGAGCTTCGAGGTCCGGCGGGGCGAGGTGGTCGGCTTGCTCGGCCCGAACGGCGCCGGGAAGACGACGACCATGAAAATGCTCACGGGCACGCTCCAGCCCGACGAGGGAACCGTCCAGTTCGATGGCGCGCCGATCTCGGCCGACCTGACGGCCGCCAAGCGGCGCGTGGGCTACCTCCCGGAAGCGAACCCGCTCTATGACGACATGATTGTGAGCGAACACCTCGCCTACGTCTGCGATCTGCACGGCCTTTCCGGACCCGAAACGCGCTCCGGGGTGGCGGATGCCGTCGAGGAGACGGGCATCGGGGACGTCTTCTACCGCCCGGTCGGGGAGCTCTCGAAGGGGTTCCGGCAGCGTGTCGGGCTGGCCGCTGCGATCCTGCACGGGCCTGAGATCCTCGTGCTCGATGAGCCGACCGAGGGGCTCGACCCCAACCAGCGGGTCGATATCCGACGCCTGGTTGTGGACCTCGGACGCGAACGGACGATCCTTCTCAGCACACACGTCATGCAGGAGGTCGAGGCGACCTGTTCCCGTCTGCTCATCCTGAATCGGGGCCGGCTCGCGGCGGACGGGAGCGTGCAGGATCTCCTGGCCCGACGGACCGGCGCCGCCCAGTACGTCGTCGAGGTGGAGGGAGAGGGAGCGGAGGCGGTGGCGGCGCTCGTGGACCTGGACGGGGTGCTCGGGCACAGCGCGGAGGCGGTGGACGGCCGGGTCCGCGTCACGCTCGAGGTGTCCGGTGAACACGAGCTCCGGCCCACGATCTTCTCCCTGGCCAAGGAGAGGGGATGGACGCTCTGGGAGCTCCACCGCGAGCGGGTCAGTCTGGAGCAGGTATTCCACGACCTCACCCAAGAGAGCGGGGAGGGAGCGGCGGAGAAGGAGGCAGCCGCATGACCAGATCCATCGTAACCGTGGCGAAGCGTGAACTGCGAAGCCTCGTCGACCACCCGACAGCCTATGTGCTGGCCGTCGCCTTTCTGGGCGTCTCGCTCTACCTCGCGTTCCGGAACATGTACGCGATGGGACTCGCGAGCCTGCGGCCTCTCTTCGATCTCCTCCCGATCCTCTTCGCCGTGCTGATCCCGGCGATCACGATGCGAAGCCTGGCGGAGGAACGGCGTCTCCGGACGCTCGACTGGCTCCTCGCACAGCCGCTGGGCGAGGCGGAGCTCGTCATCGGCAAGTTCCTCGGAAGTTGGGCATTCGTGCTGGTCGTTCTCGCCGGCACACTCCCCACCGCGGTGGGGGTGCTCTTCGTCTCGGAGGCCGATCCGGGGATCATCGCCGCGCAGTACATCGGCGCGGCGCTCCTCGCGGGCCAGCTCACCGCGATCGGGGTCTGGGCCTCGAGCATCACCCGCAACCAGATCACGGCCTTCATCGTGGCGGCTGTGATTGGGTTCGTTCTCTTCCTCGCCGGACTGCCCGGTATCCAGCTCGGGATGCCCCCGATGGTCGGGACGATCGTCTCCCGTCTCTCGGTGCTCAGTCACTTCGAGAACGTCGCGCGCGGCGTCGCGGACCTGCGGGACGTCATCTACTTCCTCACCACCGCTGCGCTCTTCGTCTTCCTCGCCATCGGATCCGTCTCCCAGGCACGGCTCTCCCCGGTCCGGCGCGACGCCGTCCGGCTCCGGGCCGGGAACGCGGCCGTCGCCCTGATTGTGCTCGGCGTCAATCTCCTCGGCGGGCAGATCCACGGCCGCCTGGACCTGACGCGGGAACGGCTGTTCACCCTCTCGGACGGGACGCGCGAGATCCTCGCCGGGCTTGACGACCTCGTCCAGGTCACCCTCTTCGCCTCGAGCGAGCTCCCGCCTGAGGTCCAACTGCAGCTGCGGGACGTGAGGGATCTCCTCTCCGACATGGAGCGGCGGGGAGGTGGGGATCTCGTCGTCACCGAGATGAACCCGGACGACGACGAGGACGCCGAGGAGCGCGCGCGGTCGTTCGGGATCGGCCCCCTCGAGTTCAATGTGCTGCGCGACGACGAGTTCGAGGTCCGGCGTGGCTACTACGGACTCGCGGTGACCTATGCCGACGAACAGGAGGTCTTTCCCACGATCCAGCGGACCGACGACCTCGAATTCCAGCTCGCCTCCACGATCGCGTCGATGACGGCCGAAACGCGGCAGACCGTATCGTTCGTGCTCTCAGGGGGCGCGAGGTCGTCGCTCCAGATCCCGGGGCTCGCCGAGACGCTGGGAGACCGCTACGACCTTGAAAACTCCGACCTCGCCATCGACTCCATCGCGGCGCCCGATCCCGACTCCGTGGCCGTGCTCGTCGTCGCGGGGCCTGAGTTCCGCCTCGACAGCCTGTCCGTCTCCCGCGTCGAAGCGTTCGTCGGGGAAGGCGGCGCCGCGCTCCTCCTGCTCGACCCGATCGAGCTGGAGCCGGAGATGCTCACCCCGATTCCCGTCACGACGGGGCTCGAGCCGTTTCTCGAGCGCCGCGGCGTGGAGATACAGGACGGGCTCGTCATCGACCTCGCTTCGGCCGAACGGGTGTCCGTCGGCCAGCAGGGGATGTTCAACGTGATCGCCCCGTACCCGCCCTGGCCGATCTCCCTCCCGGCCGGCGACCACATCACGACACGCGGGCTCTCCGCGCTCAGTCTCGGGTGGGCGGGTGCGCTCGGGATCACGGACACGACCGGCGTCGTGCCCCTCTTCGTAACGACCGAAGCCGGCGCCATCCACGAGGCGACCGATCCCCTCTTCCCCCAGCAGGAGTGGGAGCGCCCCGCCGAGGAGCTCGGTGTGCACGTTGTCGCCCTCGCGCTCGAAGGCGCAGCGGAGACCGAGACCGGACAGGCAGGCCCCGCGCAGGGCCGGGTGATCGTCGTCGGCGACGTAAACTTCTCCGACATCGAGTTCATCCAGTCGAACCCGCAGAACGTGACCTTTCTCGCCAACGCCATCGACTGGCTCGCACAGGATGAGGCGCTCATCCAGATCCGCTCGAAGGACCGGACGCCACCCGCACTCGTCTTCACCTCCGACGGGACGCGCGACCTGCTCCGGTGGGGCAACCTGGCAGGACTCCCTCTCCTCTTCGTCGTCTTCGGGATCGTCCGCGTGACCGGAAGGCGCAGGCGGGCGGAAGCAAGGTGGAAGGAGGTCATTCGGCCATGAGCACCAGGACCCTGACGAGGCTTCTCGGCGCAGCCGGGGCCCTCTTCGGCCTCTGGCTTACGATCTCCTTCCTGGGATCCGCGGGCGAGGAGGACAGCGAACCGACCGGGGAGTGGACGGACTTCTTCGATCGCCTGAACCGGGTGACGGTCAGCGAGGTCCGCCTAGACGGCGAGGACGGCCAGCGGGTGATCGCGAGCGAGGGGAGCAGCTGGACGATCGACGGGCTCCGCGCCGACTCCGGAACGGTCGCGAGGTTCTGGGACTCCGTCGAGGACGCATCCATCGGCGGACTCGTCTCCCGGAACCCCGAGAACCAGAACCGGATGGGGCTCGCCGAGGGGTCGGCCCACAGCATGACGTTCGAACTCGACGGCGAGAGCCGCACTCTCCTCGTGGGCGATGCCGGCGCCTCGGCCGGCACCTCGTTCGTCCGCCGGCCCGGAAGTGACGAGACCTATGTGCTGAGCAGCAATTTCAACGCCCACATGGTCCGCGCCCTGAACGACTGGCGCGACCGCCGCGTCGTGATCATCGACACGGCCGCGGTCGCGCGCATCGAGCTCGCGGCCGGGGACGGCGCCCACACGGTATCGCGAGGTGACTCCGCGTGGACCGTGGAGAATGGAGCCGAGGCCGAGCCGGGCGCGGTCCGGGCGATCCTCGAGGAGCTGGCAGTCCTGCGGGCCAACGGGTTTGCCGAAGCGGACAACGAGGTGTTCGACGCGCCAGCGGAACTCTCACTGACCGCGCTCGACGGCGTCGGCGACACGCTCGCGGTTCTCACCCTGGGCGAAGGCGAAGGCGACCGCTGGGTCACCGCTCGCGGAGACACGACCGTCTATCGTCTACCCTCGTTCCGGACCGCCCGGCTCATCCCCGATGGTGAGCGCCTGCTGGGCAACTGACCGGAGGGCGGCGGCGAGAGCACGCACCCGGGAGCACGGGGCACCGGAGGCGCGGCTCACGAACCGAGAGCGACCTCGTCGGTCTTCGCGGCCATGATGAAGTCGTTCTGGTGGAGTCCCCTGATCTTGTGCGTCCACCAGGAGACGGTCACTCGGCCCCACTCCGTCAGGAGAGCCGGGTGGTGCCCCTCCTCTTCCGCCGCAGCTCCCACCTCGTTTGTGAAGGCCAGCGCCCCGACGAAGTCCGGGAACTCGAATGTCCTCTCCAGCGTCGGGATCCCGTCCCGATCCACGATCATCCAGTCGGGCACCGCCGCGCCAAGCTCCCTGGCCTCCTCCTCGGTGACCGTGGGGGCGCCCCTTCGGCAGGCTTCGCATTTCATCCGGGAGAGTTCGCTCATTCGTTCCACCTCTGGTCTCAGGGTCCCCCGCGCGTGCGACCGGCCGGGACCGGCTGCCGGGCTCACGCCGAAAGGTGGGATCGTAAGCTCCACCGGCCCGCCCGCAAACCCGGTCGGGACGACGTGGCAGCCGAGGCCGGCCGGAACGTCCGTAGACCGTGAGAGTAGGCAACCTGCATTCTGGCCCCTCGGCCGGCCTCGCGGCCCGGGAGACGTCCCGGCCCGACGCGCCGCGAGAGCACGGAAGCGATGATGACCCTCCGATTGGGACCGCCTTGACCTTCCTGTCGCTGGCGCGGGCGGGCCACCTCCCTCCTGCCATCCTCCTTCCGGTCCTCTTTTTCGCCGGTCCCGTCCGAACCGAGGCCCAGATCCCCGGGCGCTCGGGCAAGGAGGCGACCGCGCTCCGTGCGGCGTCGAACGAGATTCAGGTGGACGGCCGGCTCGACGAGGCGATCTGGAGCCGCACCCCCCCGATCCGGGACTTCATACAGAAGGAGCCGGTCGAGGGCGCGGACCCCACCGAAGAGACAGAGCTCCGTTTCGTCTACGACGACAGCGGCCTCTACGTCGGAGCGCGCATGGGCAGCAGCCGCGGCCGGGACGGCATCCAAGCTCCGCTCGGGCGGCGCGATTCCCCCTACAGCCCGACGAGAGCGGCCCGCGGCAGCGGCGGATTCTTCAGTCGGCCGAACGTGAGCGGGCGGCCGGAGCTGGCCGAATACATCCTCATTTCGCTCGATACCTTTCTCGACCGCCGCACAGCATACAGCTTCGGCGTCACCGCCTCGGGGGTACGGATCGATCACCAACACCTCTCGGACAGCGAGGCCGACGTCGACCCCCGGTTCGACCCGGTGTGGGAGGCCCGGACTGCGATCGACGACTCGGGATGGACAGCCGAGATGTGGATTCCCTTCGAGCAGCTCCGGTTCAACGAAAGCTCCGAGCTGGTCTGGGGCCTGAACGTGCACCGGTGGATCCCGCTCAAGAATGAGGACAACTACTGGGTCGCGGTTCCGAGGACCGAGGATGCGTGGTCATCGAGGTTTGGCTTGCTACGCGGGATCGAATCGGTCGACCAGGCGCAGAGACTCGAGATCCTCCCCTTCGTTGCGGGAGGCTCCACCCTCTCGGCCAACCGTGACCCCAGGGACCCCTTCGTCGACAAGCTAAACCTCGAAGGCAACTCCGGTGCGGACGTGAAGCTCGGCCTCGGGCCGAATCTCACGCTCGACGCCACCTTCTTTCCCGACTTCGGCCAGGTCGAGGTGGACCCGGCCGTCATCAACCTGACCGACACGGAGACCTTCTTCCCGGAGCGAAGGCCGTTTTTCACCGAGGGAAGCTCGCTGCTCGAGGGATTCGAGAACAACTACTTCTACACGCGTCGGATCGGCGGCCCGCCTCTCGGGTCGGTGTCGGCCGACTTCGTCGATGTGCCGCGCGAGACGACGATCCTCGGCGCCGGCAAGCTGACCGGACGCCTGCCTTCGGGCACCTCGCTCGCGATCCTGGGTGCGGTGACGGGAGAGGAGCACGCGCGCACCTTCGACCTCGAGCAGGGCGCGACGAGCGGGGGCACGCTCTCGGAGGTGCCCGTAACCCCGAGGACCGGCTGGGGGATGGCGCGCGTCCAGCAGGAGTTCGGACCGTCCGGCTCGACCGCGTCGTTCATGCTGAGCGGCGTCCACCGTGATCTCGCCGACCGGGACCCGCTCGCGGCAAAACTCCGGAGAAACGCATGGATGACCGGGGGCGATCTGCTCTGGCGCCTCGCCGGCGGCATCTACGAAGTGGTCGTGAGCGGAGGACTCACCGGAATCAGCGGAACCCGGGAGGCGATGGTCCGGGCCCAGCGCGGGAGCGAGCGGTACCTGCAACGGCCGGATGCAAACCATGTGGGGGTTGACTCGCTCAGGACCTCGCTGTCGGGGGGGAAGGCGACGCTCCAAGCCAGCAAGATCAGCGGAACCCACTGGCTCTGGGACGTCTTTCTCGACTTCGAGTCCCCGGAGGTCACCTTCAACGACATCGGGCGGCTCGGGGCCGGCGACGGCATGATGACCAGGCAGTCGCTCACCTATCGGGAGACGGAACCCGGGACGATCGTGCGCGGCTACCGGTTCAGCGCCAGCCACAACACGGAATGGAATTTCGGCGGTGACAAGCAACACACGCGGCTAAGCGGAAACGCCGAGGTCACACTCGACAACTTCTGGACGGCGCGCGCTTCGGGAAACTTCAGCTTCCGCGCCCAGAACCAGCGGCTGACGCGCGGGGGTCCCTCGATGGAGGCTCCGCAGGACTGGGGCTTCTCGGTGTCGCTGGGGAGCAACCCCTCCGCCCAGACGCGCTGGCGCGCCGGAGCGAGCTACGGGGCCGACGAACTGGGAGGGTGGAGCGGGAACATCAACGCGGAGGTCTCGCTCGTCCCCGCGCCGCGCTGGCAGGTCTCCCTCGTCCCGTCCTTTGACCGCCGGGTGGATTCCCGGCAGTACGTAGCGGTCCGCAGTGGCGGATCCGAAGCCACGTACGGCGGACGCTATATCTTCGCCTTTACTGACCGAAACGAGCTCGCGATCGAGACGCGGCTCAATTTCACCCTTCAGCCCGACCTGAACCTGGAGCTCTATGCACAGCCCTTCGCGGCGAGCGGACGCTACTTCGATCACGGCGAGCTGGCACGGGCGCGGGAGCTCCCGTTGCGCCGATACGGAACGGACGGCACATCGGTCCTCCGGCATGCGGAGGGCAGTCTCGAGATCCACGATGGAGAGAATGTTTTCTCGATTCCAAACCGTGATTTCAACGTCCGTTCCTTCCGGAGCACGGCGGTTCTGAGCTGGGAGTGGAGGCCCGGGAGCACCCTCTACCTCGTCTGGCAGCAGGCCCGGTTGCGCGAGCTTGACGAGGGAATCGGGGCTGGGCTGGGCGACCTCATCGGGTCCGTTGGCGAGGGGGGCGACAACGTGTTCGCCGTGAAAGTGAGCTACTGGATCGGCATCTGAACGCCTTTCCTGCAACCAGGCGCATGCCGCCCGAAAGCGCGCGGCACCCCGGAGGATGGGAGCTCCGCACCTGCTCAGACGTGAGGTCCCCGCCAACAGCAGCCTTCCCCGGACGAGCCTGATGTCCCCAGCACCGCCGGGGTGCTCTGGCGCTAGGGGAGTATGGCAACCAGGCACGATTCCCGTGCCCCCGGACCAATACTAAAGGCGGCCATGTACAAGGGTCTTCGTGTCGGTGCCGTCATTCCCGCGCGCGACGAAGCGGGCAACATCGCCACGGTCGTGACTGAACTCGCCGATCTGCACACCACAGGGCAAGGACGTATCGTTGACGAGATCGTGGTGTGCGACAATGGCTCCACGGACGGGACGGGGGAGCGGGCATGTACGGCCGGTGCGCACGTTGTCCGGCAGCCGACGCCAGGATACGGCATCGCATGCCTCACCGCTCTGGCCGCGCTTGGACCTGTGGACGTGGTACTCTTCGTCGACGGCGACCGGTCGTGCCGGATCCACCAGGCAACCGGCCTCCTTGATGCGATCACGGGCGGAGCGGACATGGCAGTGGGGTCGCGGGCGCTCGGGACGATGGAGCGCGGGGCACTCTCTCCCGCCCAGATCGCGGGAAACCGCGTCGCGTCCATCCTGATCCGGGTCCTCTGGGGCAGACGGGTGACCGATCTCGGACCGTTCCGGGCCATCCGGGCAACGGCTCTCCGGCGCCTGGAGATGTGCGACACCGCCTACGGATGGACCGTGGAGATGCAGGTCAAGGCGATCCGGGAGAATCTCCGCGTCGTAGAGACTCCGGTGGACAGCCTCCGGCGGCACTCGGGTCGTTCGAAGGTGGGGGGCACGATCCCGGGCATCGTGGGCGCCAGCACGGGGATTCTCGGAACCATATTCCGGTTGCGGTTCAATCGGCCCCAAACTGCGGCCAAACGGGGGAAACCACGAGCATGAAGACGACCGCCGCTGGCAGGGATTGGACTCGGAAGGGGTGGCCTCGGCGCGCCGGTCTTCTCGCGGGAACGCTCCTGGTGGCAGCGTGCGGTCCGCCCGAGGTCATCGAGCTCCGGGGATGGAACGCGAGCGACGAGATGAACACCGCGACGATCGACCACAGCGCCTGGCAGGAAATCCTCGAGACCTACGTCGACCCCGATCCCTCCGGTGTGAACTTCTTCGACTACGCCGGGCTTTCGGGGAGCCCCTCCGACATGGGCAAGCTGGCTGGCTACCTGGCGTCACTCGAAGCCATCGACCCCCGCGACTTCGCCCGCGTGGAGCAGTTCGCCTACTGGGTCAACTTCTACAACGCGCTCACGGTGAAAGTGATCGTGGACGCCTACCCCGTGGACACGATCTTGAACATCCACGAAGGCATCGTGCCGCTGACGGGCCCCTGGGGGGACGTGCGCACGCGGATCGCCGGCCAGGAGATGACGCTGGACGAGATCGAGCACGGCATCCTGCGCCCCATCTGGCGGGACCCGAGGATCCATTACGCGGTCAACTGCGCTGCCTACAGCTGCCCCAACCTAGGGGCGACGGCGTTTACGGCTGCCAACACCGAGGAACTGCTCGAAGCCGGCGCGCACGCGTACGCCAACGACTCTAGGGGGGTCGACGTGCTCGCCGAAGACGCCATCGCCCTATCCAGCATCTACGAGTGGTACGCCGTGGACTTCGGCGGGACGGAATCGGGCGTGATCGAACACCTTATCTCCTACGCGAACGAAGAGCTCGCGGCATTCCTCCGGGAATTCGAGGGAACCATCGAATACCGCTACGACTGGGCCCTGAACGAGCGTTGAGGCGCGGCATGTCCCGACGACAGCGCGGGTCCCTCGCCGTCCGTTCGCCTCCGGTGGGCCAACAGCCGTGCAACGGGCGCCTCCTTGCCAGGTACTTCGCGTGGCGCTACTCGTCCGCGACCTTTGCTCTGAAGACCTGTACGAGCTGGGGCCGTTACGGTCTGGACGGCTTCGGAGCGCAGGTCAGGTACTGGATGATCGCCCCGAGCTCACCGGCCAGATCTTCGTTCAGCCGGGCGATCAGATCCTCTCGCGTCACGTTCATGGATTTCCCCCCGCCCATCGGCAACGGGCGGTCAAGGCCGCACAAGCCCGACGACCGGGACGCGGGACCGCCGGTCAGGCTGCACTCCCCTGCCGGACCGGGAGAGGATTCCCGGACGCGGGTTGTCGCGCCCTTCCCCGCCCCGTATCCTCAGCCGTGGCGCACCCCCGCACCTCACATCGAATCCACTTTTCCCGCCGGGTGGTAAGGCTTATGCGTTCCGATCTCTGGCTTCCCGGTGCTGCGGCGGTCCTAGTCTGCGCGCTCGCTCCGCTCCCGGCTGCGGCACAGGAACGACCGTTCGAGACCGTCACCGATGAGGTGCTCCGGAATCCCTCTGACGGGGACTGGCTTCAGTGGCGCCGCACATACGACGGGTGGGGCTACAGCCCGCTCGACCAGATAGACCGCGACAACGTGGGTAACCTTCGGCTCGCGTGGTCACGGGCTCTCAATCCCGGTGGCGTCGAGCTGATCCCGCTCGTATACGACGGGGTGATGTACATCCCGCACCCCGGCGGTGTGGTCGAAGCGGTGGACGCCTCCACCGGCGACCTGATCTGGCAGTACCGGCGCCCGCCACCCGCCGGGGGGCGCCCATCATCCGGGATCACGCGCAATATCGCGATCTACGCCGACAGGATCTACTACGCGGCGCCGGCCGACGGGGCCGTCCTCGCGCTCGATGCCGCTACCGGTGAAGTCGTGTGGGAGACGCAGGTCCACGACAACGAACGGGACCGCACCCGCCACTCTTCCGGGCCCATCGTGGTCCGCGGGAAGGTGCTCACGGGACGCTCCTGTCAGCCCGGCGGCATCCCCGGCGGATGCTTCATCGCGGCACATGACGCCGAGACCGGCGAGGAACTCTGGCGGCGCTTCACGATCGCGCGGCCCGGCGAGCCGGGCGGGGACAGCTGGGGAGGACTGGCCCTCGAGGACCGCTGGCACGTCTCTCCGTGGATGCCCGGGACCTACGACCCCGAGCTGGACCTGGTCTACTGGGGGACTGGCGTCCCGGGACCGTACGCGGGGATCTCCCGTGGCTCGGACGGGACGGGGGACCTCCTCTACTCGAATTCTACTCTCGCACTCGACCCCGACACCGGAGCGATCGTCTGGTACTACCAGCACCTACCGGGCGACGAGATCGACGTGGACTACGCCCACGAGCGGATCCTGGTGGACATCACCTACGAGCCATCGGCGGAGCTCGAGTGGTTCAACCCGGATGCCCGGGGAGAGAGCCGAAGGGCACTCTGGGCCGCGGGAAAGGGCGGCACACAGTTCGTACTGGACCGGGAAACTGGGGAATACCTCTGGGCCCGGCCCCTTTTGCACCAGAACATCATTGCCTCCATCAGTCCGACGGGAAGGGTCGAGCGGAATACCGAACTCACGCACCGGGAATTCGGGGACGTGATCGTCGCGGGGCCGCGCGCAGGCAAGGACTGGTGGTACGGTGCCTACAGCCCCCTCACCGGCGCGGTCTACCAGCCGTTGCTCAATGCGTGGGTCGAGCAGACAAGCCTCGAGTTCGCGGGAACGGGAAACGCCGCGATCCGGAGAACGATCCCCTCGGCCGACCAGCCCGGGCTGCCCGGGATGGTCAAGGGATTCGATGTGGCGACGGGCGAACTCCTCTGGGAGTACAAGCAGTCCGCGCCCTGGCTCGGCGGGCTGGTGGCGACAGGGGGAGGGCTCCTCTTCGGCGGCGACATCAACCGACGGTTCCGGGCCCTGGACCAGGAGAGCGGCGAAGTCCTCTGGGAGACGATCCTGGACAGCCGTATCACGGGCGGCGCGATCAGCTACGCGGTCGGCGGGCGGCAGTATGTCGCCGTGGCGACGGGAGGAGGGAGTTCGGGCTCCTACGAGACGTTCGGGCTCACCCCGGACGTACCCCTGGAGGCTCCCCGCGGAGGCAACACAATGTTCGTCTTCACGCTTCCCTAGCGGGCGACACATCCGGCCTCCAATTCCTTGCGTACCGGGTCACACCTAGCCTATCATTTTCTGGTTGAAGGACTGGGTCTCGTCGGCATCTGCGGCCGCCGGTCGCGACGCCCGCCCGGGACCAGTTGTTGTCCGCGAACGGGGCAACCCCTCTAAGGAGCCTGAAGAATGAGCAACGAGATGCTGACACACCTCGGCCGCGGATTCCTCGCCGGCGCCGTCCTCGCCCTCGCGCCCGGCTTTGCCGCGGGCCAGGCGACCGAATCGGTGACCTATGCGGAGGACGTCGCACCGATCCTCCAGGAGAAGTGCCAGGCCTGCCACCGGCCCGGCAGCGTGGCGCCGATGGCACTGCTCAGCTACGACGACGCGCGCGCCTGGGCGCCCATGATCCGCGAGCAGGTGTCGCTCCGGATCATGCCCCCCTGGCCGATCGACACGAATGTCGGCATCCAGCAGTTCAAGAATGACCTCTCGCTGACCGACGAACAGATCGGGACGATCGTCGCGTGGGTGGACACAGGGACACCGAGGGGCGACCCGGCCGCCGAGCCGCCGCCTGTGGAGTGGCCCGGATGGGGCGAGCGGTGGACCTACGAGGACATCTTCGGGCGGCCTCCGGATCTGGTCGTCACCTCACCCGCGTACACGGTCTTGGCCGACGGCATGGACCAGTGGCCGAACCTCGAGCCCGTCGAGGTCCAGGGAATTGAGGGCGAGCGGTGGGTGCGCGCCGTCGAACTGCGGCCGATCGACCCGCAGTCCGCCTCCGTCTTCCACCACGGGTCGGCCCGGGTGGCCAACCGGGCACCCGAGGACGTCCACCAGGGACCCGGGACCCACGCCGTCGCGGGCAACCGCGACCAGCTGGCCGAAGCCGCGGTCGGAGTACAGGGATCGATCTTCCCCGAGGGTACCGGACGCCTGCTCAAGGAAGGCGATCTCATCAACTTCAATCCCCACTTCTACCCGGCGAAACTCGAGGAGGATCTCGACGACGTGGCGCTGCAGGTGGGCGTCTGGCTCTACCCGGAGGACGTGATCCCCTACCCGACCGAGGGGGATGTGGTCTTCGACCAGACGAGAATGCCCGGAATGGAGGACACTCCGCTCCTCATCGCACCACACAGCCAGGCGACCTACCGCAGCGCGTTCCGCCTGGAAGGGAACGCGCGTGTCCACGCGATCCGTGGACACATGCACCTGCTCGGTGCGTACAACGTGCTCGAGGTCGTCTATCCCGACGGCCGCTACGAGCTGATCAACAAGCTCGACTGGGACCAGCGGTGGCACACGGCGTTCCTCTATGAGGACGAAGCGATGCCGCTCCTCCCCAAGGGCACGACGGTCATCATCACCTCCGTGTTCGACAACACCGAGAACAACCTGGCGAACACGGACCCCGACCAGTGGATCACGGGAGGCTCCCGGACGGTGGACGAGATGTTCCGTCTGCGGCTCGGGATGACCTTCTACACCGACGAGGACTTTGCCCGGCTGGTCGAGGAGAGAGAGGCCCAGGAACGGATCGTCCGGCGGTCGGACGGTTGAGAGACGCCACGTGTTGAGGGTCCCTCACGTCCTGGTCCTGACGGGGACGCTCGTCCTCGCGGCGACTGCGGCGTGCCCCTCGGCCGCCCTCGGCCAGCTGGTCCCGCGACCGCCGATCACCCAGCAGGACTGGCAGCTGCGCACGGTCCGCGAGTCGGGCCAGCCGGTGATCCCCATATTCGAGGGATGGTACCCCGAGGAGAACGGGACCTACAGCCTCTGTTTCGGTTTCTTCAGCCTGAACCGGTCGGAGGCGCTGCACATACCCGTGGGCCCGGACAACTTCATCGAGCCGGCCCGGTTCGACGGAAGCCAGCCCACCCACTTTTCGCCCCTCGGCGCCGACGGCATGACCCGCGAGTACTGCGTGTTCACCGTGAACGTGCCGTCGGACATCGCCGACGAGCGCGTCTGGTGGAACCTGCAGGTCGACGGTCACACCTACCGCGTCCCCGGCCACATCACCGCTCGGCCGTGGCGGGTCGACAACCTCGTCAACTCGGTCGCGGCAGCCTCAATGGGCAGCGAGGCCGAGGCCCCGGTCGCGGGATCGCTGGTCGCGCCGGTCGTTACGCTCGAGGGCGCGTCGGGCCGTGTGGTGAGGGGGAAGTCCGGGGCCACGGCCGGGGAACTGACGGTCCGGGCCGGAAGTGGACTCCCGATCACGATCTCGGTCGCGTTGCCGGAGGAGGACGAGCTCGGCGACGACCTGGATCCGGACGAGGAGGGCGTCCTCGTCCGCCAGCTCGTGAAGTGGACGAAGTTCCGCGGCCCGGAGGGTGTGGTGCGTTTCAGCCGGGACACCATCGAGTTCGAGCTGGGCCCCGAGCCAGTAGAACAGACCGTCATGGCCACTTTCCGGGAGCCCGGCAACTACACACTTCTGGCGCAGGTCCTGAGCGGCAGCTTCAGCAGCCAGTGCTGCTGGACGAACGCATATGTGAACGTGAGGGTGGAACAGTAGCTCGCCACGGCGAGGAAACCGGGGTAGTGGCCTCGGATGCCGACAACCCTATGGGGAGGCAACGATGGGAACAACGACAAGATCTAGCCGCGTAGCGGTGCTTCCGCTTCAGCTGGCCGCACTGGCCCTCGGGGGCCTCCTAGTGCTTCCCGGGGCGGCCGTCTCCCAGGCGCAAACTGAGGAGGAGGTCACCTTCGCCCGCGATGTCGCCCCGATCCTGCAGGAGAAGTGCGAGACCTGTCACCGGGAAGGCTCGATCGGCCCCATGCCGCTCACGACCTACGATGAGGTCCGTCCGTGGGCGCCGCTCATCAAGGAAAAGGTCGTCAGCCTCGTGATGCCCCCATGGCCGATCGACCGCACGATTGGCGTCCAGAGGTTCAAGAACGACCGATCGCTGAGCGACGAGCAGATCCAGACCATTTCGGACTGGGCCGACGCCGGCGCGCCGCTTGGCGACGTGGCCGAGCTTCCGGCGCCACTGGAATGGCCGGAGTGGTCGGACGTATGGCGCTTCGAGGAGGAGCTGGGCCGGCCCCCGGATCTGGTCGTTTCATCCCCCGCCTACATGGTAGCGGCCAACAGCGCGGACGACTGGCCCTGGCTTGAGTCCCAGATCGAGGGCATCGACGAGCAGCGCTGGATCAAGGCGGCCGAGTTCCGGCCGGGAACAGCAGACACCTGGAACGTGTTCCACCACGCGAACCCGGGTATCGTCAAGCTAGACGGCACCTCGGACGGATCTCTCCGCCAGACCCGGGGCAACGAGGGAACGATCTACGCCGACGACTCGGGCACGCCCCTCGATCCCGGCGACATCGTGCGCTGGAACATGCACATGTACGCCATCGACCGGGATGTCGACGCGGTCCTCCAGCTCGGATTCTGGCTGTATCCGAAAGATGAGCCGCCCACCTACAGGGCAGACGGCGCAGACGGTTTCAGCTGCAGCCAGTACACGGGGCACGGATTCGCATCCGACCCCCTGCCGTGGCGCTTCGGCCCGGAGCTGCGAGGAGGACCGCGCGGACTGAGCACCAATCCCCAGGTCGTCCGGCAGGGAGACCTCCTCCTCCCGCCGAACAGCTGGGCGACCTATCGGGGGGTCTACGTTATGGACCGGGCCGCCCGGCTCGAGATCGCGAGGGCCCACCTGCACCTCCGGGGCCGCTACCAGATCCTCGAGGCCGTCTATCCTGACGGTCGCTGGGAGGTGATCAACAAGTTCCACTTCGACCACGACTGGCAGACCGGATTCCTCTACGAGGATGACGCGATGCCGCTCTTCCCCAAGGGCACTGTCCTGATCGTGACGGGGGTCTTCGACAACACGGCCGACAACCCCCACAATCCCGATCCGGACCAGTGGGTCGTGCGCGGCGACCGGACCGTGGACTCGATGTGCCACTTCCGGATGGGGCTCACGTACTTCGAGACCGAGGAGGAGTTCCAGGCGGCGGTCGACGAGCGCGAAGCGCTGCTTCGCCGCGAGCGGCCCGTCTCGGATGATGGAGGCGGAGACGAATGAAGCGAGCGCTCCGCCCGCTTTGGGCGGGCGCACTGCTGGGGCTTTTGGCCGCGGCCGGCTCACTTGAGGCTCAGGCCAACTTCCGCGGTGCCGCAGGTACGGAGATGGTCCGCAACCTCCGGCCCTCCGGACAGCCCGTCATCCCCATCTTTGAGGGGTGGTACGANAATCCGGAC
>JAAXGI010000027.1 GCA_012267505.1 Gemmatimonadota bacterium
TTGCCGGCGCCGTTCGGGCCGAGGATACTGACGATCTCGCCTTCGAAGACCTCGAGCGAGACGCCGCGCACGATGGGGAGCGACGGGTTGTACCCCGCTTCGAGCTCGCGCACGGCAAGAAGCGCTTCAGTCACGCGTCCCCTCCCCCGCCTCCTCGCGGTCGCCCGCTTCGTCGTCCTCCTCGGCGCCGCCGAGAAACGCGTCCAGCACGCGTGGGTCGCTTCGCACCGTCTCGGCATCCCCCTCGAGCAGGAGCCTTCCGCTCGCCATCACCACGATGGGACGGCAGAGCCGCATCACCAGGTCCATGTTGTGCTCGATGACGAGAAAGGAGATCCCCCGTTCATTCAGCGCCGCGATGTGGTCCACGATCTCGCCGAGGAGGGTCGGATGGATCCCGGCGCCGGGCTCGTCGAGCAGGATCATCCGGGGGTCCGACATCAGCGCGCGGCCGAGCTCGAGGAGGCGGGTCTGGCCTCCCGAGAGGTTGCTCGCCGCCTCCTCGCCGAGTTTCGCGAGCCCGAGGAAGTCGAGCACCTCGACCGCCTTGTCCCGGAGCCGGCGCTCCTCGGCGCGCACCGCGCCCCGGCGCCACCAGTTGTTCCAGAAGTGTTCGCCCAACTGGCCGCGGGGGACCATCATCAGGTTCTCGAGCACCGTCATGCGACCGAAGGGGCGAGGGATCTGGAAGGTGCGGACGAGTCCCCGATGGAACGTCCGGTGAGCGGGCTCGCCGGCGATGTCCACGCCGTCGAACACGATGCGTCCCGCGGTCGGGGCGAACGAGCCCGCGACCATGTTGAAAATCGTGGTCTTGCCGGCCCCGTTGGGGCCGATGAGGCCGGTGACGGTCCCCGCGCCGACCTCGAAGGACACGTCGTCGACCGCTCGCAGCCCGCCGAAGTCCTTGAACACCCCGGCGAGCTTCAGCACTCCGCACCACCCCCGGCGCGGCCCCGCGGCTCCGGGGTCACCGCGAATGCTCCACCGCGCCCGGCTGACTTGGGACTCATTCTCCCCTCTTCCTTCGATTCATCGTCGGATTCCCGCATGACTCCTCGGTCCGGACCGTCCCTCGATCGGGCATGCCGGCCCCGGACCGCCGCCGGCACACGGCGACGCACCGTCGGTCCGGTTGGCACGATGGCGGCAGAAACCTTAATGTTAGCTTCCCCAACCGGATTCGAGGCACGATAGGAGGTCCTTGACATGAAAGCCCGTCCCCCGCACACCGCGCTCGCGTTCGCGCTCGCCGGCACGCTCCTGGCATCCGCCAGCGTGATTTCACCGACGACGCTCGCGGCAGACTGCACCCGCACCATCGGCTCCGTCCTCTCCCTGACCGGGCCCATCGGCACTTTCGGTGTCCCCATCTCCCGCGCCGCGCAGCTCGCGGTCGAGCAGGTCGAGGAGGCCCGGGCCGCGCTCGGAGTCGGCTGCGCACTCGAGTACGACGTGCGCGATTCCCAGTCCCAGCCTTCCGTCGCCGTCGACGCGGCTTCGAAGCTCATCGACATCGACGGCATCCAGGCGCTCGTCGGCCCAATCTCGTCGGGCATCACCGGGCCGCTCCTCACCTCGGTCACCGTCGAAAAGGGCGTCCTCGTCATCGCCACCGCTTCCACTTCGCCCACGTTCACTAGGATGTCGCGCGAAGGCAAGACCAAGGGGCTCTTCTTCCGCACCCTTCCCGCCGACTCCCTGCAGGCCGTCGCCACCTCGAAGATGGCGTACGACGCGGGGTTCCGAAAGGTCGCGATCATTTACTTCAACAACGACTGGGGCAAGAACAACCAGGCGGAGTTCAAGCGCAGCCTCGAGACCCTCGGCGGCGCGGTCGCGAACATCGTGCCCTACAACCAGGATCAGCCTTCCTATCGCTCCGAGGTCAACAAGGCCCTCGAAGGCGATCCCGACTCCCTGTACCTTCTCTCCACCCCGCAGGACGGCTCCAAGCAGCTCCGGGACTGGATCCGTTTCGGCGGCGCGTCCGGTCTCGTGTTCGCCCAGGGCATGAACGATCCCGCCTTTGTCGAGACGGTGGGTGAGGCCGCGCTCGAGAACGCCTGGTTCATATCGCCGGCTTCTCCGATGACTCCATCGTTTCAGACGGTCAACGCGGACATCCGGGCCTGCTGCGATCTCGAAATCGACGGCGGCCCGGGCCGCACTTCCGGATACGACGCCGGCGCTCTCCTTGCGTTGGCGACGGTGGCGGCCGACATCTCGGGAATGGACGGCACCGGTGCGGATCTCGCCGGCATCGTACGGGCCATCACCGGCCCGGAGGGTGAGGTGTTCCATGCCGGTGTCGAGGGCTTCAAGCAGGCGCTCATGAAGTACTCGGTAGGGAAGGACCTCGCCTACGTGGGAGTCACCGGTCCGATCGTCTTCGACCAGCACGGGGACGTCTCCGCGAGCTTTTCCGCCCTCCAGTACCGGGGTGGCGAGTTCGTCGAGCAGAAGGCCATCAGCCTCGAAGAGGTCAACGAGATCAAGGCAATGATTGCCGCCCAGTAGACACCCACAACCGTCGTGGTGCCGCCCTCCGCAGCCCCGCCACGGTTCCGATCCGGCGCCGGACAGGCGGCGGATCGCCCGAGACCGGGGCCTCGGATCAGGTCCCGGGCTCGTTCAGGTCGTAGCGCATGATGCGGCCATGGCGGCCCTCCCGGTCGCGCTCGAGATCGAAGCAGTCGCCGTCCGGCCCGCTCCGACGCGCGGTTGTCGCGGCCACCGCGGTGGTCTCGGAGTGGCGGAAGGTGCGCGTGCCGACGCGGGTGATCCGGAACGTCGATCCGCAGTTCCGGTCAATGCACGCGACTTGCTCGTCCGTCGTCATCCAGTCGTTCGGATGGGTCATGCGCTGCTTGGCCGGGAGCAGGGGAAGAAGGCCCGCGATGGTGTAGATCGACCAGGTCTGGCCGGGCGGCATCTCGATGTGCTCGCCGCGCAGAAAGAAGTGGTCCCCCTCCCTCGCCCCGCACCAGCAGGGCTTCTCTCCCGCCACCCATTCGACCTTGAGGTCGTAGAGGGTGAAGCTGTCGTCCGCCAATTCGACACCACCTTGTCCGATTCCGATGCGAAATCCACTTCAATTCGGGGGATGTCGGGTCCGCCCCGGCGACTGGGAATCCGTGCCGCACAGGATTCTCTGGAGAAGCATCCCCACCGGAACCCTTCCACGAATGGCAACTTGGTCCATTTCAGGGATTTGGCAGTCGAACAGGAGCAACTCGGCCAACTATCCGGCGCCGAATCCCCACCTCTCGGCTGCGGAAGCGTTCTGCGGCGCACGCTCCCAGGTGCAGGTGTCGTTCACCTTCCATTGCGCCAGGGAAGACGACGGCGTTCCGTACTCGCATGCGACCACCATTGCCGTCGGGCACGGTCGCAATGTGATCGAAGAGACGCAAATCGCGGTCAGCGACACCGGATTCGGTAGCATACGAGTGGCCCGGATGGGATTCTCCGGCCGGGCGGGGCCGAGCACGCGGAGGGATGACAGTTGGCGACGACGTTGTATCGCAACGTGAGGATCTGGGACGCGTCGCGGGACGCGCCCGTGGACGGCGAGGTGCTGGTCGAGGACGACCGAATCGTCGAGGTCTCCGATCAGTGCATCGAGGCGGCCGAGTCAAAGGTGATCGATGGACGCGGCGGCGTCCTGATGCCGGGACTCATCGATTGCCACTGTCACGTGATGATCTCCGACGTCAACCCTCGGCGTCTGGAGGACGTTCCGCCTACGCTGATGACGGCGATGGCCGCCGAAACCACGAAGGACCTGCTGATGCGCGGATTCACGAGCATCCGCGACTGCGGGGGAGCCGACTGGGGGCTCGCGGCCGCGATCGAGCGCGGCCTCTTCCCCGGGCCGCGGGTCTTCGCGTCCGGCCGGGCGTTGAGCCAGACCGGGGGGCACGGCGATTTCCGGCGCAGGACCGCCTCGGGTCTGGAGCCATGCGGGTGCAGCAGCGCGGCAGGATACGCCTCGCGCATCGCCGACGGAATCACCGGGGTGCGGCAGGCGGCGCGCGACGAACTGCGCCTGGGTGCGTCGCAGATCAAGGTCATGGTGTCCGGCGGGGTCGCTTCGCCCCACGACCCGATCGACAACCGGCAGTATTCGGCAGAGGAGCTCCGGGCGATCGTCGAGGAGGCCGCGGCCTGGAACACCTACGTCGCGGCCCATTCCTACACGTCCGCCTCGACCACCCACGCGGTCGAGTGCGGGGTGCGGACGATCGAGCACGGCAATCTCATCGAC
>JAAXGI010000099.1 GCA_012267505.1 Gemmatimonadota bacterium
GAACGCGTCCCTGTAGGCCGTCGGCGCCGCGCGCGGGTCGACATCCAGGGAAAACCCGAGGAGCTGGCGGCGGGCGTCCGTTCGCGGTTTCAGGCGGAGTGTCAGGACGCTTCCCCGGGCCGCCTCCGAGTAGCGGAACTCCGAGACGTGCTCGACGGCGAACCTCCGGATTCCGGAATGACTCATCCGCCGGGAGTATCCTCGATCTCATAGGCGAAGTACGCCGCGCGGATGTCGTCGTGCAGAAGACGGCACGATTCGCGTATCCCGTGAAGCATCGCCCTCGTTGCCGACTGGTCCCTGAGATCCAAATTCGGCCAGTCGAAGTCGATCCTCGCCCCCGTCCGTCCCGCCCGGCGCCCCGCTTCGAGGGCCAGAGGCTCGCCGAGAGACACCACATCGAGAGCGTCGATGATCATCGCGAGGCCGAAGCGGACCGAGCGCGGAAGGTGCGGGTCGGTCACGAGAAAGTTGATCACGAGCGGCGGCCGGACCTGCAGCGAGAAGAGGCGCCCGTACGCACCGTTCGCGCCGCAGACCCTGAGGAGGGACAGCCAGTCCGACTCGGCAAAGTGCGCGTGGGAGGGGAAGACGGCCAGCTGCGCATCGATGAGCGCCGCGAGGAGCTGGGTCCGCTCGACGTAGCGGCCGAGCCTGAGAAAGTGCCAGCTCTCGTCCCGGTACATCGCACTGTCCGCAACGCCCCAGAATGTCCTCACCGCGTCTTCCGCGGTGCGAACGAAGTCGCCGGGCCTGTCCTTCCAGATATCCTCGATCCCAACATCCCGGATCCCGAGAAACGCAAGGTTTAGACACCCCCACAGTTCCCTGTCGAGGGTGTTGCGCACCTGCCGGGCATTCTCGCGCGCGCTTGCTAGGCAGTTCCGGATCGCATCGGGGTTGCCCGCCTCCAAAGCCAGGTCGCCGACGAGCGTGTAGGCGTCAGCCAGCATGAAGGCGTCGTCGGCCAGGTCGAACGCGAGATCCCCGCCGAGCGGAGCCCGGCCCAGGGCGGTGTACACGCGCCTCCAGTTCAGCTCGATCTCGCCGACAGGCCGATCCTCAAGGGCGTCCAGCTGCTCGGCGAGGAGACGGCAGCCATGCTGCGCCCGCTCTAGATAGCGGCCGACCCAGTAGAGACCGCGCGCACTCCTGGCAAGCATCCTTTCACGCGGGAAGGATCCAGAGGTCCTTTCCCCCACCCCCCTGGCTTGAGTTGACCACCAGCGATCCCGGTCTGAGCGCGACCCGGCAGAATGCCCCTGGAACAATCCGCGTCTCGCGCCCATGAAGCACGAATGGCCGGAGATCAACGTGACGCGGCGCGGCGCCTCCATCGGAGAGACAGGGTGAGCAGGAGAGGTCCAGGGTCGGCTGCGCAATGAAGTTGGCTGGATCCCTCCGGATCTGCTCGGCATAGTCGGCGCGCTCGTCCGGCGTCGCGTGAGGGCCGACAAGCATCCCGTAGCCTCCCGACTCTCCTACCATCTTGACGACCAATCGATCGAGATTGTCGAGGGTGTACTCAAGGCCCTCAGGATCGCGGCAGAGGTGGGTCTCCACGTTGGCCAGGAGCGGCTCTTCAGCCAGATAGTAGCGGATGATCTCCGGCACGTAGGCATACACGCTCTTGTCGTCCGCGACCCCGGTCCCCGGGGCATTCGCGATCGTCACGTTGCCGAGCTGGTAGGCATGGAACAGCCCCGGCGTGCCGAGAAAGGAATCCGGCCGGAAGGTCAGCGGATCAATGAAGTCATCGTCGATCCGGCGGTAGATCACGTCCACCCGCCGGAGCCCCGCCGTGGTGCGCATGTGGACGAATCCGTTGTGGACAAGCAGGTCGCTCCCCTGCACGAGCTCCACACCCATCTCCTGGGCCAGGAACATGTGCTCATAAAAGGCCGAGTTGTAGACGCCGGGCGTCATGAGCACGATCGTGGGATCGGAGACACCGGACGGCGCAAGCTCGGCGAGCGTCTGCCGCAGCAGTGCGCCGTAATGCCCGATGCTTCGCACGCGGTGGTGCCGGTAGAGACCGCGGAGGCTCGTCTTCACGGCTTGGCGATTAGCCAACATGTAGGAGACACCGGACGGGACGCGGAGGTTGTCCTCAAGGACCATGAAGCCCTCGTGGGTCCGGACGATGTCCGTCCCGCATATCGAGACGAAGGTGCCGAACGGCGGCTCGACGGCGCGCATCTCGATGCGGTACTGGGGACAGCCGCGGACGAGGTCCACAGGTACGACGCCATCGGCAAGGATTCGGCCGTCGCCGTAGATGTCACCGAGAAAACGGTTGAGGGCGGCCAACCGCTGGGTGAGCCCCCGCTCGAGGAACTCCCACTCGGCTGCGCTCACAAGCCGCGGGATGATGTCGATCGGAATGATCCGTTCCTGCGCGCTCTCCTCCCCGTAGACCGAGAAGGTGATCCCCTCGTGCAGGAACGACCGCTCGGCCCGCTCCTGCATCTGCAGGATCTCCTCGCCGGGCATCTCCCGTAGCGCGCTCCACAGCGCCCGGCAATGCTCGTGGGGAACGCCGTCCCGGTCGAACATCTCGTCGTAGAAAGCCGGGTCCCGGACATACCGGGAGAAGAGCGATCCGGACGCGGATGCGGACGGGCCCGCCGTGGTCTGGTCTCCGCCTGACATTCCTTCCGCCGTCCCCGCGTTCGGGCTGAACAACAGGCCGGCGGAGCACGCAACACCGGCCGGACGCCGAGCCACGATTGTAATGTCCCGCAGAGAGCGCAAGTTGCCGCGGCCCAGTGCCTCCCGTGGCGACGCGATTCGGCCGATGCGCCCCTCGCATCGGAGGGACACGCGTGTCCTATGCGCGTCCAGAGATAGACGCCGACAGGAAAACGGCGCAGGGCCTCGGACACGGTACCCCGATCGGAGGACCGGAAGGATGCGACTGCCCCCTTCCTCCTTCGGGCGGGGCCGTGCCGCGCACGGTGGTCCCGCTCGGCCCGGCGGCCTCCCTGCTGTCGCGGCTCCACCAGACCGGTTCCCGCAGGCAGTGCCCGGGGCTGCAGAGCGACCGGACCAGTGCCCCGACCTCCGCGTCGGTCCGGTGCGCCGCCTTCGCGTAGATTCCCGTCTGCACACCGGCGAGCTTCCGATAGGGTGTGACGCGAAGCCTCCCCTTGCGGAACAGGTGCCAGTGTACCGGAGCCGCTGGGTAGAGGTCCGCGTAGACCTCCCACAGTGCACGGCCGGAAAGACCGGCGATCCGCCACCCCGAAGCGAGATCCGGGGCGCTCCGAAGCGGTCGGTGCGCCCCGTCCGCGCCTCGCCCTGCGAGCCTCTGCACACCGGCGGAATTGTCCAGCGGCTCAAGCTGGAAATCGGCAACGCCGCGGTCACGCGCGTGGCGTACCTCGTAGCCGCCCGTCGCGGACCACCGCGCGATGGACTGCATGAAGCTCCGGAAGCGCCCGTCCCCGGCGCGGATCCACGCGAGAAAGGCCTCCCGGGCCTCGGTGGCCTCGCTACGGTAGTCTGCGTCGCAGGACGGAGGACGGATATCCGTCGTTGTTTCGCCCCGCGTGCGCTCCGGCCCTGTCCGTACGCCTACCTCCGCCGCTTTGTGTGCCACGAGCCCGACCACGATATCGGCAAGCCCGGAGTGGGTGCCGACCGGCTCCGTGATCCGAACCAGGTGTCCCGCCCCGCCCGAGTGGGCGTCCCCGGAAGTCATCACGCGGGGCAGCGTCGTCCCCACATGCCATCCCCGCGACACGAAGAAAGGGACGATAACCACCTCGGCCGCGTCGCGGTCCGGACCCGGCCGCTCTGCCCCAAGGAGCTCCGAAAGCCGCGGCTCCTGGTCGAGGAAGGCGGTCCGGACCCGGCGAAACTCGCCCTGTGCCGCGAGAGCCTCGGCCACCGAACGCGTCGTGTCACCGGATGACGGGCTACGATCCGTCCCGTGGCCGACCACGAGGAGGTCGGTCCGGCCGGGGACAGCAGCCGACCTGAGCGCCCGGTCCCGAACGATTTCGACGATGTGGGGGGATGTCCCGACGGGCGGGCAGCAATGGACCCTCCGGCCCGCGGGATGCCCCAGCGGTCCCGACAGCCCGAGCTCGCGCGGCACGACGGTGCGCGTGAAGTACCCCTCGCTCATGAAGACCGGCACGACGAACACGTCCCGCCGCTCGACGAGATCAAAGGCGTGGGACAGCGCCGGCTCTTCCTTCCAGAAGGCGACCCGAACCTCGGCGAAGGTTCCGGACCCGTGCAGGTCCCGCCGCAACCGGTGGACCGGCTCGGAGGAGTCCGGACTCAGCTGCGAGCCGTGTCCCACGAGGAGCACGGCCGCCCCCGGCGGCGGGCGCATCCGTCAGGGCATCGGCACGTCGAAGTGCTCGTAGTTCTTCTCGATGTAGGACGTCCACTCCTCGGGCACGTCCGTGTCCGGGAAGATCGCCTGCACCGGGCACTCGGGTTCGCAGGCACCGCAGTCGATGCAC
>JAAXGI010000229.1 GCA_012267505.1 Gemmatimonadota bacterium
GGCGAGCCGGTCTGGCCCATCGAGGAGCGGCCCGTACCGCAGTCCGCGATCCCCGGGGACCAGCTCTCCCTGACGCAGCCGTTTCCGACGCGGCCCGCCCCCTACGACGTCCAGGGGATCACCGAGAACGATCTCATCGACTTCACCCCCGAGCTCAGGCGGCAAGCGCTCGAGATCGCGGCGGACTACCGGCTGGGCCCCCTCTTCAATCCGCCGATGCGAAGGGACAACCCCGAGGGGCTCCTCGGCTCGATCTGGTGCCCCGGCGAGCTGGGCGGGACGAACATCAGCGGACCGCCGGCAGCCGATCCCGTGGCGGGGGTCATCTATGTGGTCTCGCGCACGAACTGCGCGACCCGCACGGTGGGGCCGGGCGCCGAGGTGGATGGGGAGCTCACGAGCTGGCAGCCCACCGGGCGCACCGTCGCCGAGTACGCTCTCTGGAGGGGGACCGCGACGGGGATCGCCGGACCGCAGGGGCTCCCCCTAACGAAGCCGCCGTACAGCCGGATCACGGCGATCGATCTCAACACCGGCGAGCACCTCTGGTGGATCCCGAACGGGGGCACGCCCGCCTCCGTGCGCGACCATCCGGCGCTCGAGGGCGTCGACATCCCGCCCACCGGGAACCTGACGCAGGGGGCGATGCTAGCGACGCCGACCCTCCTCCTTCACACGGCGCTCGGCGACGACGGGCGCACACCCGTGCTCAACGCGATCGACAAGGCCACGGGCGAACGGGTCGGAAGCCTCGAGATGCCGGGCCTCGGGATGTACGGGATGGTCTCGTACCTCCATGAAGGCCGCCAGCGGATCGTGGTCCCGATCCCCGGCGCGCTCGTCGCGCTCGGCCTCCCGTAGAGACGCGGCGGCGCCCGCGTCTCCCTCCCGAACCCGGCCGCGCGTGCCGGCGACCGTCCGTGGGCCGGGCCCGGGCCCCCGCCCGGCCCGGTCCGTTTTTGACCTCCGGGTTCCCGGCGGTCATCTTCGGACCATGCGCTACTTCCGGCGGCTCTACTGCGGAACGGCGGCCCTCCAGGCCGTGCTCCTCCCGGTCCTTGCCGCCAGCGTGTCCTCCCACCACCACGAGGACCCGCACCGGAGCCTGGACGGGGTGGCCATCGACCACGACCACAGCGACCACGCCCACGGTACCGTCCTCGTCGACCAGGACGACGACGACCGGAACGCGGCGGGCGGACCGGGGATCCCCGCAGCCACGGATCGCCGCATCGGTCCGGAGGCGCATCCCCCGCTCCCGGTCACGGCCCACCGGTCGACCACGATCCGGCCGCGGGGGCGCGCACCTCCTCCCTCCCGGTCGCCCAGACCCCCTCCCACCCTCTCCTGACGGCAGATCCGGCCCGGACTCCGGGCCGGCAGGTCTCCGTACGTCCTGAAGCCCCGCGCCCGCTCCGCCGGGTCGGGGCCGAAGCCAGGGGAGAGGGATCGTGAAGGCAAGACTCGCAGGCACCGCCCTGATCGGGCTGCTCCAGGCCGTCCACCTCGGTGTTCCGGCACCGGCGGCCGCCCGGACCGTGCAGGACGCCGCCCTCGAAGGCCCCCCCGTCCGGCGGATCACCCTCGACGAGGCGCTCGGACTCCTCGCAGCGAATCTCGAGTTCCGGATCGCCCACCGCGTCGCTGCGGAGGCCAAGGCGCTCGTCCTCGCGTCCGGCGCCTACCCGAATCCGACTGTCTCGGCCACCCACGAGACGCTGGAAGCGGTCGGGCTCCGCCAGTCGGAGAGCTACTTCACCCTCTCGCAGCGGGTGGAGTGGCCCAGCCTCCGGGAGGCGCGCCGCACGGCGGCGAGCAGGAGGGCCGCGGCGGCGCGTTTCCGGGTGGCCGCCGACAGCGCCGCGCTGGCCTTCCGGGTCAAGAGCGCGTATGTGCACGCCGCCCTCGCCGAGAGGGAGGCACGCACGCTCGAGCGGGTGGTGGAGGTCTTCCGGCGGGCCGGCTCGAGCATGGAGGCCCGGTTCGCCGAGGGCGACGCCTCGCTCTACGACACGCGCCGCGTCGAGGTCGAGCGCGTGCGCTACGAGGCCGCGCTCGCCAACGCCCTCCTCGAGCTCGGTGCCACGCAGCGCGAGCTCGCGCTCCTCGTTGCCCCGGGGACGGACGACCTCAGGCTCGCGCCGGCCGAGCCGCCCGTGGGGATGCCGCCGGCCGTCGACCCGGGCGACCTGGCCGGGCCGGCGCTCGCCCGGCGCGCGGAGGTAGCCGCCTCCGAGTCGGAGGTGCGCGCGCTCGAGGCCGAGCTCCGCCGTTCCCGGGCGCTCCGGCTCCCCGAGCTGGCCGCGAGCGGGGGCTACAAGCGGCAGTCGGACGGGTTCGGCGGCGTCTTCCTCGGGATGTCGCTCCCGCTGCCGCTCTGGAACCGCTCCGCGGGGGAGATCCAGGCGGCCGCCGAGCGGGTCACGGCGGAGGAGACACGGCTGGCCCTCACGCGGAGGGAGGTCGAGGAGGATGTGCGCGCCGCCCTCGCCGAGTACCGCTCCCACCTCCGGCGCGCCGCTCTCCTCACGCCGCCGGGCGCAGGGGGCCAGGCCGATCTCCTGAGCATCGCCGAGGTCGCCTACGAGACGGGGGGGATGGATCTGGCCGGGCTTCTGGATGCGGCGGAGGCGCTGAGCGGCGCCGAGGCCGCGGTCGCGCGGATGGAGGCCGAGCTCTGGATCGGCTACTACAACCTCGAGCGGGCCGTCGGCGGCTTCGGCGGACCCGTGCAGGAGGCGGAGGAGGGACAATGAGGCGGATCGCGAGCGGCTGGATCGGGAGCAGAAGCGCGTCCGGGCGGGAGGCTGCCGCGGCCGCCGTCGTGGCTGTTCAGCTGGCCGTCGCCGGGTGCGGCCCGCCCGTGGCGGGAGAGGAGGTGGCCGAGCCCGGCATCGGATCCGTCGTCGTGACGCAGTGGAACGAGGCGACGGAACTCTTTCTCGAGTACCCGCACCCGGTGGCGGGCGAGCCGACCGGGAACTGGGCGGTCCACCTCTCGAGCATGGAGACCTTCGAGCCGATCCGGTCGGGGCGTCTCGAGATCCGCTTCCTCGCCGGAGAGTCGGTGGATCAGAGCCTCCTGATCGAAGATGTCGCCCGGGACGGCATCTTCCTCGTGGATCCCGTCATCGATCGGCCCGGCCGGTACCGGGTCGAGCTCCTCCTCGAGAGTCCGCAGGCGCGGAGCCGGCATCTCCTTCCCGAGGTCGAGGTGTTCCCGACGGAACCGGAGGCCCCGCGGGCCGCCGAGGAGGAGGAGGCCGGGATCGCGTTCCTCAAGGAACAGCAGTGGCTCATCCCCTGGTCGGTGGTCCCCGCCGACACCGGCTCGGTCCGCGCCACGGTCAGCGTTCCGGGCGAGGTGACCGCGCCGGACGGAGCGCTCGTCCAGGTCGGCGCTCCGGTGGCGGGGATCGCGCTCGAGGAGCCGAACCGCTCCGCTCCCTCCGTGGGCCAGCCCGTGCGGGAGGGCCAGGTGCTCGCCGTCCTCGCGCCCACGGCACAGGAGGGGGGATTCGCGCGCGCGGTGGCGACGGTGCAGCGCCTCGAGCGCGAAGTGGAGCGGGCCGCGCGGCTCTTCGAGGTCGGCGCGATTCCGGAGCGGCGCTTCGCGGAGGCCGCCCACGACCTCGAGGTAGCCCGGGCGGAGGCAGAGGCGATGGGCGCCGATCCCTCAGGGGATCCCTCGAGGCTCAGGCTCGTCTCTCCGCTCGACGGGGTCGTGGCGACCCGGAGCTTCGTTCCGGGAGGGAGGGTCGAGGCCGGCGAGCCCCTCTTCACGATCGTCTCGCCGGGCGCGGGATGGCTCCGGCTCTCCGTGCCCGCCGGGATGGCGGCCTCTATCCCGGAGGGGACGCCGGCGCTCTACCGGCTCGAGGGCTCCCCGGAGCTCCGCGAGACGGGAGATCTCGTCTCGGTCGGACAGATCATGGACCCCGGGACGCGGACCGTCCCGGTGGTCTTCGAGATCTCCGAGCCGGGGAGGCGGTTCGTCTACGGCCAGCTCGCCGAAGCGGCCCTCCCGGTCGCCTCCGTCGAGAGCGGCCTCGTGATCCCGGCTCCGGCGATCGTGGACGACAACGGGACCGAGGTGGCCTACGTGCAGCTCGGCGGGGAGACGTTCGAGCGCCGCATCCTCGCGCTCGGGGCGACGGACGGGACCCGGACGGTGGTCCGCGCGGGGATCTCGCCCGGGGAGATGGTCGTCGTCGAGGGGGCCTACAGCGTCCGGCTCGCTTCGATGTCGGGGAGCGACCTCGCGGGCGCCCACACCCACTAGGAGCGGACCATGCTTCGCGGTCTGATCGGGTGGTCCATCCGGAACCGGCTCCTCGTCGCGGCCGCGGCCGGACTCGTTCTCGTCGGCGGCACGCTCTTCGCGCTCCGGATGCCGGTCGATGTCTTTCCGGACCTCTCCGCGCCGACGGTGACGGTTCTCACCGAAGCGCACGGGATGGGCCCGGAGGAGATGGAGGCGCTCGTCACCATCCCGATCGAGACGGCGCTGAACGGGGCGACCGGGATCCGGCGCGTGCGCTCCTCGACGGCCCAGGGGTTCAGCATCGTCTTCGCGGAGTTCGACTGGGGTACCGACGTCTTCCGGGCCCGCCAGGTCGTCTCCGAGAAGCTCCAGCCCGTCGGCCAGGTCCTCCCCCCCGGGGTCACCCCGCCGATCCTCGCTCCGGTCTCCTCGATCATGGGCGAGATCCAGCTCATCGCGGTGCGGGGCGAGGGGTCCGCCTCCCCGATGGATGCGAGGACCTTCGCCGACTGGGTCGTCCGGCCCCGCCTCCTTGCGGTGCCCGGCGTCTCACAGGTCATACCGCTCGGCGGCGAGGTGAGGCAGTACCAGGCGCTCGTGGATCCGGCCCGGCTCGCGGCCTACGGCGTCACGCTCGACGAGGTGTTGGTCGCGGCGCGGGGTTCGACCGCGAACGCCTCGGGCGGGATCTTCATGGACGCCGGCCAGGAGTACCTGGTCCGCGGCACCGGACGCGTGCGGCGCGAGGAGGATATCGCGAGGACGGCGGTCGCCGTCCGCGGCGGGACGCCGGTCCTGATCGGCGACGTCGCGGAGGTCGTGATCGGTCCCGCGCCCCCGATCGGACGCGGATCGGTGAACGCCGGGTCGGCCGTGATCCTCTCGATCCAGAGGCAGCCCGAGGCGAACACGCTCGAGCTCACCGGGCGGATCGATGCGACCCTGGAGGAGATCGAGGCCGACCTCCCCGCGGGCCTCCGGATCGACCGGGGCGTCTTCCGGCAGGCCACATTCATCGAGACCGCCGTCGGCAATGTGCTCGAGGCGCTCCGGGACAGCGTGGTGCTCGTCATCCTCGCCGTCTTCCTCTTCCTCTGGAGCCGCCGCTCGACGCTCATCTCCGTTCTCGCGATCCCCCTCTCGCTCGCCGGAGCGGTCTTCGTCCTCGGGGCGGCGGGGATCACGATCAACACGATGACGCTCGGCGGGATGGCCATCGCGATCGGGGCGCTGATGGATGACGCGGTGATCGATGTCGAGAACGTCTTCCGCCGGCTGCGCGAGAACCGCCGGCTTCCCCCCGAGGAGCAGCGGTCCACCGATGATGTCGTCCTCTCGGCCTCCATCGAGATCCGGGCAAGCATCGTGACCGCGACGCTCATCGTGAGCGTCGTCTTCGTGCCGCTCTTCTTCCTGGGTGGCCTCGAGGGACGGATGCTCAGGCCGCTCGGCCTCGCCTACATCACCGCGGTGATGACCTCGCTCGTGGTCGCGCTCACCGTGATCCCGGCTCTCGCCTCCGCGCTTCTCCCGGGCTCCGCCGCCTTCAGGCGCGACCGGGAGAGCTGGGTCGTAAGAGGGCTCAGGTCGGGCTACGCGCGCGTCCTCGGGCCCGCGCTCGCGCACCGGACCGCCGTGCTCGCCGGGACGGCGGTGCTCGTGGGTTCCGCGGTCGCGCTCGTGCCGTTGATGGGGAGGGAGTTCCTCCCGGAATTCCGGGAGGGATCGATCGTCGTGACGGGGGTCACCGTGCCGGGGACCTCACTCGAGGAGTCCGATGCCCTCGGCCGGCGGATCGAGGAGATCCTCCTCGCACATCCGGGGGTCGAGGCGACGGCCCGGCGGACCGGACGCGCGGAACTCGACGAGCATGCGCAGGGGGCGAACGCCGCCGAGATCGATGCGCGGCTGGATCTCTCGGACGCCGGCCACGACGCCGTGGTCGCGGAGCTGAGGGAGGCCGTCGCCGCGGTGCCGGGGACGGAGGTCACGATCGGCCAGCCGATCCGGCACCGGATCGACCATATGCTCTCGGGGACGAGGGCGAGCATCGCGATCAACATCTACGGCCCCGACCTCCAGGTGCTCCGGGAGATCGGGCGCGGGGTGGAGGCGCTCGCCGCGGCGGTGCCGGGGGCGGTGGACGTCGCGATGGAGCCGCAGGCCGACGTGCCCCAGGTCCGGGTGGCGATGGACCGCTCGGCTCTCGCCCGGCACGGGATGACGCCCGCGCACCTGGCCGATGCGATCGGCGTGGCCTTCGCCGGCGAGCCGGTCGCCCGGGTCCTCGAGGGGCAGCGGAGCTTCGACCTCGTCGTTCGCTTCGCCGAGCCGTACCGCGGCTCGCTCGAGAGGATCGGGGCCGCCCCGGTGAGCACGCCGGCCGGCACCCAGGTCCCGCTCGAGACGCTCGCGGCGATCCGGCGCGACGCGGGCCCGAACCAGATCTCCCGCGAGAACGTCCAGCGGAAGATCGTCGTCCAGTCGAATGTGGCCGGTCGGGACGTCGGAAGCGTCGTCGAGGAGATCGAGCAGACGATCGACGAGGAGCTGACGATCCCCGAGGGGTACTACATCGAGTACGCGGGCCAGTTCGAGTCCGCCGAGGCCGCCTCAAGGGTCATCGGGTGGCTCTCGCTCCTCGCAGTGGCGCTCATCTTCCTCCTCCTCTTCCTCGAGTTCGGCTCGGCCGCCCAGGCGTCCCTCGTGATGGCCAATCTCCCGCTCGCGCTCGCGGGCGGGGTCTATGCGGTGATCCTGACGGGAGGCGTGCTCAACATCGCGACGATGGTCGGGTTCATCACACTCTTCGGGATCGCGGTCCGAAACGGCGTCCTCCTCGTCTCGCGCTACAACCACCTCGTCGATGCGGGTGTCCCGCTCCGCGATGCGGTCTGGAAGGGTTCCATGGAGCGCGTGAACCCGATCACGATGACGGCTCTCACGACCGGGCTCGCGCTTCTCCCGCTCGCGCTCGCGGGCGGCGAGGCTGGAAACGAGATACAGAGTCCGCTGGCCGTCGTGGTGTTGGGCGGCCTCCTGACCGCCCTCGCGCTCAACATGGTCGTCGTCCCGGTCCTCTACATCGTGATCGGGAGGCGGAGACGGGTCTGGGCCTGAGCGCTCCCGCGGCCCGGATGAGCTCCGAGGGCGCCGGTCGCCGGAAAGAGAGCCGGGGCTCTTTCCCGAGTCCCCGGGGCGGCGGATCCCCAGCGTCTCCGGGGGGCGTGGCCGGGCTCTCCGGCACGGCGTCCGGAGCCGCCGGATGCGCCCCCGATCCGGGCCTTGGGCGTGCTTGACATTCCCTCCCCCGAACCTGTTATTGCCCGGACGGGAGCGGTGGAGCCCGCGCGGGGCCCTCTCCCGGATCTTCCCCAACGACGGGAGGAGGCTTCCATGGCGGACCCCCGGACCGAGGGTCGCGCCAGGCCCCGTGCTCCCGATACGCATCCGCGACATGATCTGGACGAGGACGACGAACTCGACGGCGAGTCCTGGGCGGACGAGGTCTGGGACGAAGGGCAGGAGGACGGACCGGAGGAGGGAGGCGAGTTGCGGGATGCCGAGGACTGAGGTCGGGTTAGCTGCGATGGTTCGCCTCTGGCCGGTGCTGCTCACGGTCCTCGCCCTGGTGGCGGGCTGCGCCTCCGGGGCGGCGACGGGAGCGCCCTCGCCCCCCTCGGCCGCCGGCCCGGCGCCAGCGGCCGGGGATCCAGCGCCGGCAGCCGCAGCGCCGGCGCCCGAGCTCCCGCCGGAACTCCTGGCGGGGAGCGAGGTCGATGACATCCGTGTGACACGGCGGCCCATCACGCTGGGCGTCGGGGAATCCGTCTCGATGGCGGAGCTCGAGCCGACGCCGGTGGACGCCGCCGGGGATCCGGTGCCGGCGCCGCTCATGGCAGCGCCGCTCGGCGGCGAGGTCGCGACCCTCGACGCGCAGGGGATGATCCGGGGGCTCGCCGAGGGGGAGACGGAGCTCCTTCTCGCGGTGATGGCCACGGGTCCGACCGGGCTTCCCCAGCCGAGGTTCTTCGCCGTCCCGATCATCGTTCTCGGCGAGCCGGTCGCCTCCATCGAGGTCCTTCCCCCCGAACTCTCCGTCTACACGGGAACGGCGGTTCCCTTCGGAGCCGCGGCGCGCACGGAGGCCGGGGAGCTCCGGACGCGTGTCGAGATCAGCTGGACGAGCCGGAACCCGGACATCGCATCCGTCGGCCAGAACGGCTTCGTCCGGGGGCACCGGGCCGGGAGCGCCGCGCTCGCCGTCTCGGCCGAGGGTGTCGAGGTGGTGCACATCGTGGAGGTGCTCGAGAACCCCGTGCAGTCGATCGAGCTCTCCCC
>JAAXGI010000083.1 GCA_012267505.1 Gemmatimonadota bacterium
CGAGGAGATCGCGGTCGTAGGGCTTGAGGAACCGGGCATTGACGACCGTGACTCCGGTCCCTTCCCCGCGGAGGATCGCCGCGGCCTCAAAGGCGGACTCCACCATCGCCCCCACCGCGAGGAGGAGGAGGTCCGGGCCTTCCCGCAGGACCTCCCAGCTTCCGGATTCGATCCTCGGCAGATCGTCGACCGGTGCGACTTCGCGCGGGACGGGCGCTCTCGGCCAGCGGATCGAGAAGGGGCCGTCTTCCACCGAGAGCGCGAGTCTGAGCAGGGCGAGCATCTCCGAGCCGTCCCTGGGAGCGGTCACCGTCATTCCGGGGACTGTCAGCATGTAGCCGATGTCAAAGGTGCCGTGATGCGTCGGGCCGTCCTGGCCCGCGAGCCCGGCGCGGTCCATGCAGAAGACGACGGGGAGGCTCTGGAGTGCCACGTCGTGAACGATCGAATCGTACGCCCGCTGGAGGAAGGTCGAATAGATCGCGACCACCGGCCGGATCCCCTGGGTCGCAAGCCCCGCTGCAAAGGTCACCCCGTGGGCTTCCGCGATCCCGACGTCGAAGTGGCGCTCCGGGTAGGACGCGCCGAAGACCTCCGAGCTGGTCCCGTCGGGCATACCAGCCGTGATCACGGCGATCCGGGAGTCCTCGCGTCCCAGCTCACGGATCCCCTGCCCGAAGACCTTCTGGTAGCGGGGGAGCCCCGCCGGCCGGTTGCGGCCCGCGCCGGAGATCTTGTCGAAGGGCGAGGCCGCATGCCAGCGGAACGGGTCCTTCTCGGCGGGACGGTAGCCCCGGCCCTTGCGCGTGAGCACATGGACGAGCACCGGGCCCTCGAGGCCGCGGACCCGCTCGAGAGTGTCGACCAGGCTGTCGAGGTCGTGTCCGTCGACGGGGCCGATATACCGGAAACCCATCTCCTCGAAGATCATGCCGGGAACGAGCAGGTGCTTCGCGCTCTCCTCCAGCTTCCCGCCGACCGTCTCGACGAGTTCCCCCAAGTTGCGGGGTGCCTTGCGCAGGAGGGCCTTGATTTCGCCCCGCACCCGATTGTAGACCGGGTTCGTGATCATCGACGTCAGGTACCGGGTCATCGCCCCCACATTGGGCGCGATGGACATCTCGTTGTCGTTTAGCACAACGACGAGGTCGTGGTCCCCGGCTCCGGCGTTGTTCAGCGCCTCGTATGCCAGACCGCAGCCCATCGCCCCGTCGCCGATGACGGCAACCACCTTTTCCGAGCGCCCGCGCAAGTCGCGGCCCACGGCCATCCCGAGTGCTGCCGAGATCGAGGTCGCGGCGTGTCCGGCCCCGAAGGTGTCGTATTCCGACTCCTGGCGGCTGAGGAACGGGCTCAGCCCGCCGTACTGGCGAATCGTCGGCAGGCGATCATTCCGTCCCGTAAGGATCTTGTGGATGTAGGCCTGGTGACCGGTGTCCCAGACGAGGCGGTCCACCGGAGTGCGGAAGACGCGGTGGAGAGCGACGGTGAGCTCGGTTACGCCGAGGCTCGCTCCGAAGTGGCCGCCGATCCGGGACACCACGTCGATGTGGCGCTCACGGAGTTCCCCGACGAGGCGGTGCAGTTCTTCGCGCGTCAGTTTCCTCAGGTCCGAAGGGACACTGACCCTGTCGAGTAACGGCATGGTGGCCTCCCCCTCGTCACCAGTCATCCGGCATGCGACCGGGAAAGATAGCCGCGCGACGGCGCGCTCCAACAGGCCGGCCGGGGAGAGAGACGGGCGCTACCGGTCGCGGGAGGCCGCGTAACGTGCGAGTGCATCGAGTTCCGCGGAGTCGATCCCCGCCCTCCGGAGCGCCCCTAGGCCACCGGCGGCCACCTGCCTCGCCTCATCTCTCGCGGCCTCTACACCAAGGAATCGGACGTAGGTCGACTTGCCGAGTGCCGCGTCCGACGGCTCCTTGCCGATCCGCTCAGCGTCCGCCGTCGCGTCGAGGACATCGTCGGCGATCTGGAATGCAAGCCCGATCGCCCGGCCGTACGCGTCAAGTGCGGCGACCGCGTCCGGCTCCGCCGAGGCGGCGACGGCACCGAGGCAGACCGACGCGCGAAGGAGGGCGCCGGTCTTCATCCGGTGCAGTGTATCGAGTTCTCCCTTGGAGAGCTCGCGCCCCTCCGCCAGGAGGTCGGCGGCCTGCCCACCGACCATCCCCCGTGCGCTGGCAGCACGCATAAGGGTCGAAACCAGGCGCCGGCGGCGCCGGCGACCGAGTCCGAGCCGCCCTGCGGCCTCCCAGCAGTGGAGCGCCGCGAGGGGGATAAGCGCCAGCCCCGCCCGCATCGTGGCCACCTCGCCGTGAACCGTGTGCGCCGTCGGCGCACCGCGCCGGAGAGGCGCATCGTCCATGCACGGCAGGTCGTCGTGCATAAGCGAGTACGCGTGGATCATCTCGATGCTCGCGGCTACTTCATAGATCCCGACGGGGAGGTCGGCCGGGGGTGGGGCAGGTCGACGGGCCACCCGGCCGCACGCGCGGAAGGCGGCGACGCAGAGGATCGGGCGAAGCCGCTTCCCACCTGATAGAAGAGAGTCGCCCGCCACGGGAGCGAGGTGCGGTGAGAGAAGAGCCCCGTAGCGCTCCATTGCGCGGCGGAGGGCCTGGTCGACCCGCTTGCGCTCCCCTGCCAGGTAGACGTCGAGGCGGAAGGAGCCCGCCCCGGTCACTGCTGCGCGTCCATCCCGAGGGGCTCGGTCCGGGTCCCCTCCTCCTCGCCGGTGAGTTCCTCCACCCGTAGTTCCGCCCGGGAAATTAGGCGTTCCGAGGTCCGGATGTGGCGGATGCCTTCCTCAAAGAGGCGAAGACCTCGCTCCAGTTCGACGTCACCGGCCTCAAGCGCGGTCACGATCTCCTCTAGGCGCTGAAGCCGCGCCTCGAGCGTGAGTTCCTCACCGGACTCCCGGCTCCCTCCCTCTACCGCGGGACTGCCGGGCTTCTCGCTCATCGATCCGCCTCCTCTTGAACACGAAGTGTCTCGCAGTGGATGCGACCGTCCACCACCCGGAGAACGAATGGCTCCCCGGCCCGAAACTCCGATGCCGTCCTCATCACCCGAGCACGCCGGTCGAGCGGAACGGCGTAGCCCCGCCGCAGTGTGCCAAGGGGCGAGAGTGCCTCGATCTGGCCGGCAACGGTCGCAAGCTTCGCCCGCCGGGCCCCGAACAGCTCGCTGACAGCCCGCTCCAGCCGAGCGGCGCGGCGCTCCAGCTCGCTGCCGAGCGGCGCCAGAAGACCCTCGACGGCGCGGCGCGCCCTCAGGGAGCCGTCCCGCAGCTGCTCCCGGCGCCTCGACACCTGGGCCCTGAGTCCGAGCTCGAGGCGCTGGCGGGTCCGAGAGAGCGCCTCTGCGAGAACGCTCCCGTCCTCGACGGCGCGTTCCGCAGCCGCCGAGGGGGTCGGCGCCCTGAGATCGGCAACCAGGTCCGAGAGCGTCACATCCACCTCATGGCCGACCCCCGAGATGACAGGCACGGGAGAGTCGGCGATGGCTCGGGCCACGATTTCCTCGTTGAACGCCCAGAGGT
>JAAXGI010000234.1 GCA_012267505.1 Gemmatimonadota bacterium
CTGGCCGTCGGTGATCGAGATCACATTCGTGGGGATATAGGCCGCGACATCGCCCGCCTGTGTCTCGATCACCGGAAGCGCGGTAAGCGAGCCCCCGCCCTGTTCGTCGGAGAGTTTCGCCGCCCGCTCGAGGAGCCGCGAGTGGAGGTAGAAGACGTCGCCAGGGTAGGCCTCCCTCCCCGGTGGACGGCGGAGCACGAGGGACAGCTGCCGGTAGGCCTGGGCCTGTTTCGACAGATCGTCGTAGACCACCAAGGTGTGGCGCCCCTGCCACATGAAGTGCTCGGCGAGCGCCGTGGCCGTGTACGGGGCGATGTACTGCATCGGGGCCGGATCGGAGGCATTGGCCGCCACAACCACCGTGCCGTCCATCGCGCGCTCCTCACGCAGCGTCTCAACCACGTTCGCCACCTTGCCTGCCCGCTGCCCGACGGCGCAATAGATGCAGATGACATCAGTGTCGCGCTGGTTGATGATCGTATCGATCGCGATCGCGGTCTTGCCCGTCGAGCGATCCCCGATGATGAGTTCGCGCTGGCCGCGGCCGATGGGAATCATCGAGTCGATCGCCTTGATTCCCGTCTGGAGCGGCTGCGACACGGGCTGACGCAGCACGATGCCCGGCGCAACGATGTCGATCCCGCGCGTGCTTTCGATCGGGTCGATCGGCCCGGCCGCATCCAGCGGATCCCCGAGAGCTCCGACAACCCGGCCAAGATAGCCCTCCCCGACCCCGACCTCGAGCACCCGGCCCGTGCACCGCACCTCGTTTCCCTCGTGGAGGTTCGTCCATTCTCCGAGGATCACGGCGCCGATGTTGTCTTCCTCGAGATTGAGCGCGAGCGCGGTGACCGGCTCACCCCCGTCGGAGGGGGTGATCTCGAGCATCTCGCTCGCCATCGCGTTCGTGAGACCGTAGATGCGGGCGATCCCGTCCTTGACCTCGAGGACCTCGCCGACCTCCTCGGCCTGCAGCTCTTCCTCGTAGCTCTCGATGGCCCGGAGGAGAACGCCCTTGATCTCGCTCGCCCGGAGGCCTGAATCGTCTGCCACTGGTTAGTCCTGTGGTTCGCTGGGAAGGGTCGGCCGGGTCCGGCCGATACTCTTGCTCACGAGGCCGTTCCCTCTCGGAGATGCGTCGCGAGAAGCGTGCGGCGCATCCCCTCTAGGCGGCGGCGGAGCGATCCGTCGTAGATCGTGTTGCCCGAACGCACGACAATCCCGCCGAGGATCCCGGGCCGGACGCGCACGTTCGGGATTACCTCGCGGCCCAGAAGCGCCGAGAGCCGCTCGCTGCACTCATCGACCGCTTCCTGGCCGAATGGCCTGGCCAAGGTCAGTTCGACCCGCTCGCGGTTGAGCCGGGCGTCGAGGAGCTTCTGGTACTCGGCGGCGATCTGGCGGAGGAGCCGCTGGCGCCGCCGATCGAGCGTCACGAGGAGGAAATTGACGAGCTTTCTCGGAAGGGATGCCGCGAAGACGCTCCGGACCAGCGCCTTTTTCTCGGCGAGATCGATCCTCGGCGTCTCGAGGAAGGCGCGGAAGGAAGGGTTCTCTCCGAGCATCCGGTCGACGACCTCGAGGCCCCGGCCGAATACCTCGATTCCCTCGGCTCCGTCGGCGACCTCGAGGAGGGTGAGCGCGTAGTTGCGCGCGACCGTCTCGTCTCTCACGCCTGGATGTCTCCGTCGGGCCCGGCCACCTCGTCCAGATAGCCGATGACCAGTTCGCGGTCGGCCGCCTCGTCGAGGCGCTCCCTCATGAGGCGGGCCGCAGCCGCAAGCGCAAGTTCCACCGACTCGCGCCGGAGCGTCTCGACGGCGGCCTCACGCTCGCGTTCGATCGTCTCGCGCGCCCGTTCGATGAGGACGCGGCCCTCGGTTCTGGCCCGCTCCTCGATCTCCTGGCGGAGCCTGTCGCCCGCTTCGCGGCCCTCGGCGACAAGCTGCTGCGCCTGCCTGCGCGCATCCGCCATCTGCACGCGGTGCTCGGCCAGTAGCCTTTCGGCCGCCTCCCGCTCGCTCGCGGCCTGATCGAGAGCGCCCTGGATGCGCGCCTCGCGGGCCTCGACCGCTCGCAGCACCGGCCCCCACGCGAACTTCCAGAGGATCCCGAGCAGGGCTAGGAAGACGAACGTCGTCCAGATCGTCAGCCCTAGGTTGATGTCAAACATCCGCCCCCCTACGTCTGCGGCGCCGGTTCCGCGGGGACGGAACCGGCGGTCCGGGTGAGACTGCGCACCCGCGGCGACTGCGCGACGGAATCAGGCGAACAGCAGGAAGACGAGCCCGAGCCCGAAGAGAGCGGTCCCCTCGACCAAGGCGGCAAAGATGATCGCGGCTGTCTGGATCTGGTTCCCGGCCTCCGGCTGCCGGGCGATGCCCGAGGCGGCGGCCGAACCGATGGGGCTAATGCCGAGACCGGCACCGATCACAGCGCCGCCGATCGCGATCCCCGCACCGATCAGGCCGATGTTGTCGCCACTGGCAACTTCCTGGAGAGCGGCAGGCAAGAGCATTTCAGGTTTCCTTTTCTGTGTTGGCTAGTGGGCATGACGGATGAGGCCGATGAACACCGCGGTGAGCATCGCGAAGATGTAGGCCTGCAGGAAGGCCACAAACAACTCGAACACCATGAGACCGCTCGCCATCGTGACGGAGGCCGCCCCCATGAGGTACGTTCGCACGATGAAGATCATCCCGATGAGAGAGAGGATGAGAAGGTGGCCCGCCGTCATGTTCGCCAGAAGCCGGACGGCGAGCGCAAAGGGCTTGGCGAGCTTGCCGAGAAATTCGACCGGCGCCAGGATCGCGAGCATTATCGGGCGCATGAAGAGCGGGAGCCCGGCCGGGAGGAAGAAGATTGTCCTGGCGTATCCCGCCGGGCCGAGGGCACGGAACCCGGAGATCTCGGTCACAACGAAACTGATCACCGCAAGCGCCGCCGTGACGGAGAGATTGGCCGTCGGGGTGATGCCAAGCGGCGTGAGCCCGATCACGTTCATCCCCAGCACGAAAAAGAAGATGGTGAGGATGAAGGGAGTGAAGCCGTCAGCCCCGTGGCCGATATTCGGTCGGACGACCTCGTCGCGGAAATAGAGGATCACAGCCTCCATTGCCCCGGCGAATCCCCCCGGCGCCCGCTCGATCCCGCGTTTCCTGATCGTACGGGCGACCGGCACGAAGACGAGGGCGAGGAGCACGGCCACGAGGAGCATTACGACAAACTGGCGCGTCGGCGAGAGGTCGATCACGACCGGCCCGAGCCGGATCGGATCGAACGCGAGGGCCGCGAGATCCCAGTGCCCGCCGGCGAATTCGATGTACCCGCCGTCGCCGATATGGTCGGAGATCCACTCGGGGAGCTCCTCCATCGTAAGCTCGCCCTCGGCCCCGGCCACGTGCAGCGCTTCGGCGGCGTGCTCTTGGACCGCCACTTCCTGCCTCATGCCGCGCTCCGGGCGCCCGCCGGGTCACGGCCGAGGAAGATCGGCTCGATGAGGACCAGTAGGAAGAGGAAGCCCGCGAGCGAGAGAAGAAGGGGCGCGGGGCGCGGGGCGTCCCACGCGGCCGAGGCAATCCCGACCACGATCACGACGCTGATGCGGAGCGCGATCCCGACGCCCCACCAGAAGAAGAAGCCCTCGGCCCTCCGCCTCGCACGCTCGAGAAGCGCGAAGGCGACGAGCTGCACGGAACAGGCGATCCCGGCAGCAAGGAGAACACCGGCCCGTCCCGGGCCGTCGAGGAACCATGAGAGCGCACCGACCGCGATCCCGACGAGAACCATCGATGTGACAGCGTAACGGACCAAGCCACTCATTCCCTACTGCCTGCGCGGTGACTCGCGCTCTTCCCTCGGCCGGACGATGAGCTGGAGATAGATGTTGTAAAGTCCGGCACCGGCGCCGACCATGATCCCGAGCAGCGTGAGGAGCGACGCCTGCCCCACCCTAGCCCCGATCCACGATCCGACCCAGCCAAAGAGCGCGGCCGCGGCAGCCAGGGCCAGACCGTGGCCCAGATATTGCGAGGTGGCGCGGATCGGCTCCCGCCACCCATCTTCCCCCGGCTCGCTGGAGCGCGGCATCGGCTTTGACTCCCCCGGGCCTACCCTCGAACGAGGCGGAAGATAGGACTTTGTGAAAAATATCGCAAGCTTGAGAACTCCATGTTTCACCGGGCATTCGGAGAGCCGTAGAGCCGGCCCAAAGCATCCCCGGGGGCGCCCTCGCGACCGATATCGGGGGCGATATGTGCGGGTTCGGACACGCCGTTTCGGGGAGATCCCGGCCGGCCCTTGGAGCGCGTCGCCTACCTCTCCATCTTGCCACACCAGCCGTCTGGCACAACCCTACAGCGGGGGCTGGCGGAAGCTGGTGCGAGGAGGAGCGAGGCAGGGGCCACACGGATGACACTGACGGCAGCGCCAGCCATGGCGAACCGTGACGTCGAGCTCCTCGCAGAGGTGGCTCAGGTCGCCCGGGAGCTCAGGCGTGAGATCGGGAAGCGCATCGTAGGCCAGCAGGAGGTCGTCGACAGTCTGCTCACGGCGCTTCTCGCTGACGGCCACGTCCTTCTCGTCGGCGTCCCCGGGCTGGCAAAGACGCTTCTCATCTCGACGCTCGCCGAGGCGCTGGATCTCAGGTTCAGCCGGATCCAGTTCACCCCGGACCTCATGCCCACCGACATCACCGGGACAGAGGTGATCGAGGAGGACCGCTCCACCGGCCGACGCGTCTTCCGCTTCGTGGAGGGTCCGGTGTTCGCCAGCGTGGTCCTCGCCGACGAGATCAACC
>JAAXGI010000124.1:0-9976 GCA_012267505.1 Gemmatimonadota bacterium
CACGACGACTACTACATCACGTCGATCATCATGAACGAGAATCCGCAGCACGTCCGCCTCGAGCAGCGGACGCGCGCCGGGATGGCTTCGATCAACGGGATCAGCATCCTGCCCGCCGAGGAGACGATCGAGCACGGCCGGCGCCTCATCGAGTTCCGGACCGACGCCACCGTCCGGGCGATCCGGGAGGCAGTGGCGGGACGGTGAGTGGCGGGGAGGCTCGGGCCCCCTGCCCCTGACCGCTGGCTATTCCGCGGTCAGGAGCCCTTCAGTAAGGGCAGCGACGATCCGCCCCGGGGCAGCCCGCCCCGCATCAACAGTAGACGCAGTCGTAATTCTGCTCGGCGCCTAGGCTCTTGAGAAGGGCGATGGTCTCGGGAAACGGGGCCGCCCCGAGCGAGACGGGGCCGTTGGCCATGTCCACCGTGCTCTGTCCGGACCTCGAGATCGCGAGCGGGTCCGCACCTTGCTCCACCAGATAGTGGATGAGCTCGTTGTTTCCGCGGCCGGCCGCGTGGTGGAGCGGCGTGTAACCCAGGTAGTCGGCGACGGTCACATCCGCCCCGTGCTCCTCGACGAGGTATTTCACCGCAGGCAGCCATGCGTCCGGGACGTGGCGCTGGGAGTTCCCCGCGCGGGCCACACTCGTGCCGCCGAAGCCTGTGGCTGCGTGGATCGGATAGACGCCGGGTCCGCCCGCAGGGATCGGCGGCAGGCCGGAGTGATCGGGCAGGTTCTCGGTTTCGGGCGCCGGCATGTCGATGAAGTACTGCATCCTCCCGGCGGGGCGGCGTGTCGGGATCGACGGATCGGCACCGTAACGGACCAGAAGCTCCATCGCCTCGACGTCCAGGGCGTGGGCTGCACGGAAGAACGGCGTCGCGCCCCAGGAGTCGAGGCCCAGCCGGGAGAAGGTGTATTCCATGTACCAGAGATGCTTGTTCAATCGGACATTCGGATCGACCCCGGCCTCAAGGAGTGCCTCCATCACCTCCAGGTAGCCCACCTCCTGCTGCTGATACGCCTGCTGCTGAGGGTAGCGCGCTTTAGGGGTCCAGTGCGCGTTAAGCGCGGCGTAGAGGGGTGTGGCCCCGGCGTCGCTCGCGAGCGAGGGATCGGCACCCATCCGGAGCAGTTCTATCCCCAGGTCAAAGTGGCCGTTGATGATGGCCATCAGGAGCGGGGTCGTGAGATCGCCGGCGCTTGGCTGGTTGATGTCCGCACCGCCCTCAAGGAGCGCCACCATGGTCTCCCCGTTCCCCTCGCGGACCGCGTGGAGGAGAGCAGTCAGGCCTCCCTGGTAGCCGACTAGGTGGGGGAACCTGAGCGACATCCCCTCCAGCTGGGCGCTGTGCCAGTTGATTCGGTTTACCTCTTCGGCGGGCTCAAGCACGTCGAACCTGCTGGCCGCGGCGACCGCCGCCCGCACTTCGGCGGGCCGGGGAACCCACCTGATGGGATCCGCGGAGTTCTGGCGCATGGTGTCCATCATGTCCTGGCGCGCCTGGCGCGCCTGGCGGTCCTGCTCCGCACGCAAGCTGAGCTCGAGCACCTTGGTCGTGAGCGCCGGGTCGGCTCCGCGTGCCAAGAGGGCCTTTACGGCATCCACGCGGTTCTGCGCCGCAGCAAAGATAAGCGGTGTCTGTCCCCATCTCGACTCACGGACATCGATGCGCGCTCCGAAGTCGAGGAGCGCGTCGATCGCAGGAGCGCTCCCTGCCGCGGCCGCGAGATGGAGGGACGTGGTCCCGGCGAACGCCCTCAGCGCCTCCGGGTCGGCGCCGGCCTCAAGGAGCGCCCGAACGGCCCCGCCGGTGCCCGCTTCGCTCGCGACGTGAAGCGGCGTGTAGTCGCCGATTCTCGTGACGGCCTCCAGGTTTGCGCCGGCGGTCACGAGCATCGCGACCATGCCGGCATCACCGTTCTCGGCGGCCCAGTGGAGCGCCGTCATCCCGTCGCCCTGGGGCAAATTCACGTCGGCGCCCGAACGGAGCAGCCTCTCCACCTCGGCCCGGTCACCCATCATCGCAGCATCCGCGACCTGTGCGGCGGCGGATCGCGCGCCGAGGACCAAGAGTCCCGCCGCGACGGCAGGCACAATCACGCCCGGCCAGCGCCCGGGCCTTCCGCTCGTGTATCTCATCACCTTCACCTCGCTCGGCCGGCTTACGCCCGCTGCAGGTCGAACTCTCCCGTGCTGTCGCCGAAGCTCTCAATGTCGTCCAGGCCGAGGTCGTGCATCAGCGTGAGCATGACATTCGCGAGGGGCGTCCCGTCCGGAGCCCGCACATGCCTGTTGCCCTTGAGCTTCCCGTTGGCGCCGCCCATGACCAGGAAGGGGACCCGCCGGTGGTTGTGGACGTTCGGATCGCCCATCGGCGAGCCGTACATGATCATGGTCTTGTCGAGCAGAGTGCCGTCCCCCTCCTGGATACCCTTCAGCCGCTCGAGCAGGTAGGGCAGCGTGCTCACGTGATACGTGTTGATCTTTGCGAACTCCAGGATCCCCTCCTCGACGGCTCCGTGATGTGACGCCGGGTGGAACCCAAGATCAGAGCCGCTCTCGGGGAATACGCGACCGGAGGAGTCGCGCGAGAGCTTGAAGCTGAAGACCCGCGTCATGTCGGACTCGAAGGCGAGCGCCTGGAGGTCGAACATCAGCTCCGTGTGCTCCCGGAATGAGTCGGGCACCCCCGCCGGCGCCTCGGGAAGCTCCCGGGCCTCTCCGCTCATGTTCCGCGCCTCGACCATCGCGATCCGGCGCTCGATCTCCCGCACGTTCGTCAGGTACCGGTCGAGCCGGCGGCGGTCGCCCGGTCCGAGATTCCCCTCGAGCTCGGAGATCCGCCCGAGTATCGCGTCCAGAACGCTCCGGCTCGCAAGGCGCCGCTCGCGACGCTCTTCCTGCGTCGCGCCGGCTCCGAAGAGGAGCTCGAAGGCAACCCGCGGATCGCGGATCACGGGCAGGGGCTCGGTGGGTGAAGCCCAGCTGAGCGAATCCGTGTAGACGCAGGTGTAGCCGTAGGCGCACCCGCCCGCCTGGTTGATGTTCTCTATGCAGAGCTGCATCGACGGGATGGGCGTTTCCTGACCGAACCGCTGCGCGAACAACTGGTCCAGCGAGGTGCCAACGAAGACGTCGGAACCTTCCGTCTGCTTGGGATGGGCCTGCGTGAGGAAGGTCGCCGTCGAGCGGAAATGGTCGCCGCCCACTTCCTCGGCCGAGAAGGCCTCGGCCATCCGCACGTCCGTGTTGCTCACGATAGTGAGAGTGTCGCGGTACGGCTCGAGAGGAAGGAGCGACGTCGGCGTCAGGTCGAAGTCACTCCCGACCGCGGCCGGGGCCCAGAGGTTCTGCGTCTCGCCCCAGACGTTGCAGCCGGCAGCCCCGTGCGACATCTCCATTGCGATCAGACGCGTCTTCCCCAGGTCCTGCTGAAGGATACCTCGCCCGGAAGGCATCATGGCGTCGAGGTAGGGAAGCGCGACAGTCGCTCCGAATCCCTTCAGGAAGGACCGGCGATCGATGTGTCTGCCCGTAAGAAAAGTCATCTTCCTCTGCTCCTGTCTCATTGGACCGTGCCCCCATCCGCAACGTCCGCGTCGGGCACCCGCTGCATCCGGAAGGCCTCGCTCATGATCACTCCCAAGACGTAGGACGATATCCTGTGGCCGTTCTCCCGGGCGTCGCGCGTGATCTGCCTCACGCGCGGCATGTCATAGTACTCGACGCGCCTGCCCAGGGCATACGCCATCAGGTTCTCGGTGAAGTTCCGGACGAGCGGAATCGGACGCGTCATGAGCGCCCTCCGTAGATCGTCCGGACTCGTCACCGGCGTGCCGTCGTAGAGCTCCCCCTGCGTATCGAGCGGCATTCCGTTCTCCCTGATCCGCCACCGCCCGGTCACGTCGAAGTTGTCTAGCGCGAGCCCGATGGGATCCATGAACCGGTGGCAGGAGTTGCATCCGGGGTCCGAGCTGTGCAGTTCCATGCGCTCGCGCGTCGTGAGCATCCGCCCGCCGACCGCGTCGGCGGTCTGCTCGAAATCGGGGATGCCGGGGGGCGGGGGCGGGGGCGGCGTGCCGAGAAGCACTTCCATGACCCATTTGCCGCGGAGGACTGGCGAGGTCCGGTTCGCGTGGGAGGTGAGGGTAAGCACACTCCCGTGCCCGAAGAGCCCCCTGCGGGTGTCGTCCGGATAGGAGACCCGCCGGAACTCGTTGCCCACGACGCCCGGGATCCCGTAGTGCCTAGCGAGCCGCTCGTTGACATAGGTGTAGTCGGCGCCGAACAGGTCGAGGATGCTCCGGTCCTCGCGGATCAGTCCGTGGAAGAACATTTCCGTCTCAAGCCACATGTCGTCGGCCAGCTGCTCGTAGAAGTCCGGATAAAGCAGCCGGTCCGGATGCACTTTCTCGAGGTCCTCGAGCCGGAGCCACTGGGCGGCGAAGCGCGAGGCGAGGGCGAACGCACGCGGATCAGCGAGCATCCTCCGCGTCTGGGCCTCGAGCACGTCGGGCTCCGAGAGGCGGCCGGTTCCGGCGACCCCAAGTAGCTCGTCGTCCGGGGGCGAGCCCCACAGGAAGAAGGAAAGGCGCGAGGCGAGGGCGTAGTCGGAAACCCGGTACGTCTCGCCGGGTTCGAGGCCGGCCGGCGCGTCCTCGAAGCGGAAGACGAAGTCCGGCATGGCGAGGATTCCCTGCAGCGCGGTCCGCACACCCGCTTCGAACCCGCCGCCGGCCGCGCCCCGGTCGTAGAGCGCCATGAGCGTCTCGAGCGCTCCCGGCGTCGGGGGCCGCCGGAACGCCATCGTGGAGAGCCGGAGCACGATCTCCTCCGCGCACGGCCGCTCCTCGTCCGGCGAGATGGGGCGGCATTGGAAGATGGCCCGCCGGCTCGGCGTATCGGAGAGGCCGCTCGGGTTGTAGGGGCCGAGAATGACGAGGTCCTTCAGGTGCGCGAGCGCCGTGATCCCGTAGCCGTTCACGCCGATCTGCCGGTCGACGAGCGACCAATCGTGCGGCGAGGTCAGGTCCTCGACCGGGCCGTCCGCGATCTTGATGAACGCGGCCGATACCCGATGGGGCCCGCCGGAGACGTAGATCGGCTCTGTCTCCATGCTTGCGCTGTTCGGATCGGAGGTGCTCAGCCAGCGATCCACATCGATGAGGGCGACCTGCTGGCCATCGATCGATACGTCGATCTGTTCGCCCGCCGTGACGCGGCCGAACATTTCGCCCATCGTCGTGTGCTCGAACCAGAGCCGGAACCGGTATTCCCCATTGGCCGGGAAGTTGTGAACGACCGAGATGCCGCCCCGTGTGCCGCGCGGGGCTCCGGGAACCCGGTCCCACTGTGACACGTAGCCCGAGTTCGTGTAGGTGATGGAGTTCTGCGAGGGGTTCGGCACACCGACCGCGAGGCGGCTGATCTCGTCGGCGGCACGAAGATACGCGTCGAGCACCGTCGGCGAGAGAAGCTGCACGTCCGCGATGTTGTCGAAGTTCGCGCTCTTCGTATCAAGGGGAAGGAAATCCGCGGCATCGATCTCCAGGTCCAGCAGGTCCCGGATCGAGGCTCCGTACTCCGCGCGGTTGAGACGCTGGAACGAGCGGCCGCCCGGATTCGAGCTGCCCGCCGCCGCGGCGTCCATCCGCGCCTCCAGCGTCTCGACGAGGACGAGGAGGGAGTCGGACGGGGGACGCGGTGCGCCGGGAGGCGGCATCATCCCGGCGCGGAGCTTCCGGATCATCATCTCCGTCACCGCTCCCGTCTCCTCCGCCGAATCCACGGCGAAGCGCTCGAGGGAGAGGTTCCCGGAAAGCGTCTGGTCGTTGTGGCACAGCACACAGTACTGCTGGACGATCTCGTCAGACTCCCGGTACGCCACGGCGACCCTGTCCGGGCCTGCTCGGGGGGAGAAGGCGGGATGGGCTCGCGCCGCGCCGAAGACGCTTCCCGCACTCATGTTGGGGACCAGAAGGGCGGCGGAGAGACCGGCCACGAGCGCCAGCGAGAGAAGGTATCGCATCCGTACCTGGGGACCGCTGCTGAGGAGTGCCCTGTGGGCTCTAGGTGTTCCTGTCGACCGAGTCCAAACTACGATGGGATCAACTGTCAGTCCAGAAATAGGCCCGCGGGTCGACCGGGGCCTGAGCGGCGCGGAGGCACCAGGCCAGGACGCCCGACGCGGGGCACGCGCAACCGTCGGAGAAATGCAGGATGTCTGAACAGCCACTCCTGAACCAGGTGGCCGTTGTCGCAGGCGCGACGCGCGGCGCCGGCCGAGGGATCGCCCGGATGCTGGGGGCGGCGGGCGCCACCGTCTACTGCACGGGGCGCAGCGTGATGGGGCAGCCCGCGACACCCGGACGCCCGGAGACTATTGAGGAGACGGCCGAGCTGGTCAGTGCGGAGGGAGGCCGGGGGATCGCCATCCGCACCGACCATACGGTCGAGCCCGAAGTGGAACGGCTCTTCGCGCGCGTCCGCGCCGAAACGGGCCGGCTTGACATCTTGGTCAACGACATCTGGGGAGGCGACACGCTCACGGAGTGGGGAAAGCCGTTCTGGAAACTCTCGGTCGCCCAGGGGCGGGAGATGCAGGAGCGGCAGTCCACAGCCATATCATTACGAGCCGTCACGGCGTCCCGCTGATGATCGAGCGGGACAAGGGCCTCGTCGTGGAGGTCACCGACGGGGACACCCTCGGCTATCGGGGAAACCTCCACTACGACCTGACGAAGAACGCGGTCGGCCGCCTTGCCTACGCGATGGCTGCAGACCTCCATACCCGCCGTGTGGCGGCGCTCGCGATCACACCGGGGTTCCTCCGGTCGGAGGCGGTCCTAGACATGTTCGGGGTTACCGAGGCAAACTGGCGTGACGCGATCGAGCAGGACCCCTACTTCGCCGAGTCCGAGACACCATGCCTCGTCGGGCGGGCAGTGGCGGCGCTCGCCGCCGACCCGAACGTGTGCACAAAGAGCGGCGGGCTGTACTCTACATGGGCGCTTTCGAAGGAATACGGCCTGACCGACGTGGACGGACGCCGACCGGACTGGGGCACCTTTTTCGCGCAGAAGGTCCGGGACATCATCGGTGGTAACGAGCCTACCGAGCTCGACGTCTACGTCGTCCGGACGCGGCTCTGGCAGGCGGAGCTTGATCCGGACGCGGGGGACGAAGCCGGACACCTCCGGGGCTGGCTCGCGCGCCACGGATAGACAGATCAGCCGCGGGGACTGGCAAGGCCGGCGCTGCGGGCCACTCGATCGTGGGAACCACCTGCAGGGTCCGGATAGCGTGGGGATCGATGCGGCAGCGACCGCCAGGCCTGCAACCCGGCCCTACGCGACACGCGTTCCCTCAAGCGACCGAGCAGCCGGCCAATTAGCAGCACAGCCGGACGGGCCGGCGTGTTCGGGACACGAGTTTACGGACGCGACGCTATTGGCTTGGCTTGCCAAGACGATCCGGCGGCTGGAAGAGCGTCGCGTCGACCGCAAGCGGAATGGCGTGGTGGCCGTAGGTCTGCTAGACAGATACCTGGGAGCCATTTCGTTGTGGCGCGACTGCGGCTCACTCGATCTCTGGAACGCGCACGAGGATGGCTCTTGCGCGGATTCGTCCCGATTCATGGGCCGCCAGTCTGTGCCGGAAGGGGTCCGTCCCCGAGCCCCATGGCTTGTCAGGAAACTGTTCTTCGCGACCCACGACGACTGGTAGAGTGTCTGTAATCGCTTGGCAGTAGCTTACCGTTCGAAGGGATGGGGGGGAACGTGGTTGAGCCCGAAAGTCCCGCAGTCGACAAGTCGACATCCCAACTCGCTGTTCCCTGCCGCGAGCGAGTGAGGCACCAGCCAAGACAGTGACCATCAGCCCCAGCAGCAGCCCATCCCACCGGGGCAGGTCGACGGTGTGTGGAATCTCGGCAACGCTGCGGCCGCCAGCTGGTTCCGTGCCGCGACACTGTCACCTCGCCTTCCATCGGTAGTCTCTCGGCTGCCGCCCGCACCGGGGTTCAAGCGTCGTCGTCGACCACACGGTTTGCGATGTTCGCTGTCGTCACGCGTCGGCGCGGTCAGAAACGCCGGATGCGTCGCCAGCTGCGCGTCGGAAGACCTCGCGGCCGCCATCCGTGGTACGGATGCATGGCTAGGAATTCGGAGTCCCGGAACACCGGTAGCAGCACGGCGCCCGCGACGAACCCGCCGACGTGCGCCCAGAACGCAACCCCGCCTCCGCTCCCGCCCGAGCCAGCGAGCCCACCCACGAACTGCAGCACAAACCAGTATCCGAGCATGAGCACTGCGGGCACGGCGATTCTCGTGATGTAGAATCCGAGAACCATGAGGAGGTGCACGTGAACCCTCGGGTAGAGCAGGACGTATGCGCCCATCACCCCTCCGACCGCTCCGGAGGCTCCGACCATCGGGACGGCCGAGTCGGGGTGCGACGCGACCTGGGCACCGGCCGCCGCCAAGCCGCACAACAGGTAGAACGCTGTGAACCGGAGGTGCCCCATCGCATCCTCGACGTTGTTGCCGAAGATCCAGAGGAACCAGAGGTTCCCGAGCAGGTGGAACCATCCTCCGTGGAGAAACATTGAGGTCACGGCCGTCTGCCATGCCGGGACCTCACCCGTCCGGCAGACGGTGCCGGGTCCGAGGGCAAGAGGAAGCCCGTCCGGGATGCGCTGTAGGAGGACGCCCGGGATGAGCCCGAGCCGGCAGACGGAAGTGGAGAGCGCCGGCTCGGTACCCGCTCCCTGGAAGTAGAACCATGCGGCCAGGTTGCACGCCACGAGCAGGCAGGTGGCAATCGGCCGCAGGATCTGCGGATTGTCGTCTCTCAGCGGGAACATTCGGTCCGGGGGGTCACGGGCGCGGAAGGGATGCCGACGGCCTCCGGGTCCGAAACTTCAGGGATGAACGTCCCGGGATCCGCCGTCTTCGCTTCACACCGTCACCTCACACCGTCTTCGGCCGCCTGCGTGGCCCACTGCGGACGCCATGCAGGCCGGCAGCGGGATGGGCAGCGGCAGGCTCACTCCGGCCCCAAGGACACCGGAACGATAAGTTCGGATCCCTGGTTTTTCGAGTTGTTGACCCTCTTCGAGACTGGGTAGGACCGGATGGTGCCGCCTGTGGACGGCCTCGGGAGACGCCTGAACTCGTCCGTCCTGCCACTAGGATCGAGCCACCGGGCCAGGTCGACTCGGGCCAGCATTATCGGCATCCGGTCATGGATCGTGCGAAGTCCGGGACTCGCCGCAGTCGTGAGGATCACGTAGGCCGGCCCATCCTTGGTATCCTTCCAGAGCCCGGCAAATGTGCAGGGGCCTTCCCGCTCGGGAACGATCCGATACGGCTGTTTTCCCTTCGCGGCGGCCTTCCACTCGTAGAAGCCATCTGCCATCACGAGACAGCGGCGGCGGCGGAACGAGTCCCGGAAGGCCGGGTGCCGGTGCGCCGTCTCGGCTCGCGCATTGATCAGCATGCGGCGGGACCGACCGGGGATTTCCATGAAAAAACCCCAGTACGCGGACTGGATCGTTCCCGGGTCGGCGTCGAGGATCACGGGGAGGTGCTGGCCCGGGCTAGCGTTGAAGACCGGCCGCGGGGTCTCCAGGAACCTGGCCTCGTAGTAGCGACCCATCAGATCCGGATCCATCGTGATGGTGTAGCGGCCACACATTTTCTCGGGCAGGTTCGGTTGCGCGGACAGCTGCTGGAGATGCGACCGGCCCATTCAGGCATCTCTCGGGCGGGAGACCCGGGAACTCGATGTCGCCTTCCGTCAGCCAAACCCGTGACCGGCGGCCCGCTCACGTTAGAACCTGTTCCCCTGTGGGTCACAGGCCTGCGGTGTACGCCAGCCCGGCGGCGTCGCACGCCCCGTCGGCGAGCCCCCGTCGCGCTCAGGGAAGGGGGAGTGGTGCGGGTGCAATACCGGAGGAGGGACTCGAACCCC
>JAAXGI010000124.1:10026-11344 GCA_012267505.1 Gemmatimonadota bacterium
CGGATTATGATTCCGCTGCTCTAACCAGCTGAGCTACTCCGGCACAGGGAAAAAACGCTATTCCGGCACGGATCGGGTGTCAAGCCGGACCGGGATGGACTTCGGACCCGAACGGGCCCGGCCTACCTCGTCTCCAGCTCCTTCGGTTCCCCGCCGTCAGGCTCCCTGCCGTCGCCATCCCCGACGAAGCGATAGAGGACCTCGCCGTCGCGGATCATGCCGAAACGCTCCCTAGCGAGCGTCTCGATCTCGACCGGATCATTTTCCAGCGCCGCGACGCGTCCCTGGAGCGAATCCGCCTCTGCGCGGAGGCGCTCGAGTTCCGCCCTCTTCGTCTCAACTTCGCGTCGGATCTCGCGAACCTCGAGAAGGGAGTACTCGCCGCCGAAAGCCGCATAGTAGGCGGCAAGTCCGAGCACCACAGGGAAGATCAGCTTCTTCATCATCCACCCCCCGACCCACCCCCGCACCAACCTTCCTCCCAGAGCGAACGCCCCGGATAGACGGCCCGCTCGCCGATCGTCTCCTCGATCCTGAGGAGCTGGTTGTATTTCGCCACACGATCCGTCCGCGAGGCGCTCCCTGCCTTAATCTGGCCCACGCCGGTCGCGACGGCCAGATCGGCGATGAAGACATCCTCGGTTTCCCCCGACCGGTGCGAGATAACGGACCTGTATCCTGCTTCCCGGGCAACGCGGATCGCCTCGAGTGTCTCGGTGAGCGTCCCGATCTGGTTCACCTTGATCAGAATCGCGTTCGCGACCCCTTCCTCGATCCCCCGACGCAGACGCGCGGGATCGGTCACGAAGATGTCGTCCCCGACGATCTGGACCCGGTCACCGGCAGCCGCAGTGAGCGCCCGCCATCCGTTCCAGTCGTCCTCGTCGAGCGGATCCTCGAGGGAGAGGATCGGATAGCGGGAGACCCACTCCTCCCAGAACTCCACCATCCCCCCAGGATCGCGCCGCTCACCCGACGACCACGTGAAGCAGTACTCCCCGTCTTCGTGCAACTCCGAAGCGGCCGCATCGATAGCGATAGCCATGTCCTCGCCGGGTCGGTACCCCGCGCGCTCGACCGCCCGGAGGACGACTTCGACCGCCTCGTCGTTGTCCCTGAGATCGGGCGCGAACCCGCCCTCGTCTCCCACCGCCGTGCTGCCGCCCTGCTCGCGGAGGACCTCCTTCAGCCGGTGGAAGACCTCGGCACCCATCCTGAGAGCTTCGCGGAAGGTTCCTGCCCCGACAGGGATCACCATGAACTCCTGGAGATCCACGCTGTTGGATGCGTGGGCGCCGCCGTTCAGGATGTTCATCAT
>JAAXGI010000247.1 GCA_012267505.1 Gemmatimonadota bacterium
TGGCCGCCGTCCGCACGCCCGCGCCGGGACCCCAGAGGATCGTCGTTCCCGTGCCGCGGATCCCGGTCCCCGAGCGCGGCTTCGGGCCGAGCCGCTGACCCGTGAGAGGGAGGGAGATGTTCGGCCGCACGGCCGAACCGGACCCGCGCCCGGCCGCGCCACCCAGCCGCAACAGCCAACGCTTGCGGGACGGCCATCGCCGAGAATACGCCGCGGGCCGGGAGCGCGGGTCCACCTCCTTCTCCGAACGCTGCGCCGAAGCGCTCACCGACATCGGCGTCCACGGCACCGTCTCCTACCGCGACCTCGCCGAGGCCCGCTTCGGCGGCCACCCCCACACCACCCGCCGGGCCGTGAACGCCTGGATCCGGGATAGGCTGGTCGAGGAGCACCGGGCCACCGGACCCAAGGGCAACCCGTTCAAGGTCCTTACCCTCACCCGAAAGGGCGTGACCGAGATCCGGAAACTCGCCGCCGGGCGCGGGATGGATCCCGGGCAGACGATCCGGTTCGCGAGGATGCGCGCCTCCGAGACCGCCCACGACACCGCCGTCTACCGCGCCTGCCGGAAGGAACGGCGACGGCTCGAGGCCGAGGGCGCCACCGTCCGGCGCGTCCGCCTCGACGCCGAACTCAAGAGCGCCGTCGCGCGCGCCAGTGAGGCCGCGCGGAGGAAGCACGGCAAGCGGGCCGCCGATGCCGAACGCCATCGCGTCGCACACGAACTCGGCCTCCCCATCGACGACGAGGGACGGGTCCTCCACCCCGACGCCCAGATCGAATACACGGACGCTGACGGCCGCATCGGTCGCGTCAACATCGAGGCCGTCTCCGGCAGCTACCGCGAACCCGCAGTCCGCGCCAAGGCCGCAGCCGGGTTCCGGCTCCACGCCAACGGACCGGCCGCGGCAACCCTCCTCCGCAGGCTCGGCCTGGGCAGCGAGGACGGTTCCTGGCTACGTGGGCCCGCCGACCGCGATCCAGCCGCCGTCGAACTCTGACCAGAAGGAGAGACCACATGCAACCCTGGAAGATCAGCGCGGGACTCACCGCCGCCATCGCTGGATCGGCGTTCCTGATCGGTGGCTCCCGCCTCGACTACCTGGCGCCGTTCTGGACAACCATCCTCGCCGAGCACGGCCTCACACTGGCACTGCACGCCGGGCTCATCCTCGCCGGGCTCGCCGCCACCATCTACGCCGTCGCCCGAACCACCGGACTCGCCGACCTCGGACGGCGGGTCGACCTCGCCGAACGATCCGTCCGGCGCGGCGAGGGAGACGCCGGCCTCGAAGATGCGCTCCGCAGGGACGCGGAAGGCGACTGGGAGTGAGCGCAAAGACCGGACCGGCGGACCGAGGATCGGTGGAAGGCCTGCCGGTCACCTGGAGGAGACAGGCCAAGACGCTCCGCCGGTACGGGGGCGAGACTCCGGCCGTGGTACTGGACCGGTGCGCGGACGACCTCGAAGCCACCCTCCGGGAACGGGACGAGACCACCCTGTCGCTCGTCGAGGCGGCCAGAGAGAGCGGTTACTCCAGGGAACACCTCGGACGGCTCGTCCGCGACGGCAAGATCCCCAACGCCGGACGGCCCGGCGCACCCAGAATCGCCCGCAGGTACCTGCCTCGGAAACGCCAGGACCCGGATGCGCCAGCCGGACCACGGCTGGCGCACGAGCCGGGTCGACGACAGGTTGCGAGCGTGGGGATCGTGCGGTCCATCATCGAGAAAGGAATCGATTGATGGCACGCACAAAACGAATGCGCCGGAGCTACAGCGCCGGCGAGTGGGGCCGGAACCGGGTACGGGTCTTCCCCGATCCGAGAACCGGCATCATGCAGGTGCAGTGGCGCGAAGACGGGCAAAAGCTGACCCGGTCGTTGAAGCACCGTGACTGGGCCCAAGCCAAGAGGCAGGCCGACGAGATCGCAGCCGGGCTCGCCGAGCCCGCGGACGCGGCGGAGCCCGAGCCGCTCACCCTGAAGACGCTTTTTGACATCTACGGTAAGGAGGTGACGCCCGCGAAGAGCAGAAAGTCTCGGAAGCACGACCGGGCCACGATGAAGATGTTCCTCCAGTTCTTCGGGAAGAACCGAAAGGCCGCGACCCTCTCGCAGCGCGACTGGGACCGCTTCATCCGAGCACGACGGGCAGGAACGACCGGTGGCAACCGGCAGCCCGCTGGCGACCGGACGATTCAACGGGACCTGAAGCTGTTGCTCGCGATCCTCAACTGGGCCGTGAGGTCCAGGGACGAGGAGGGAAGGCTCCTCCTCACGTCGAACCCGCTCCGGGGCCTCAAGGCGCCGTCCGAGAAGAACCCGACCCGGGTGATGCTCACGCAGACCGAATACGAAGCGCTGCTCCGGGTGGCCCGGGAAGTGGAGTGGCGGTTCAGGGTAGCGCTCGTGCTCGCCCACGAGACCGGGCACCGTATCGGAGCCATCCGTCAGCTCCGCTGGTCAGACATCGACCCCGACGCCCAGACGATCCGGTGGCGTGGCAAGCATGAGAAGACGGGCTACGAGCACCGGACGCCGGTGACCGCCATGGCCCTCGCCGCCATCGACGAGGCTCGGAGGCACAACCCCGGGATCGGGGATGCGCCGCTACTGCCCGCGCCGAAGGACCCGTTCGCCAGCATGAGCAGCTCGCTGGCGCGCGACTGGTGGAAGAGGGCCGAGAAGCGTGCGGGACTCGATCCCAAGCCCGGGCGCGGCTGGCACTCGCTCAGGCGGAAGTTCGCCAGCGACCTCATGGACCTGCCGCTCAAGGTGCTCTGCGACCTGGGCGGCTGGAAGACCGCCCAGACGGTGCTGCAGTGTTACCAGCGAGCCGACGAGGACCGGCTCAGGAGAGCGCTGGAGGACCGCCGGAGGCCGGGTGCGCGAACCCGTTTAGCGGACACAAATGGCGGACATCGCACTCCCGGAATCCCGTAAGTTCAGTGGGCGCTGCAGGATTCGAACCTG
>JAAXGI010000105.1 GCA_012267505.1 Gemmatimonadota bacterium
CCGGCCGACGTGGCCTCGGAGCGCTCGGCGATGATCCCGTATCCCATCATGAGCGCCTCGAGCGTCTCCGGCGAACCCGTCAACCCGGCTAGGCCCGTCGGGAAGCTCGACAGGTACTCGGCCAGCCGTTCGGGGGTGTCACGCACAGGATCCACGGTGATCAGCACCCCCAGTACACGCTCGCCCTCCGCCCCGAGCAGCTCACGCGCGCGTCCGAGCGCTGCCATCGTGATCGGGCAGATGTCGGGGCAATGCGTGTAGCCGAAGAACAGGACGGCCGTGCGCTCCCTCCAAAGTTCGCTCAACCGCACGACCTCCCCCGTCTGGTCGACCAGCTCCGCGTCGGCAGCGGGCCGCGGCGCGGGGAGGAGGAACAGCTCGCCCGCCCGTGTGCCGCTGCCAGTCCCGGGCCGGACGAGGAGCAGCCCGAGCAGAAGGCCGAGGCTCGCGCCGGCACCGACTTGGAGGATGCGCTTGGACATGGGCATTCAAGATGGCCCCGTCCGGGCTTCGCTTCCACCCCGGCTGCGGCCTGCTCCGGCACGCGCACGGCCAGACGTCGCGCCGGACGCCGCCCCGGTCAGGCCCGGGCGAGGCCGCCGGCGAATAGCTGACAAAGGAGGGCGCCCACGAGCGTCATCGACACGCCCCACGCGAAGAGTCGCTTGAACAAGGCATCGGCGTCCCCCCCGGCGGGCAGCGCCGCGAGACAGAGCGCGCCCAGAGTCGACAGGGGCGAGACGTCGACCAGTGAGGAGCCGACGTTGATGCTGAGCGCCACGGCGAGCGGGTCGCCGCCTCCGACTTGCTCGACAAGGCCGGGCGCGGTCGGCAGGAAGGCCGGCAAGACCACGCCGGAGGTGCTACTGTAGGCGGAGATGGCGCCGGTCACGAACGCCACCGAGGCATTCACCGTCGAGGGCCCGGCCGCCCGGGCGAGGAGCCCGGTGAAGAGCTCCATCCCGCCCGTCGCGTCGAGCAGCGAAATCAGCACGGTCACGCCGCTCACCATCACGATCACCCCCCACGGGACGCGCCGGATGGCCCGGGCGTCCGGCGCGACCCGGAGCGTGACCAGCAGGGCCGCGGCGGCGAAGGCGCTCGGCCCGAGCGCCATGTCGAACATCAGGACACCCGCGATCCAGGCCAGCACGACCGCCACGGTGAGGCGCTGCTTGGCGTCCAGCGGCGCGTCGTCCGTCGCCGGGGCGGGCTCCCGTGGTCCGGATCCGCGCACACGGTATCCACCCAGAAGCACGTACGCCGCCGCCGCCACGAGCAGGTGAGCCGCGAAGTTGGCGAACCAGACCTTCGCCTCGTGCTCGACGAGTCCCACGCTCGCCATCGCGTCGTTCGCGATGATCCCGACCGAGCTGATGGGCGAGAGGTTACCGGCGTTGGCCCCGTTCGCCACCATCAACGCCGTGAGGAAGGGTGGAACCCGGGCCCGGTTGCCCATGGCCATGGCGAGCGGCGCGATCAGCGCCACGCTCAAGATCGCGCCCGGCCCGACGCTCGAGACGAGCGCGGCGATCACGAAGAACACGCCGGGCATGAGCCGAGCGTCGCCTCTGGCGAGACGCGTGGCCCGGTGCGTCAGACGCTCCAGCGTGCCGTTCACCTCGGCGGCCGCGAACAGGAGCGTGACCCCGGTCAGCGTGAGGAAGAGCGAGCTCGGAAAGCCCTCGACCACGGCCCCCGCACCGAGGTCGGCCACATAGACCGCCAGGACCCATGCGAAGGCGATCGCGACCAAGCCCACGTTCACGCGGCTCGTGATCGAGATCACGATCGCGATCAGCAAAGCGACCAACGAAGTCACAGCGGGATTCATCCCCACTCCCGATCGAGGAGAAGGCGCCTCGAGGGCGGCAGCGAGCTACCCCCCTCGAGGCGCCATCGGCGTTCCCCGACGTGGCGTCAGCGCGCTCAGTTCCCGGCGCGCCCGTCCGCCCTTGCGCTGCTCAGCCGCCGGGCCTCATCAGCCGGCCCACTAGCTTCGAGGGATCGGCGTCGGGCTTCGGGACGTGCTTGCCCACCGCCCCGGCCTCCCAATTGGCGACATAGAAGTTCCCCTCCAGGTCCACCCCGATCTGGTGCGGGCGGTGGAAGCCGCCGCTGCCGCCGTCGTAGCCGCCCGACGTCCCGCCGTAGCTCCCCCAGTAGTAGAGCAGATGACCCTCGGTGTCGTACTTCAGCATGCGGTTCGTCGTGCGGCCGACCACCCAGACACTGTTGCTGTCGTCCACCCAGATCCCGCCCGGACTCGCGATGTCGGGCCATGTCGCGACGTGTGTCCCGTCCTCCTCGAAGACCTGGACGCGGTCGTTGCTGCGGTCGGCCACGTAGATGCGGCCATCCCGGTCGATGCCGAGCCCGTGCACGACGTTGAACTCGCCCGGGCCGTCCCCGCAGGAACCGAATTCGTAGAGGTACTCGCCCTGGGAGTTGTAGCGGACGATTCGGCAGTTCCAGTATCCGTCGCCCAACAGGAAGTCGCCGTTCGGGTAGAACGCCAGGACCGCTGGCTGCCCGTAGTTGTAGGCCCCGGGGTTCGGGTTGGCGCGGGCCTCATCGCGGCTCTGCGGAATGGGCGTGTCGCCAATGCGCAGCAGGATCTCGCTGCCGTCGTTCGTGAACTTGACGACCTGCATGTAGGGCCCGCCGCCGCCACGCTCCACGACCCACACGGGCATCGCCGGGTCGTAGGGATCGACGTAGACCTGGTGCGGCCAGTTGAGAATCGAGTCCCATTGGGTCCACTGCTCGATGATCTCGCCGTCGCGGTTCGCGACGACGACCATGTTCGAGGTCGGCGTCTGCAGCTCGCCTTCGTCGTTCTTGTCGCCCCAGGTCACCGCGAACACTCGGTCCGGGTCGAGCGCGGAAACCCCGCCCATGTCGCCCCAGTGCCAGATGGAGTCGTGGTTCGGGGCGGGCTTCCACCAGTCCCGGACCGGCATGTACTCCCCGTTCCGATCGTCGCCGCCCACGGCCATCATGCCGCTGCCCGCCGGCTGCGCGCTGTTCTCGCTCATGCACGCGGACAGCGCCGCACACGCGATGAGGATCAATACCGGAAGATCCTGCCGACGATCCGTCATTCACTGCTCCCTATTGGAGGCGTAGGGGCCGGCCCACGAGCTTCGCGGGATCCCCGTCCGGCTTGGGAATGAACTGGTTGAGCCATCCGCCGTCCCAGCTCGCGACGTAGACCGTGCCGTCGGGGCCGACGTCCATCTGGTGCGGTCGGGAGAGCCCGCCCGGGAAGCCGCCCATCGTCCCGCCGTACACGCCGAAATAGTACTGGTACTCGCCCTGCTTGTTGTACTTCACGAGCCGGTTGAGAGTGGCCGAGACCACCCAGACGTTCTCGTCCTCGTCCATGTAGATCCCGGCGGGATTGGTGACGTCCGGCCACTCCTCAATGAACTCGCCCATCTCCGTGAACACCTGGATGCGGTCGTTCTGCCGGTCGGCCACGTAGACGTGCCGGTCACGGTCCACCGCGATTCCGTGGATGAGGTCGAACTGCCCGGGGCCGGTCCCGACCGACCCGAACTCGGAGATGAACTCGCCCTGGGCGTCGTAGCGGGCTATGCGGCCGTTCTGGTAGCCGTCCCCCACCAGAAAGTCGCCGTTCGGCAGGAATGTCATCACCGAGGCCTGGCCGAAGTCGAGCGGCCCTGGGTTCGGGTTCGCGCGCGCCTCCTCCCCGCTCTGCCGCGGGTTCGGGTCGAGCAGGCGGAGCGCGATCTCGCTGCCGTCGTTCGTGAACTTGATGATCTGCTCGTGGATATCGCGAACTGTGTTGTCGCCGCCACGCTCTACGACCCAGACGTGGCGGTCGGGGTCGTAGGGGCTGATGTAGACCTGATGCGGCCGGTTGAAAATCGAGTCCCACTGCGACCAGTTCTCGATCATGTTCCCGTCGCCGTCCACGACCACGAGGTAGTTCGTGCTCCCCGGACGCTCCTGGCCCTCCGCATCCTGGTCACCCCAGACGGCCACGATGATCCGGTCCGGCGTATCCACCGCGACGCCCGACACCGAACCCCAGCTCCACTCCCCGGTGTGGTCCGGCGCGGGCTGCCACCAGTTCTCCACCACCTCGTAGGGGCCGGTACGGTCGTCCCCTCCCTTCGCGGCCGCCACGGTCGCGGCATCGGCCCGGGAAGCGGTCTCATCGCCGCCACAGGCGGCGAGTGTCGTGAACGCGGCCAGGGTGGCGCCTATGCCGATGCGTACGAGTCGCATGCTGCCTCCTGATCTGAGTGACACGGGTTCCGGGGTTCTGGGTGCGAGCGTGCGGATCCGCGGGATCAATGCTCGCGCGACTTCAGAGCCGGGATCGGCCGGAGGCCAGTGGGAGCGCAGCTGGTCCTAGTCCCCGGTCGGCGTGCCGGAAGGAAGCGGTGCGGCCTGCAGCTCCATGTCGGCCGGCGTCCCGTGGCGTCGTCTGGACTGTGGGGCTTCACTACCAGGCCGGGGGATGGTCATCCCTGCTCTGCGGTTGGCTGACGAGCCTCCGGATCCTCCCCGCGATCGTTCGCGGGTCACCTGCCGTCGACCCAGTGGACTCCGACTCCGATCCCCGGGTTCAGGTATTCTAGGGCTGTTCCCTCATACCGGTCCGCAGGAACTCGTCCCGCGAGTTGATGCCGACATCGTTTCCCAGGTAGTCGTCCCGGTTGACCTCCTCCATCCAATAGGTGCCGGTCGGCTGGAGTGAGACCTGCAGATACTGCACCGCTGCAGTGGCGGATGCACCATGCCAGTGCTCCACCCAGGGGCCCGCATGCTCGCTCTCTCCCGGGTTGAGCGTCCTGGCCCTTTCACCGCGTTTCTGCACGCGTCCCTCCCCTTCCCACACGACCAGGAGTTGCCCGCCGGCATGGCAGTGCCAGTACGACCGCATCCCCGGCTCGAAGTACGCCCCTCCCCAGGGTTCTCCATTGATGACCGCTTCCGGGACGGGCCGCCCTTGGTACTCTCCGCCCGTGATCTGGACGCCGATCTGTTCTCCGGGACAGCCTTCCTGCGCCCCGAGCCCGTCGGCTGCCCGCGGACCACCGCCGGCGTACCCCGTCAGAAAGAGATTCAGCGCGAGAAGGAGGCCGAACGAGGCGAAATAGACCCAGAGCGTACGGCTTCTAAGCGAGATCTTCATAGTTCACCTCCGAACGGGGGCATCTGAGCCACGGATCCGACAGGCTGCGACTGACTCGCCTGCGGCCAATCTGCCCGCACGCGCCCGGCGCTGCAATCGGCCCTGGGTTCCGCTTTGCGACGCTATCCCGCCCGCCCTCGTGACCTTCCCGCTCCGGTGGATGCCCGGCCTCCCCTCTACGGCACGCTCCCGACCGTGGCGAGTCGGCGGAGACCTCCCGTCGGGCACTCTGCCCGCCCAGGGGCGCTCCACCGATTAATCGCACCGCGCACGGCAGGCGCGCCTCGCGGGCGGACTACCGGGACCGCATACTTACCGACCCCGGAAGTATCCACGTGGAGGCCCTTGTGGACTCCGTGGCGTCCCATCGACCCGCCTGTCGGACTCAATATCGGGCCGTTTGTCGAGGGGCCGCCGGTCCGCATGGGCCCGACAGCCCGCCCAGCGCGAGTCCTTCCCGGCGGACTCCCGTCCGCGACCGCGAGACGACAGCGCGCCGCGACGCCGGGCACGGAGGAGGCACCATGACCACGCCCCGACAGATGCGGCCCGCCGTGCGCGCGCATGCGGCCCTCCTGCTCTTCCCGCTTCTGCTTTCCGCCTGCGGCGGCGAATCCGCGCCGCCGGCCCCGGCGATGCGTTCGAACGCGAGCCAGGCACCGCCGCCCGCCCCCGTCTCTGGCTACGAATGGGCCCGGCACGGCGGCAACTACATGTACAACTACTACCTGCCGCCCGCGCCGAGCTCGACGCCCTGGGCCCCCGCGTGGTCGCCCGACGGATCCGCCATCGCCGTGGGTTTGAGCGGCTCCATCTGGTCGGTCAGCGTCGGCCTGGAGGGGGAAAGCGAGCCCGGCGTCGCCACCGAGCTCACGCGTGGGGCCACCTACCACTCCTCGCCCGCGTGGTCGCCGGACGGCCGCTGGATCGTCTACACCTCCGACAACGGGGCATCGTCCGGGGGCGGGGTCCACAGGATCCAGCTGGAGATCCTGGACGTGGAGTCGGGCGAGTCCCATGCCCTCACCGACGACGACTTCGTCTACGCGGACCCGACATTCTCGCCGGACGGAACCAGGCTCGCCTACGTCTCAACCGAGCCCAACGGATACTTCAACGTCTACGTGCGCCCCATCACCGCCGGGGAGTGGAGCGGGGAGGCGGTGGCGATCACCTCGGACAACGACTTCGGCCGGTCCCGCCTCTACTTCGGTCCGCAGGACATGCACATCACGCCGGCCTGGCTCCCGAACGGCGAGGAGCTCCTCATCGTCTCGAACCGCGACGTCGCTCTCGGCTCGGGCAATGTCTTCCGCGTGCCGGTCGAACCGGGTGGGATGGAGCGCCGGCAGGTCGTGCTGGCGGAGCAGACGCTCTACCGGACCCGGCCGGACGTCTCGCTCGACGGCCGCCGCTTCGTCTACTCGTCGACTGCGGGAGCGGGCGATCAGTACGCGAACCTCTACGTCCAGCCGACCGTGGGGGGTGAGCCGTATAAGATGACCTTTTTCGAGCATGACGCCTTCCACCCCCGGTGGTCGCCCGACGGCGAGTGGATCGCCTTCATCTCCAATGAAGGCGGACTCCCCCGGCTCGAGCTCCTCGAGACGTACGGCGGGGCGCGCCGGAGGCTCGACGTGACGGAGCGGCGCTGGAAGGAGCCGATGGGCACCCTCGAAGTGGCCGTCGGAGCAGGAGGGATCGCAGGGCCCAGTGCGGCGCGCGTGACCCTGATCGCGTCCGACGGGAAGGCCTGGGCGCCCGCCGATGCCTACGCGCGAATCGGAGGGCGGGGGGGCTTCCCGGCCTTCCACACGACCGGGAGCTTTGCGGTGGATCTGCCTCCCGGCGAGGCCGATCTCACCGTGATGAAGGGCTTCGAGTTCTACCCGGACCGGCGGAGTGTCGAGATCAGGGCGGGCGAGGTGACCCGGGTCGACGTCGCGCTCACGCGCATGACCGACCTCTCGGATGCCGGGTGGCACAACGGCTCGACACACGTCCACATGAACTACGCCGGCAATCTCCACAACACACTCGACAACATGATGATGATGTCCGATGCCGAGGATCAGGACATCGTCAACGAGCAGATCGCCAACAAGGACAACCGCGTCCTGGACTACCAGTTCTTCGTCCCGGGCGGGGGAGCTCACCCGTCCTCGACGCCGGACCGGATCCTCGTGGTGGGGCAGGAGTACCGGCCGCCCTTCTACGGGCATGTCTTCATGTTTGGCCTAGAGGATCATCTCATCTCGCCCTTCACGACCGGGTATGAGGGCACGGCCATCGAGAGTCTCTATCCCTCAAACACCGACATGATGAGGAAAGCCAAGGCACAGGGGGCGACCACAGGTTACGTGCACGCTTTCGGGGGAGACGGCGATCCTCTAGAGGCGGATCTCGGAGGAGGCAAGGGTTTCATCGTGGACGCGGCTCTCGGGGCGACCGATGCGCTGGAATGGTCCAACGCCGGCCAGGCCGGCTTCCATCCCCTCTACGCGGTCTGGAACAACGACCTCCGGGTCACGGCCGTGGGCGGCGAGGACGCACTGAGCAGCCTCCACTGGACGCCGCTCGTGGGTGCCATGCGCACCTACGTACGCACACCGGACGGCAGCCGCACCATGGAGGGGTGGTTCCAGGGTCTCCGGGACGGCCGCGCCTTCGTCACGACCGGGCCGCTCGTGGAGCTCACGGTGAACAGAGAGATCCCCGGGGGGGAGATCGAGCTTCCGTCCGGGACGACGGCTGTCTCCGTCCGGGCCCGGGTCCAGTCGATCACCCCGCTGACCCGCGCATGGCTCGTCCACAACGGGCGGGAGGTCGGCGAGGTCCCTCTCGGCGCTGACCGGACCACGGGCGACTTCGAGGGCGAGTTCGCGGTCACCGAGAGCGGCTGGATCCACCTCCGCGCGGAGGGCGTGCCGGAGGAGCGCTATCCGCTGGACGCGCGCTACGCGCAAGCCTTCACGAACCCCGTCTGGTTCATCCTCGGCGGTGCACCGATCCGGGACGCGGACTCGGCCGACTACAGCCTGGCGTGGATCGAGAGGCTCACCGAGATGGCGGAGGAGTGGCCGGGGTGGCGCTCAGAGGCTGAGCGCCGGTCCGTATTTGACCAGTTCCGGGAGGCAGCCGCGGTCTACGAGCGACTGAAGGGAGAGGCGGCAGCGTCGGGCCCGTAACCTGAGGCGGCCGGCCGGGGTCGCGCCCGGGACGCGATCCGTCCGACAGCCGCCCGGCGCCACGCTCGCTTCGCGACGGGGGCGTCCGGGCGTCGCTCCAGATGTTGCTTCGATCTGTCGGCGTTTCTGGTCACCCTGCCTTCCCGCCATCGGTGGCGATGGAACCCGCCGCTTCCCTGGGAGCCTCTGGAATCCCGGCACTGCCGTCCGGTTCCAGCAGCGCCACGAGCTGCGCTTCGCGGGCTTCCGTGTCCTCCTCCCCCACCCGGATCAGCTCGGCCAGGTAGTCCGGCTGAAACATGATCATGCTGAGGAAGTCCGGTGCCTCGATCTGTCGGGTGCCCAGGCCGCGCGTCAAAAATCGGAAGGCCCTCGGCAGCTGGGGCTCGTACCGGTTGGCGAGCCGGGCCAGGTCGACCGAGGGGCGCACCGTCAGGAGACGGACGGGGCGCATCCCGCCGCGCTCTTCCGGTGGCAGCCCGGCGAGCAGCCGGTTGATCGTCTGCAGCCTGTGGGCATCGTCATCGAGCATGTCGAGGAAGACCGAGTTCATCATGATGCCGGCGACCTGTGCGGGCGGGGGATAGCCGGTGACGGTAGCCCTGTTCGCCTGCCGCGCGGTCGGCGAGCGGCGCGTGCTGATGGCGAGGATGTGCGTCGCGCCGAGATGGAGGGCGGGCGACAGCGGGGTGGCCAGGCGGATGCCGCCGTCCCCGAACCAGTGCTCTCCGAGCCGGACGGCGGGAAAGACGATCGGCAGCGCGGCGGATGCCATCACGTGCTCGACGGTCAGCGTCGTGAGGCGGGAGCGGCGGGTGGGGCGCTCCCACTCCTTCACCCCCTGACCCTGCACCCAGAGGACGGATTGCCCGGTGGAGTAGTTGGTGGTGCTGAGCGCGACGGCCTTGAGTCGGTCCGTGCGGAGGTTGTAGTTGATCCCCGTGAGTTCGCCGTCGATCGCGTGCATCGTGTCGGTGAGGTACGCGCGGAGCGGGTCGGTGTCGAGGAGTCCACGGACCGGCGGGAGCGAGCCGGCGCCACCGGACCCGAGTTGCCGGGCCCAGCGCAGCAGGTGCCAGCCGAGTGATCCGACGTCGGTGCGGAAGACGTGGTCCACATTCAGGTTGGACCAGAGATGGTAGAGTTCCTCGGTGGCCTGCTCGAAGGTGCCGTGGTGGGCCGCGAGGTGGGCTGCGTTGATCGCACCCGCGCTGACGCCGGTGATGATGGGGATCTGGAGATCCGGGAAGCGGCGCGACAGATAGCGGAGCACCCCGACCTGATAGGCTGCCCGCGCTCCCCCGCCTCCCATGACGAACGCGAGATCGCCGGGCCTGCCGTCTATGGAGTGTCCTGACATCGGTCCCTGGTAGTGCGTGGACGGCGTCTCAACGCTCCAGCGCGGGATGACGTCTCACAGTCTGCCGGACCCGCCGTCGCCAAACTTGTTCTACCCTTGCTCCGGAAGCGGGTGCTGCAGCTTTTCGTCGGAGGCTTGCCGCACTCGGCAAGCGGTTCGGGACCCGGGCCCAGAGTGGCCGGCCGGGCATGGCCCCTCCGTATGAGAGGTATGCTTGGCGGAACCGTACCGGCGACCGGCCCAGCCCCCCGGACGGTGCCGTCTCTTGAGTCGCAAGGAGCTTCACGCGCATCCGGACGAAGGCCAACTCGCGGGAGATGGAGGCGGGTTATGCCGCCGAACGCATCTGGGCCGCGTCGTCCATCCATCCGAATCCAGGGTTCGAGCCAGGCGGCTCCATTGAATAGCTGCTCTAAGCCAGCACGCTCGACGCCGATGGCGCCGGGGTCCTACTGTGTAAGAGCCGGGGAGATTCGTAGGGCGAGCCTCTCCGCCTCTGTCGGCGTCAGGTCGAGGCCATCGGTATCGCCAAACGCGGCGAGAGTTTCGTCGTGACGACCGGCACGGGGCCCGGGGAGCCTCCGGCCTACTTCATTCCCATCGTTGACGATGTGTTCGGGCGACGGCGGGCTCGGCTGGCAGCAAGCCCGTCACGGCCATCGTGATCTGTTCGATGCATGCGCACCACCGGGCGCGCCGTGACCTCCTGTTTGCAAAGCGCTTCTGGAACGGAGTCAGTCACGGCAATCAACCTGATAAATTCATATGGGACTGCACGAACTGTCGCCCGTGCCGATCGACGACATCTGATTCCATCGTAACAAAACAGAGGGAAAACCACTCCAAATGGCGAGTACCACTGTACTCCCGCTCCTGACACGGCACACTGCCCTGATTGCCCAAACAAAAAAGATGTCCGCCCAAACGGTCAACTTCAAGTTAACGCCAAAGAAGGAGGTGAACGACGGTTGTACACCACATTAGAACAAGCCGCATGAGCTCAGCCGGCAGTCCACACGTCCCGACCCACCACATCACGACGCATCCAGATCTCGTCACTGACTCCTCCGCTCTCAAACACAAAGACGAGCATCACCGCCCACCCCTCTCACTCAGGAGCCATCCTCCCTCCACTGCATCCTTCGCACGTTTCTCCATCCACTCATAAAGCTCTCGTGACATCGCCGCGATAGGGGCATTTCGTTTCAACACCATTTCGATGGAAATCCCGTTTTCCCGCCACGTTCTCCCTTGCGTCGCCAAATTCAACAGGAACGGAAGTAACATATCGGCAACCTTCACCCATCTTGCCTCCTCACATGCTTGTCTTCCATATGCATCCCAAGCTCCCACAACATCGTCCTGCACGTTCTTCGGCACATCTACGAGTATCGCCTCTAAGGAAGCTCTCTCTTTCGCCGCACTATCCTCGTCACCGGGTCCGTATGCGAATGTATCACCCGGCCCAATCTCCCCGAGATCATGCACAAGCGCAATCTTCAGCATCTTCTCTACGTCGACAGTCGCACCTTCACTCCTCGCAAGTATCCACGCTGCGAATGCCACGTGCCAACTATGTTTCGCGGTATTCTCCAGCCGTTCTGAACCAGACACGTACGATTGTCGACGAACCGATTTCAATCGATCCACCGTCGAAAGGAAACGGAGAATATCATTCTGCATACAATGATGCCCCAATTAGGCGACAAACATAAGTGACAAATATATAGTTACCAGCGCATAAACTCAGATCCATCGCGTCGTGACCCAGCCCCGCTCCCGATCGGTGTGGGTCTACGGTCGTGATCGGGTTGTGAACAGACCTCGGTTTGGTTTACCGGGGATGGAGGGTTTGCTGAGGGGCCTTATGGCGGGTCACCTTATACACTGATACCCAGTTCGCAACTGCTACCAACGACAGAAGAAACGCGACCGAGATACCCATCGCAGGCACATCTGCCGCGTCAACACCGAACAAAAGGGATTCGAATAGCTGCCCGGTCCAGAAAGCGAGGAGAGCGCCGACCCCGAGCCCGAGGAACGCGGGCATCGCTGCCTGCCAAAAGACTAGCCGCTGTAGGTTGCTGGCCGTCGCACCGAGAGCTACGCGGATGGCCAGCTCGCGAGTCCGTTGGGCCACCGAGAGTGACAGGGACCCGAACACTCCTGAGGCGACCAGAACCACTGCCAAGACCGAAAGGACGGACATCACGAAAGCGACGAACCTAGGTGCGACCAACTGGACACGTAATTGGTCGTCGGGAGTTCTTATCCACTGCAATCCAAAGGGTGTTGCCACTTCCACGATCTGCCGGACATCGAGCAGTAGGGCGCTCGGCGGAACGCTGGTCCGAATGGCAAGGAAAGGTGGGACTCCCGGTGATCCCTGTCGATAGGGGAGGTAGATCGTCGGTGTGGGATTCTCGCGCACGTCATGGAACCTAGTATCCTGTACAACGCCGACGACCCTCCAAGGGCCACTCCCGCCGACCCGTACAAGCTGGCCTATCGCAGTCTCTTCCCGCGATAGAAGGCGAGCCAACGTCTCATTCACCACCGCGACGCGCGGAGCATTCTCTGCGTCGGTGTCGAGGATGACCCGCCCTCGCTGGAGTTGGATTCCGAAGACTGAGAAGTGGTGCTCCATCACCGGGTGTACATCAGCAGTCACGTTGTCATCTTCCACGTCGGCCTCGCGTAACTGGGCGGGCACTACCGGCCTAAGCACGGGCGACCTCCCCCCGGTACTGTACGGAGGGATTGTGACTGCGGTCACTGCTTCGACTCCCGGGATACCTTGGAGACGTTCGCGTAGGGTCTGCAGAACCCCAAGATACTCTCCAAAAGTAACACCTATGTCGTCCAGGTCGTTTGGCCTAAATCGAACGAGAAGGTGCTGGTGATCGAACCCGGGATCTACTGACTGAATGTTCACCAAGCTCCTAGCCAGCAGACCAACCGATGTCAGAACGACGAGCGCGAGGGCCAGCTGTCCCGCCACGATCATCTGTCTGCCATGCGTTGTCTTCCCGCCGCGACTATCACCAGAAGAGTACGCCTTCAGCAAAGGGAGTGGTTTGGATCGAACGGCGCTCATCACAGAGCCAAGCCCCGCGACGATAGTGGCAACTCCGCCCGCTATCAAGGAGAACAGGAGGACGTCCAGGTCAACGGATAGCTCGTCGAATCGAGGAAACTCTGGAGGCGCAAGCCGGACTAACACCTGTACTAAACCAGCCCCAATGATAAGTCCCAAGAGGCTCCCAGCGACCGCCAGAATTATCATCTCAATGGTTGCATATCGAACGAGGTCCACGATGCGCCCACCCAATGCTGCCCGCACACCCATCTCCGAGCTTCTTTGGGAGGCGCGAGTTAGTAGGAGGGTAGTCACGTTACCACATGCGATAAGGAACAGGAGGCCCACGGCACCCGAGAGCAGCGTGATTGAGTAGCGCGTGTCTCCGACTATCTCGTCGAGGATAGGCCGAGCAACGATCGTCCGGTTTCCCGCCAGCGGGCCAGACGCTTGACGCACGATGTTCTCGAGCTCCGTTCTGCCACGTTCGATTGGCACCCCTGTGCCAAGTCGTGCCACCAAGTCCACCCGGCCCCGATTTGTCGGGGCCGGCCAGATTCCCCCGAACGCGTTTCTAGTTGCCCACATCTCCGCACCAGCTGGAAACCCAAGGCCATCTGGCATTACCCCGACGAGAGTGTAGGATTGTCCAACGATGGTCAACGGCCGACCGATTGCCTCGGGATCGTTCCCGAAATCGCGACGCCATATCGCCTCGGAAATCACGATCACATCAGGCGCGCTAGGTAGGTCGTCGTTCGCAGTCAGAGGTCGTCCGACAACGGGCACAACGCGAAGTACGTCAAAAAGGCTTCCGGACACAAACACTCCGGGGACGTCAAACAGCACTCGGACACCGTCCTGAATGACGAACGGCGTGGTGCCCGCGTTACCCACGGCCGCGATGTCAGTGAACGCCTCCGTGGTCTCACGAAGGGTCTGCATCTCAGCGTATTGCACTCCCAGGTTGGCGGCCAAATCCCGTTGGTCATGCATCGAAAGCACTAGGACGGAATCCTGGTCCTCCACCGGGAGAGGTCGAAGAACCACGGCACGTAGGACACTCAACATCGCAGCCGCGCTACCGATGCCCAGCCCAAATAGAAGGATCACGGTGACACTGAACTTCGGACTCCGGATGAGAGACCGGCCCACCTGAATGATCTCCTTCACCTTGACTGGCATGGCCCTGATCCTTGAATGATGGGACTCTCCGCTCATCAGCACCCGGGAATCCCGCGTCTATGCCTTGTCTGGAGAGTGCACTCACGCCGATAGGACCCGTGAGCACCTATGGATCTCCAACAGTCGTATGTGGACGCCCCCCTTGTGGCAAGCCTGACGTCAAACCGAGGTTTGTGGAGGTTTGTGGCAGTCAGGTCTGGTACGGTCGTATCTCCGTCTATGGACGCCCCCGATAACGCAAGCATTTCTTCGAACGGCTCGGTGCCGGTGGTCAGGTGCTGTCGTCTATCCGGCCTGTTGGTGCAGCCTGTCGTGTCTGAGGCTGCTGGCTCGTATGGAGATCCGCGGATCGGGTCCAAATCGGCCTCGCAGGCTTGAGAGCCTTCCCACATACCCGGTTTTCCCGATCCCGTCTCATTGACCGTTGCCCTTACCCGTTCGTTCGTCCTGCCCACATCATCTCCCCATAACTCTTCTCCTTTCGCTGCCCGGTCAGGCGGCGGCGCGAGCCCGGTAGATCTCCTTCTTCGTGGTCAGCGCCCAGACGACCCATGCCGTCCCGTTGGTGAACGCCACCGCTACCAGCATCTTCGGCTTGCGTGCCAACATCCTGGCCAGCCATGGGTCCGCTGCAGCACGAACGTCGATCTCGCGGACGGCACTGTAACCTCCGGGCATCGCAGGAGGCGGCCGTGGCTTCACGTCCCCGTGCGGAGACCGGTCGTGCCTAAGTTCGTTGGGGCTGCAACCCAGGTGCTCGGCCAAGGCTACATGATCGTGCTCGGCGAGCACCCGGGGCGTGCCTCGGTGGGTGAACTGTTGGAGAAAGGCCGCGTTCCGACCGATGGCGCACTAGGCCATTCGAAGGTTGGTACGGCTCTCCTTGACCCGCGCGAGGATGCGCCGGCGAACCCGACCGGGTGTCCTGAGCCCCTCTCGGCCGAAGTGCCCGTCTGCTCCGGTCAGAACGAGACCAGGTACGTCGCCTTGATGATGAGGCGGCGGTCCCTGAACTCCTCGGTGATGGGCAGTCCGTTGATGTCGCGCCGCACCTCGTCGTATACCACGTAGAGGTCGCTTCCCGGACGGTAGATGTAGCGGAACCGGGCACTCGTACTCCACTGCTCGCTCGAGGAGTTGTACTGCGTCAGCGTGCGGAGGCTCAGCGTGGGCGAGAAGGTGTAGTCGACCCGGAGCGAGCCCAGCTGGGTGACGAAGTCGCCCGCGGCGAGGTTCGTCACGTCGTTGCGCGAGTAGCTGGCCGCGGCGGAGAACTTCGACGTGATCCGCGAGCCGAGCGTAAACGCCAGGTCCTCGCGGTGCCCGTCGTAGAACCCCTGCGGATTGTAGGTGACGCCGTAGCTGATCCGCCGCGCCGGGTTGCTCACGTAGCCGATCCTCAGGTCGTAGAAGTGAAAGTCACCGGGCTCGATCACGATTCCCCGCCGCACGCGGAACGGCTCGTCCAGGCGCTCGAAGTTACGGTTGTAGACCAGGGTGAACGCCGCGTTGCTGTCGAAGGTGACGCGGATCATATGGTGCAGCTCGCGGTAGACGAGCCGTCCCGTCTGGTCGGTGGTGTAGACGATGTGCCACATCGGCGTCATCACCCGGATCCCCCACTTCCCGGGCCGCGGCGTCCGGTTGATGTGGAGCTTCGTGGACCGCACGCCGACCCGCGGCACGAACCCGACGCCCGCGTTGAACTGGTCACCGAGGTCGACGTGATCCAGATAAATGTCCCAGGCGGGGCTCAGCCAGTGGCCCCGGAAGTATCCGGCGCGCCCGGGTGTCGCGAACTCCGGCGAGTCGGTCTGCGCCAGGAACCCGTTGATCCGGAGGCTGGGCCCGAAGGCCAGCGCGGCGTCGGCCGCGTAGGTGCGGTTGTAGCCCCCGCCCCCCCCTGTCTCCCGGTTGATGAGGATCCCGCCCACCTCCGACCGGCTGAGGATGTCCCGGCTGTAGCGGGCGACGAGGAAGTTCTCGCCCGGCTGGCCGAACGCGTCGTCGGTCTGGATGTCCATCAGGGCGATGTTGTTCCGGCCGGCCTTCCCGGTCAGCCGCGCGCCGCCGATGATCGGAACCTCGTCCCCACTCTCGTTCAGACCGATCTGGCGTGTGAAGAAGAGGTCCGCCCGCTGGCCCGAGCCGGTCGTTCCGACATTGAAGAGCCCCGCGTTCTCGAGGAAGAACTCGCGCTTCTCGGGATAGAAGAGGGGAAAGCGGGTGAGGTTGACCTGCTCGTTGTCCGCCTCCGCCTGCGCGAAGTCGGTGTTGAAGGTCACGTCGAGGTTCAGGCTGGGCGTGATCCCGTACTTGACGTCGAGCCCCATGTCCCCGTGCGCGGCGTCGGTCGAGACGTCGCCCCGCCGCTCGGCCTCGCCCCCGGTGGCGACGAAGGGCTTGACCCTGAGGTCCCTCCCGCGGCTCAGGTCCTCGAGCCCCGCGAGCGTCCCCGCGAGGCTCACCCGGGTGATGCTGTAGGCGCGCGGTACCGGGGCCCAGAACGCCACCTCGTTCCGGTTGGGGATGTTGCGCATGAAGTTGATCCCCCACGACTGCGGCGACGCACTCGGGAACCGGAGGGTGACCATGGGGATCCGGATCTCCGCCGCCCATCCTTCCGCGGTCCTCCGCGCGGAGGTTTCCCACACACCGTCCCACTGGAGGTTGATGTTCGACGAGACCCCCCGCCTCGAGCCCTCGCCCTCCTGCACCACCTGCTGGTCGAGCATCGCGCCGAGCGGGCTCACGACGAACATGTACGCCGAGCGGGAGTCCATGAAGGTGTCGATGATGATCTGGAAGTTGTCCTCGTTCATGATCTGGGGACCGTCGCGCCGCATCTCGGTGGCGACGACGCTCTCCGGCGAGGAATCGAAGGCGAGGAGGCCGAGATAGAGGTTCTCGCTGTCGTAGAGGACCCGGACCTCGGTGCGGACCGTGCTCGGCTGACCCTCGAGCGGCTCCTGCTGGACGAACTCGTCGATGAAGGGCGCCCCGCGCCACTCCTCGTCGCCCAGGACCCCATCGATGACCGGTCCCCGCTCCACCTTGACGGCGGGAAGCTGGAAGCGGACCCGGTTTTCTTCCGCGGCCGGCGCGGCGACGCCGGGCGCTCCCTCGGCCTCCGCCTCCGGCATCGCTTCCGCTTCGGGGGTGACCTGCTGCGCCCATGCCGGCGCGGCGACGGCCGGAAGGGCGAGAGCCAGGAGAGCTGCGTAACGGAGACGGCTGCGAAGTGGCAGGGCGCTCATCGGAAGGGACTCCCTCTCGTTTTCGGGTATCCGTCGCGGGGCTGCCGGGACGGCCACGCTCCAATCTAGCGGCTCGGCGACGTGGCGCGACCCCGGTCCCCCGGGAGGTCCCGCGTGGCTGCGAGCCGTCGCGCGGGCGTCCCCGGCCCGATTCCACGGCGGTCGCCGCTGTCCCTAGAGGTTCATCCCCGCGCAGCTGAGGAGCATCCCGCCGAGCCGCTCCCCGAGCCCTTCGGCTTCCTCCAGGGAATCGAGCGGCCCGACCCGGACGCGGTGGAGCCCGCCCGCGCCGGTCGAGACCCGGACCGGCCCGTGGCCGTCGCGCTCGAGGCTCCGGCGAACGAGCGCCGCGTCCTCCGCGTCGCCGTACTGTCCCACCTGGACCATCCAGCAGGCCGTGCCCGGGGCGGCCCGGGGCACTGCCGCTCCGCCGTCTCCGATTGCGCCTCCGCCGGGCGGGGCCGGTGTGCCGGCGAGGGTGAGCCGGACCCGGGCCGTCCCGGGGCCGAGCATCCCGATCTCCGCCGCCGCGCGCCGCGAGAGGTCCAGGGTGCGTCCCTCCCAGAAGGGTCCGCGGTCGTTGATGCGCACCGTCGCGACAAGCCCGTTGTCGAGGTTCACGACATGGACGACGGACCCGAAGGGAAGCGTCCGGTGGGCCGCCGTCATCGCGTGCATGTCGTAGGTTTCTCCGGACGCCGTGGGGCGGCCGTGGAGCGGCGCGCCGTACCAGGACGCGATCCCTTCCTCGACCCATGTCGCGCCGGCCGCGCCGGAGGAAACGTCCGGTTCCGGGAGCGGCGGAGGGACCGCGGCGGCGTCGGGGACGGCCGGAATGGAGGGCGGCGCGGGAACGGTCGGCGCCGGGGGTGGACGCACCCCGGAGGCGCAACCGCCGGCTGCGATGGCGAGGGCTGCGAGCGCCGTGGCGGGGCGCCCCGGATGGCGTGCGGGTGGCGGGGAGCCGGCATGGTGGGCAAGCATGGATGAATCTCGCCCCGCAGCCGGGTGCGGTACAACCGTCGTGTCCCGGATCCCGGCCGCCGCCGTCGGGTACCCCTCGGGTCTCCCCCTCCCCCTCCACCGCCGGATCGCGCGCGGGAGTGTGAGCCTCGCCCGCTCGACGCCGATGGATGACTGCATCCGAGTCCGTGGTGCCCGCCAGCACAACCTGAAGAACATCGACTTGGACATCCCGAGGGCGGAGATCTCCGTCATCACGGGGCCGTCGGGATCGGGGAAGTCGTCGCTCGCGCTCGACACCCTCTTCGCCGAGGGGCAGCGCCGCTACGTCGAGTCCCTCTCCGCCTACGCCAAGCAGTTCCTCGACCGGATGGAGAAGCCGGCGGTCGATCTGGTGGAGGGGATCTCGCCGTCGGTGGCGATCGAGCAGAAGAACCCGACGAAGACGAGCCGCTCGACGGTGGGAACCGCAACGGAGGTCTACGACCACCTCCGCCTCCTCTTCGCGCGGGTGGGCCGGACATCGTGCCCGGAGTGTGGCCGCCGAGTGCGGCCGGACACGGTGAGCGGGGCGGTCGACCGGGTCCTCTCGCTCCCCGAAGCGACCCGGCTCATGGTGGGCTTCCCGCTCCCGCGTGGCGCCGGCGCGGCGCACCGGGATCTGGTCGGGGCGCTTCGCGGCCTCGGGTTCGTCCGCCTCTTTTTCGAGGGCCGGATGCTGGATCTGGGCGAGCCGGGCGCGGACGACGCCGAACGGCTGGGGGTGGACCTCTCCGGGGCGCCGGAGGGGACGGTCGTGGTGGTCGACCGGCTCGTCGTCGGGGAGGGTGTCGGGGAGCGGCTCGCCGACTCGGTGGGCACCGCCTTCGCGGAGGGGGAGGGGGAGGTCCGGATCCTCTTCACGGACGCGGCGCGGCCGCCCCTCGCCTTCACCGAGCGGTTCCGCTGCCCCGACCACCCGGGGATCGACTTCCCCGAACCCACGCCGCAGCTCTTCTCCTTCAACTCCCCCTATGGATCCTGCCCGGAGTGCACCGGCTTCGGGGCGGTCCTCGAGTACGATCCCGGGCTCATCGTGCCCGCGCCCCTCCGCTCGATCGACGATGGTGCGGTCGACCCGTGGACGAAGCCGAGGTACAGGCGCGAGCGCGCCCGGCTGCGCGCCTTCGCCGAGGCCCGCGGCGTCTCCTGCCGGGCTCCCTGGATCGAGCTCCCGGCCGATTTCCGCGATGCCGTGCTCCACGGGGCTCCGGGGGGAAGGGGCCGGCTCCGGCGCGCGGGCTTCGGTGGCGTGATCCCCTTCCTCCGCTCGCGGGAGAAGAAGCGCTACAAGCAGTACATCAGGATCTTCCTCCGGCAGTACCAGCGTCCGCGCGTCTGCCCGGCCTGCGCGGGGAGGCGGCTGCGGGACGCCGCGCTCAACGTCCGGATCGCCGGCCGGAGCATCGCCGGGGTGAGCGAGATCCCGCTCGAGGAACTCGCGGCCTGGGTCGCCGGTCTCGCGCTCTCGCCGGCGGAGGAACGGGTCGCCGATACGCTCCTCGCGGAGATCCGGGCCCGCGTCCGCTTCCTCGTGGACGTCGGCCTCGGCTACCTGGCGCTCGGCCGGCAGACGCGGACGCTCTCCGGGGGGGAGGCGCAGCGGATCAGCCTCGCGAATTCCGTCGGCGCGAAGCTTGTCGACACCGTCTACGTCCTGGACGAGCCCTCGATCGGGCTCCATCCGCAGGACACGCGCGCGCTCCTGGGTCTCCTGGCCCGCCTTCGCGACCGGGGGAACACGGTGATCGTCGTCGAGCACGATCCGGCCGCGATCCGCGCCGCCGACCACGTCATCGAGCTCGGGCCCGGGTCGGGCGAGAAGGGAGGGGAGGTGGTCTTCGAGGGCCCGCCATCGGACCTCGCCGGCGCCGCGACGGCCACGGGCGACTACCTCGCCGGGCGCACCGCCGTCGGGCTTCCGGAGCGGCGGAGGCGGCGGCCCGGGTCGCGGCTCGTGGTCCGCGGCGCCTCGCTCCACAACGTCCGGGGCGTGGATCTCGATCTCCCGCTCGGGCTTCTCATCGCGGTCACGGGGGTCTCGGGATCGGGGAAGTCCACGCTCGTCCACGACATCCTCTACCGTGCGCTCGAGGCGGAACTCGCCGGCGGCGGGACGTCGGCCAGGGAGCACCTAGGCGAGCCGGTCGGGAGTTTCGAGGAGATCGAGGGGCTCGAGGCCGTCACCGCCGCCGTGCTCGTCGACCAGTCGCCGATCGGGCGCACCCCCCGTTCGAATCCCGTCACCTATGTCCGGGCGTGGGACGATGCGCGGCGCCTCTTCGCGCGGGCCGTGCTCGCGCGTGAACGGGGCTACCGGCCGCGGGACTTCTCCTTCAACGTCTCCGGCGGACGCTGCGAGGCGTGCAAGGGGGTCGGCCGGATCCGGGTCGAGATGGTGTTCATGGCCGACGTCTACGTGCCGTGCGATGTCTGCCGCGGGCGCCGCTACCGGCGCGAGGTGCTCGACGTGCGGGTGCGGGGCCGCTCGATCGCCGACGTGCTCGAGATGACGGTCGACGAGGCGATGCGGTTCTTCATCCGGGAGCGCCGTCTCGGGCAGGCGCTCTGGCACCTGCAGCAGGTCGGCCTCGGGTACCTCCGGCTCGGCCAGTCGGCGACGACGCTCTCCGGCGGGGAGGCGCAGCGGCTCAAGATCGCCCGCGAGCTCATCGGCTCGGCCGGCCGGCCCGGGCGGAAGCTGTATATCCTCGACGAGCCGACCACGGGCCTCTCCGGCCCGGACGTGAACCGGCTCCTCGGCGTTCTCGACCGGCTCGTCGAGGCGGGCAACACCGTGGTCGTGATCGAGCACAACCTGGAGCTCATCGGCTCGGCGGACCACGTCATCGAGATGGGGCCGGGCGCGGGGGCGCGCGGCGGGCGGATCGTGGCGGAGGGCACCCCCGAGGAGGTGGCGCGCCATCCGGAGGCGCCGACGGCCGCCTTCCTCCGCGACGCGCTCGGGATCCCGCCGGGGGGGCGAACGGCCGACTGAGGTCCCGGACCGGGTCCGTCCTGGCAGTTCCCCTAACCGGCGGCGGCGAGGCCCGGCGAGACGCCGGGGGCGGGGAGCGTGCTCGAGCCCATGAGGAAGGCGTCGATCGCGCGGGCCGCCCCGCGCCCCTCGTTGATCCCCCATACGACGAGCGACTGGCCGCGCCGGCAGTCCCCCGCGGCGAACACGCCCGGAACCGAGGTGGCGAACTCCCCGTGCCGGGCGAGGAAGTTCGACCGGGCGTCGAAGTCGACGCCGAGCGCCTCGCCGAGATGCGCCTCGGGGCCGAGAAAGCCCATCGCGAGGAGCACGAGGTCGGTCTCGAGGATCCGCTCGCTCCCCTCGATCTCGGACATGACGCGCCGGCCCGCCTCATGTCTCCACTCCGCGCCGACGATCCGCAGTGCGCCGACGCGGCCTCGGCCGTCGTCGATGAACTCCTTGGTCACGACGCTGAACTCGCGCGGATCGCGGCCGAACTCCGCCGCGCTCTCCTCGTGGCCGTAGTCGGTCCTCAGGATGAGCGGCCACTCGGGCCAGGGGTTGTCGGCGGCCCGCTCGGCGGGCGGCTCCCCGAGCAGCTCGAGGTTCACCATGCTCCGGCACCCGTGCCGGAGCGCCGTGGCGATGCAGTCGGTGCCGGTGTCCCCCCCGCCGATGACGACGACGCGCCGTCCGCGGGCGTCGATGTAGTTGCCGTCGCCGAGGCCGCTCGCAAGCAGGCTCCGGGTCGTCTCGGTCAGGAACTCCATCGCGAAGTGGATGCCGGCGAGATCCCGCCCCGGGATCCGGAGATCCCTCGGAACCACGGCGCCCGTCGCGAGAAGGAGCGCGTCGTTGCCGGCGGCGAGGGAGTGAGCGTCGACCGTCCTCCCCACATCCGCGCCGGTCACGAACCGGATCCCCCCCTCGCGCAGCAGGTCGACCCGGCGGTCCACGATCCCCTTGTCGAGCTTCATGTTCGGGATCCCGTACATGAGGAGGCCGCCGATCCTGTCCTCCCGCTCGTAGACCGTGACCCGGTGGCCGGCCCGGTTCAGCTGTTCGGCGGCGGCGAGCCCGGCCGGACCGGATCCGACGACCGCGACGCTCCGGCCCGTCCGTTCCCGCGGGCGCTCGGCGCGGACCCATCCCTCCGCGAAGCCGCGGTCGATGATCGCGTTCTCG
>JAAXGI010000191.1 GCA_012267505.1 Gemmatimonadota bacterium
CACGGAAGGTGTCGTATCGTCAACCCCCAGATCCATACTTCGTTGACGTTGCTCAGGAGAGACCAGTCCCGTTACGATAAACACTACCCGCTAACGGAGGACGATACTCAAGACGCGTGAACGATCTGCCATGACTCGCGGCGCCTCCTCGCCCGGTGACATCCGGGATGCCCCGGCCTACACCTTTGCGGCGGCAGCCCGACACTTGGGAATGCCACCGGCCACCCTCCGCTCTTGGGTGTTGGGTCGGATCTACCGGCGGGGGGGAGAAGTGGTCGAGACCGAGCCTCTGATCCGAGCCCCTGCCGGCAGCAGGAGTCCGATCTCGTTCAACACCCTCGTCGAGGCTCATGTCCTCCGCGCGATTCGGACCAAGGACGGCGTGAGGATGGGCGCGGTTCGCAAGGCAATCGCATATGCCGAAGAATCCCTCGGGATCGACCGGCTTCTCCTGAGCGACGAACTTCGCACGTCGGGCCAGGACATCTTCTTAGACCGGCTCCGTGAGCTGATTACGCTTACCAAGTCCGGCCAACTCGCGATGAAGCAGATGCTTTTAGCCTACTTGAAGCGAGTCGACCGAGACGATGAAGCACTCCCGCTCAGACTGTATCCACTTCGCCCGGCATGGTCGGAAGACAGAAAACCCATTGTGATCGATCCGCGGGTTTCATTCGGTCGACCAACCGTAGCTGGATCCGGCATATCCACCGTCGCCTTGGTCGATCGTGTGGACGCCGGTGAGGATCTGGAGACCCTCGCCAGAGACTACAGTCTGAGCATCGGTCAGATCGAAGACGCCGTGTTCTACGAACGGGCCGCTTGAGCAGGGTCTACTTTACCGACCGCGACTTGGGTTACCGGATATTCCCCGACGCTTTGGAAGAAGCGGGCCTGGCGGTCATACGGCATGACGACGCCTTCGAGGATCCGACTACGCCGGATACCGAATGGCTCCGGCGAGTCGCGAGCGAAGGCTGGATCGCCATCTCGGGGAACCAGGACATTCTTCGTCAACCGTTGGAGGTCGCCGCCCTTCGGGAATCTGGCGCGGTCATGTTGGTCGTCGTCGGCACGCACGTTCCAGCCCAAGAGCGTGCGCGCAACTTCATCAACACTCTGCCGAAGATCGAGCGCCTTCTGGAGACCATAGAACCTCCGGCGATCGCCAAAGTCTATCGCCCGACTCCGAAGGAATTGGTCTTTGAAGGCAAACCGGGTTCGGTCAAGCAGGTATCTCTGCCTTCTCCGCCCCGGTAGGCTGTACACGGATAGGACCGGATCTATTGGTCGGAAGGCAGCGCCGTATATCCCGTAACTACCGGTACCGGGCTGGGTAACCGGCGGCGCAACGCGCCGAGGTCTATGAGTGGAGATCAGATGAAGGTCGCCTTCCATTTCAATCGGTTCCATCCGGAGCTCGGGAATGCCGACGGTGCGGCTGCAATGCGGCCGGTCTTTCGGTGCTGCTCGGCCAACGGCGCGTTCACGCTTTCTCCGAGGTCTTCGGCGGCGACTTGCCGTCTTGCCGTACAGGAATGTCGGCTGCGAGTCTTTGACTAGTCTTAGCTCACGATGGCTGGTTTTTCACGCCGAGAGGGAACCTTGGGGACACCATGTTCGTCACCCCAGACGTACTATCCTTTAGGAAGAGCTACGGCTCCTCCGTCTGCTCGCCGATCTGGCTTCCATCAGCGAAGATGATGCTTCTTGGAACCCACTGTACGCGCATGTTCTCAAGCTCCGTATTTCTGAGTTTCTCGTGATTGTCAATGAACTGGTTGTATTCGATCGCCCCGTTCCAATCGGCCTCCGCGCCAGCGGCGATCGGTTCCTGGATCGTGATTCTAAGGTTGCTGATCTCTTCGCCGAAGAGATCCGTGAATCTGACTGAGCCTCGAAAGGCTCTGATTTCCTTACCAGAAGTGTTGCGGTATGTCGTCCTGAACGTAATGTGGTCCTCATAACGTCCAGCACTTATGTTGGATGGGACAAAACTTTTCTCGTAGACGGTCAATAGAATCGCTTCCCTTAACTCCGCAGCCAGCGCTTCCTCCCTGGCCCTGGCCTCCTCAGCGAGACGTTCTTCCTCGACCCGACGAGCCTCCTCCTCCGCCTGGAAGTCACGCTCTAGCTCAATGATCTCTCCGATGGTCCTGCCTACGATCGGTTCAGCCTCTACATCGAAAGCGTCAGCGATCCCTCTTCGAAGCTCAAAGCTCGTCAGTAAGCCAACCTCTTCGACCGTCAACCCAGTCTCGTTCCCTACTGCCTCAAGAAGACTCTCTTGGTTCTCCTCGGCAATTACAATCTCGCGGGGGTCCGCCGCACAGCCCATCACCGACACAGAAATCAGGATACCGAGCGCGCAGAGACAGCTAGATTTCACGTTGTCCTCCCTCTCGTGTAGCTGCGTGTCCTTTGCGCAGCATTACGTATGATTCTGGTCACAATCTCTTCGAGCCAATAGATCCTGGTCCGAATCCAGAGTGACTCTCTTCGATCCACATCTGGGGCAGTCCGCCACTAGTGTTGCCACGTCTATCTTCACAGACTGCCACGCCCCCCGGAATTGTATCAGATCGGCCGTTCAAGCGGCGGCACGCCCAGTCCGCCATCAATCTCCGCCGACGCTCTCCTCCAGAACCTCGGGAGTCAAGCCACGTGCCCGCGCATTTCGTGTGATCTCAGCCATGACATCGTGGAGGGACTCCCGGTCCGCGTGACATCGCGCAGACGAAGGTTGAGGACAAGATCCAGCTTGCGGCGATCCTCGTCCGACGCCGCTCGATAGGTATCAGCCAGATCCGGATCCACGGCAATTGAGTCCGTCACTATAAGTCCTCCCCCCGAGGTGGGATCGTGGTCGGATGTCTCCATGACACCGAGCGAAAGTATAGCCCATGGCAGCCTCCCAAGGCGATTCCCGTACGAAGCGCCTCAGGGATTCACCCCCGATCCGGCCGCCCCCGCGTCACGGTCGCGCTGCCGTTTTCGGTTCCCCTTGGCCGCGAGTCGTGCCTTCACCTTCCGGTGGCCGTCGCCGAGGAACGAACTCGCCTTCAGCACCGTCCGGATCTGCTGCAGGAGATCCTCGCCGCTCAGGGCCCCCGCTTGCCGGTGCGGGCCAAAGCCTCTCTGCCGTAGCTGCTTGGGCGATGGTGCAATCGAGAGAGACGGCCACGGCCGCGTCGAGCGCATCCCCATGTCAGGCGCGACACGCTGCACAGCTTCATCGCCCGCACCGTGAAGGACGAGGCGGAAGCAATCTATACCGACGACCTCAAGAGCTACATCGGCATGGACCGCTACCTCGAAGAACTCGAATGGCGCTTCAACAGCCGCAACAACCCCCCAATATCTTCCCCGACACGCCCCGGCGCATCCTGAACACCGACCGGCTCCGCTACCGGGAACTCGTGGCATAGCTTGCGATTCCCGGTCGCCTATCCCATCCTACCCCTGTCATCATCGAGCAAGGGAGCCCCCTGTCGGGCTGCCTGCGAATACAAGAGCCGGTTGGTATATCCGGCGGGTAGCTCCCGTTCGGACGGCGAATAAGCAGGACCTTTCCGCAATCTTCCTTGTGCGATGGTGACAAATGGCCCGGCGCCATTTGCACCCACCGCGAAGGAGGAGATCGGATGTCCCGCTACGTACTGTTGTTCGCCCTGCTCGTTTTGCTGCCCACGGGGTGCGCCACCCTGTTCGGCACCCGCAGCGTCCCCGTGTCCTTCAACTCTAACCCGCAGGGAGCCGACGTCGTAATCGGAGGGAACTCGCTCGGCACGACACCCGTTACGGTGAACCTAAGCAACCACGTGGGCCACACGGTCGTTCTGCGCCTCGAGGGCTATCAGGACTTCACGTGCACGCTCGAGACGAGTGTCGGTGCCAAGTGGGTCATCTTGGACATTCTGGCTGGCGGTCTCGTCCCGATCATCGTTGATGCAGCCACCGGGCAGTGGAAGGAGCTCCAGACGGATGTGTGCAATGCCACGCTTTCCGTGCCGTGAGGGAGGAACCATTCATCGTTCCATCGTAGGGGCTGCCTCGTGCTGCTGGCTGGCAGAGGTCGCCAGGCCCATTCCGCCGGCTCTGCTGCCCTCACGCGAGGACTTGCCTCCCGGTCCTCCGCTTCCGGCCCCTCCGGCCATGTCCCCGTCCCGCCGGGGCGGCCCCTTTGGCCGCGCCTCGCGTCCCGCTTTTGGAGACTCAGACTCCCTCCCCAACGGGGGTGTTTTCCGCGCCTCTGGCGGAGCGAGGCGGCACGCCGGTCACCGTACGAGACATCTCTAGACGTTACAAGCGTTTAGGAAATTCCCGGTAGGTCTGGTGCGGGACGGACTCGCGTGGAGTACCGACTTCGCCGGCACGGCGGACGACGTGACGGATGCCGTCCGAGACTTCGGACGCGGGGGCTCGTTCACCCGGCTCTGGCGCGCGGCCCTCGGCGCGGCCGACCGGGCGGGCGAGGCCGACATCCTCGATCTCTACCGGAACCTCCCGCCACAGGCGGCGTCGCGTGGTGGCGTTCCTCCGTTGGCCGGTCTCCACGATACCATGCGGACTTCGGCACCTTTTCCTGCCGACGAAGCCACTGCCTTGGTTTTCCAAGCCCTTCCGATTCCATCGACCGCACGAGTTCGACGGTCGTTGGCCGCGGCTCGCCTCCCTTTGTCCGAGGGGCATGACCGGGTGCTGGAACAAGCGCGACATCGGAGCTGAAGCAAGTCGGGAACAGGTCTCGGCCGTGATCGGACGCCAGCCACGACGCGATGCTCTTGATTCTCCCGGGATCGGAGAATTTTAGGTCCATGACGAGTTCCCAACCCTGGCGGGTCATGGCCGTGTCGCCGGCGCGGGGCCGACCCGGACGGTACGCGGTTACCGACCCGAACGGGACGCCTTCAAAACGGTAGGTCATCCGCCCGCGACGCCGACCCGACGCATCGGGAGGGGAGATCGTCGAGGACCAGCGGAAGCGTCCCTGCATCGAAACTGAAGGCTCCGTAGCGGATCATCTCGTCGGCCCAGTGCGGCGACTGCCTCTCGAGCGACCGTTTGGGGAAGAGCACGGGCCGCCCAAGCCTGATCGCCTCCCAGCCCTGGTGCCTCGTCCCGCTGTTGGCGGCCGCCTCGACGATCAGCGTGGCATCCGACAGAAGAGCCATGGTCTTGTTGCGCAGGGGGAAGTTCGACCGGTGCGTGGGTTGACCGCTGGGAAACTGCGACACCAGCAGATGTCGCTCCCCGATCGCGTCTTGGAGGCTCCGGTTTCGCAGCACCGCGTACCGATCGAGCGACGTGCCCAGGACACCCACCGCGTCCTGCCGCCGTTGGTCATCGCCGTCTCATGGGCCACGGCGTCGATCCCCAACGCCAGCCCGCTCACCACCGTGACACCGTGCGACACCAGCATCTCGGTGATCCGCCGGGCCAGTTCCAGGCCCTCGGACGACGCCCGCCGGGATCCCACCACGGCGATTCGCGGGCCGCCCTCCAGCAGCGACGCATCGCCTCTCAGGAAGAGCTTGGGCGGGGCGGCCTTCAACTCGAACTCGTTGAGAGGTCCGAGCAGGTCTTCGGGTGTCACGGTCTGTGGCTGTTTCACTTTCACCGCTCCCGGTTCATGCTCCGCCCGCTTCTGAATCTGCCTGGCGATGACCCGTGGGCAGGGTCTTCATGGCTACTGTCTCCGCGTCAGGAGTCGATGACGCAATATAGCGCCCTCCCGCTCGCGCCGATCGCCCGCGCGCCGCCCGCCAACCCCTACAACCGTTTCGAGACCCAGACCGCCCGCCCGACGACGCGGATCTCCTCGGCGAGGCACTCGTGGCTGTCGTACGCGGGGTTGAGGGACCTGAGCACGACCTTGGGCGGGTCGGAGTGCGGCACATGCTCGATCCTCTTGGCGACGAGTCCCATGCCGTCCCAGATCACGAAGATTCCCGGCGGCACCGGCACCGTCCGGTTCACGTCGATCATGATGCGGTCGCCGCTCGCGAGGACCGGCTCCATCGAGTCCCCGTCCACCGGAATCATCCACAGATCGCCGGGCTTGGCCCGCAACTCGTGGCGGATGAGCGGATCGGCGAACAGCCAGGCCTCCGTCGCTTCCTCCAGTTCGCCCCTCCAAGCTCCGGCGGCAGCCGCCCGCCGGACATCGGCCTCCGGCACGGCACTGTAGCCCTTCGGGGCGGAGTAGGGACCGGAAGGGGGCGGCGGCTTGGCATGCGCCTCGAGCCGGACTTTCCGGTCGTGCCTGAGCAGGTCGGGCCTGCACCCCAGATGCTCGGCAAGGATCTCGCGGTCGTCCTCGGCCAGGACCTTCGGCGTGCCCCGTTTGATGAACTGGTGCAGGTAGGCGGCGTTCCGCCCCATGGCGAGCGAAGCGGTTCGCAGGTTCGAGCCGTTCGCAGCCAGTAGCTGGAGCAGCCGTCTGCGCACCGGATCCAGTGCCTTGTCGTTCTCTCGCTGCGTCATGGTGTGGGAGTCTACCTGCATTTCCTGCCCGGTACAACCCACGCCCCCGGTGCGGCGGCACACCGGCCGATTCGCCGCCGATTTGGGGGCACGGGGGCGCGATTGGCGACG
>JAAXGI010000119.1 GCA_012267505.1 Gemmatimonadota bacterium
GGGCGGTGGAGGGGAGGGATCGGGCCATCGGGTGGGTCCCTGTGGGTGTGGCAGCGTCTGTATAAGCGTCCATACTGGTAAATATATGCGGTCAGAAGGGACACGTAAGGTGTGCCTGTAACCGCTATCGTGAAAGCGAGCGAGCCGGCACCGCGAGGGCTGGCAGGCGGATGCCGGCAACGCAGGGGAAACTGAGGACGAGGGGGTCGACTCAGTTACTCGTTGACCCAAATCCTGTGGCAGGGCTTTTCAGGCGGGTTGGTTTGGGGGTTCAATTGCCGACTGGTGGTAGTGACTTCCGGAGGCCATGACACTTATGAGGCCATCGCGCTTAGAACGCGAATTTCGGCCCCGAGGCGCTCGGGAGCCCCGATCCGGCCCGATTCCGGGCGGTCCGTCGAAAACCGGCCCCCGTATTTCGCGTCTAACGGCGATGGCGAGGGTCGCCCGACCCGCAGGACTCCCGGAATCCGGCCCGTGAGCACCCGGACGCTGGCGGACTGGCTCGCGGTGCTTGAGGCATCCGGGTGGAAGGGGCGGCGGGTCGGTCGCAACCGGTGGTCCGGCCCCTGTCCGGTATGCGGGGGCACAGATCGGTTCAGCGTCTGGCGGGGCCATCGGGGAGCAGGGGCCGTGTTTTGCCGGGCCGCCTGCACGTTCGCGGACCTGTCCCGCGCGCTATGGCCGTCTGGACCGGGGCGCGCCCCGACGCGCGCTACGGGCGAGGTCGGCGAGGCGGAGAAGCTTTTTCCGGCGGCGGCGACCGTGAGGCGCTCCAACGGGCACCCCTCCGCGACCCCTAGCACCCCCGGTTTCCGGCCCGTGAGCGACCGGCCCCCGGTTTCGGTCCGCGTGACCCGCAAGCTGGCGACCCTTTGGAGGGTGCCGGCGGTGCGGTTCATGGGGCGGGCGTTGGCGTGGGAGTTGGTGTGGGGGCTGGCGGTGCTGCTCGGGGTTCTCGGGGTTCTGGTGCTGCTGGTAACAGTGGGAGGGTTGCCGCTGGGGCTATCGATAACGTTGCTGGTAGCCCTTTGGTGGGTGCTCCGCGAGTGAACGCCCCGACCCCTCCCCGCACCCTTGCGGACTGGCGGCCGGATGGGTACCGGCGCGGAAAGCCGGTCCGGAATGGGCCGGGCCGTGTCCGGTGTGCGGCGGGGCGGATCGGTTCCACGTCCGGCCCGGTCGGCGAGCGGCGGTGCTCGCGGGTTGCCGGAAGGGCTGCACCTTCGAGGCGCTGGCGCGCGCGTTGTTCGGCGAGGCGCGGCAATCGCTGGCGGGGAGCTTGTGAGCGCGCTCCGTGGCAATTCCGGGGAATCCGGAGTACCCGGCCCGCCGTTGGGCGGCCCGGCGGGATCTCTGGCCAGCCTCCCGGCCCCTCCCGGATGCGGTGCGGTGGATCCCTCCCCGAGGGAAGCGGCCCGGATCCCTGATCGCGGGTTTCGCGCCCCTCCGGGCGTGGGCCGGTCCAAAGGACTTCGCACCCGAGGGGGTCCAGTTGGTCCACATCGGCCCCGACGACTCCCCGGCGACCGACCGGGGCGGACTCGGGAAACGGTCGCATGGGAGCATGTCCGGGCGTGTCTGCCTGATCGGCGATTCCCTCCCCGAGGCGGGGCGCGTCCACGTTGCGGAAGGGATCGCGGACGCGCTGGCCATCGCGGCGCGGGAGTTCGGCGCGGTGATCGCGGCGGGAGGGACGGTGGGCATCCCCCCGCTGGCGGCAATCAGCCTCCCGGTGACGGCGTGGCCGGCCGGATCCGGACCTGACCCCGCGGGCGCCGCTGAACGTGCGGCGAAGCGGGCGGAAGCCCTTGAGGCGGCGAAGGATGCGGCAAGGCGCGAGGCGTGGGATTACGTCCGGCGCGAAATGGAAGCGGCCCGCGCATCCGACCCCGAGGCGGAAGCGGCGGCGCTCGCAGACCGGATAGCGGAAGCCCCGGACATCGAGGTGCTGGCAAGGCTGGCACCCCCGCCGGACGTGCTGGCGGCCCCGGCGTTCGGCTCGCGCATCCCCGAGGCGGTGTTGTGGAGGGACGGCACGGACCCCGAGCGGTGCGCGCTGATCGGGCGAGGCGAGGTAGCGGTCCTGTCCGGCCCCGGCCAAGGCGGGAAGTCTACCGTTACGCTCGCGGTGGCCCATGCGGCCCGGACGGGCGGAACCGCCTGCGGGTTGCAGGTGGCGCGCGGACGGGTGGCCATTGCCAGCTATGAGGACCCTTCCCCGAGGCTCGCGGCGCGCATGGAATGGTACGGCCCGCCGGACGAGTGGGAGCACGTCCGGGAGGCCCCGCACCCGCACCCCTCTGGACGGCGGACCCCGAGGACCGGCGAGCCTCCGGCCCCTCTCCACTCGACAGTCCGGCACGCCGGGCACGGTCTGGATTACGGTAACCACAAGGTGAACAGAGAGATAGCGTCTGCGTTGCCCTGTAACGCAGACAGCCGAAAAAATGTTACGCAGGGGGGTCTGAGTGCGTAACGCTCAGAAAGGGTCTCTGGAGCGGCACGGAGCCACCTCCTCGAGCTGGCTCCCACGCGCCCCCGAACGGTATGGTGCGACAACGTGGACTTTCGGGTTATCAGATGGCGCCGCGGCCTCCACCTCTCCCCCCCTCGGTCGCCCCCCACAATCGAGCGCTGAGCCGGCTCATGGGCTTCGACGTCGCGAAGGTTCGGGAGTGGTACTTCAACCCCCGGCCGCTCGACGACCCCCCGCGGATCCCCTCCCGCGAGGAGTTCGCGGCCCGCTACGAGCGCTGGCGGGTCGAGGACTGCCTCCTCCGGGGCGGCGACCCGAAGGCGGAGGGCCTCGGGGAGCACGGGTCGCTGATCGGGGGACTCGGCAAGCCCGTGACGCTCTTCCGCGTCCGGCCGTCGGACTTCCTGGGCTGTCATCCGCTCCCGCTGGCCTGGTACGACTATCCGTCGGCACGGCTCCCCTGGCCGCCGCGGGCCGGCCGGGAGGCCACCCGTGCCCGCTTCCGGTGGTTCTCGGCGAAGCACCTCGCCGACATCGAGAACCGGCCGAGCGGCACCGAGACGGAGCGGCGCTTCAGGGCCGAGACGCTGACCCGGGGCGAGGCCGCCGACCTCGCCCGGATCTTCCTCTGCCTCCGGCCCCGGGATCTCTCCTGGCTCGTCGGCGGGTCGGGGCTCTCGGTCCACGAGCTCGCCCGCGCCGCCCACAACTCGGGGACCAGGCGGACCTGGGTCGCGCTCTTCCTCTCGAGCTATGCGATCCCACCCGAGAACCTCGGGAGGGTGCCCGCGGAGCACTGGCGGAAGGTCTGCGAGGCGAAGGAGGAGGCGTGGGCCGAGGTCGGTCTCCGGCCGCCATGGCGGCGATCGTAGCGATGCCGGCCGGATCCGGATGGGCCAGACCCCATCCGAGGCCCACAACTCGCCATTTTCGGCCTCTCCCGGAGGGTGTTTTCGGCGCCCGGGGGAAGATAGGGCGCTAACCGGGGGAAGAAATCCTCGTAAGTCGTTGCAATACAACAACCGGACCCCATCTCCACCCCGACTCCGACAGAGGGAGGGAGGGGGGAGAGAGCCCTTCCGGCCTTGCCAAAACGACACGCCCCACCGGCACGTCCACGTGATCGTGAACCGGGTCGATCCGGAGACGGGACGAACCGCGAACATCGGTCACGACCGGCTGAAGCTGGCGAACTGGGCCGAGCGCTGGGAGCGGGAGCGAAGCAGGACCCGCACTGCCCGCCGGGCTCCCGACCGCAGACCGGACCGGGACTTCGGACCCAGCCGGTAGATGCGAGGGCCGTCAACGTTATATACTTATCATATATCACTCAGCCCCTCAACAGATGGATGCCCCATTGGCCAAGCCGACACTGATCCTGAAGATCGAGCCTGAATTGAAGGCGGAGGTGTTCCGCGCTGCCCGCGAGACGCACCAGAGCGCCAGCCGGTTCACGCGGGAAGCCCTGCGCGCCGAGGTGGCCCGGGTCCGCGCACGCCGCAAGAAGGCAGCGTCCAGCCGGGACGATCTCCGATGACCTGGCCCGGATGGGGCGAAGTGCTGCCCTTGCTCACCAC
>JAAXGI010000050.1 GCA_012267505.1 Gemmatimonadota bacterium
GTTCCGGGGCGTCCGGCCAGCGCGGCTCTCCGGACGCGAGCGCCAGCGAGCCCCCCGCGATTCCAAGCAGCAATAACCGCTCGACCCGTACGCGATAGAGATTCGTCCGCGACAGGCGGCCGACTGCCCGCCGCCCGCCGAGGAATTCTCCGAGGCGACGACGCCGGGCCTGATGGCGCCATACCCCGACCAGAACCAGGAGAGTCAGCGCGAGGCCCGCCTGGAGGAGGGTCGGCTCGCCAATAATCACGGCAGAACCCCCCACCGGGAGCCCCTCAGGAGGAGCTCAGCACCGAGCAGCGCCAGGCTGAGCAGGAAGAACCACGGACGGTCGGCTTCCCGATTCTCCTGTGGCACGAGCCGCTGAACCGGGGCCTCGATTTCGTCGATCTCGCTGTAGATCGAATCAAGGGCGCTCGCCGTCGACGCCCTGAAGTATCTGCCTCCTGTGAGTCCCGCCAGTCCCTGCAGGACGGTCTCGCGGTCGCGCGCGAGTCGCAACCGCCCTGCCGTCGCGTTCGGTCCAAGCGCAGTCTCATCGGCAGAGAGCACACTGATCGCATGTATCCTCACGCCGAGCGCTGCGGCGGCGCGAGCGGTCACGAGCGGCGGCATCTCAACCCCGTTGTGGGCACCGTCAGTGAGAAGTACCACAACCCGGGGCTCCCTGTCGGACTCGAGCAGCCGGGCAATTGCCGTCAGGACTGCACCCGAAATGTCCGTTCCGTCTCGGACGAGTTGAATCTCGAGCGACTCGACTCCCTGGGTGATCAACTCGGCGTCGGTGGTCGGGGGGACTCTCGTCAAGGCCTCCCCCCCGAACCCGACGAGACTCAGTTCATCGAAAGGCCTCCTGCGGGTAAAGCGCACGGCCGCTTCACGTGCCACTTCGATCCGGCTCACGCGGTCACCCATGTCTTCCGCGAGCATGGAACTCGAGAGATCAACCACGAGTCCGATGCCCTTCCCTTCCGTTGTGAGCTCCTCTACCGTTTCGATCCGGACCGGGCCGGCGAGCGCGACGACGAGCGAAGCAATCCCAAGAATCCGGAGGAGCCGTGGCGCCAAGAGGAAGAGTCCTGCCCGAACGGTGGCCCAGCGTGGGCGCCCAGCAACCGCATCGCCTCGGGTGTACAGGACACGGCGTCCGGCTCTGGGCCAGACGAGAAGCACCCAGACCGGAACAAGGACGAGAAGATAGAGGAGGTCGGGCCGAGTGAACTCGACGTACATCACCCTTCCTTGGGAGAGTCCGCAACCCAGGTGCGGATGGTTCTCCAATGCTCCTCGGCCACCTCCGCTGTCGGGGAGTGGCGCCCGAACTTCACCCACTCCGCAACCGCCACTGCTTCCTGGAGCTGCACGACTGCAGCTTCGCCCCAGCGGTCCCGGAGCGCGACCAAGAGTTCGTTACTCGTCAGCGACATACCCCACTGCGAATCGAACTGCTCCGCCAGCTTCCTGACCACGTCCGTCGACGCAGCGTAGAACCGGATCAGCCGCTCCCTCACTTCAGTGAGGTGCCACCCCTGCGCGAGGATCCGATCCAGTTCCGTGAGTGCTTCCTCCCGCGGAGAGAGTCGGCGCATCGACACGGCGGGGACCGGCGCCGACCGCCCGGAACGGATCGCGTTCACGCCGGACCAGAGCAGGCCTCCACCCGCAGCCAGGCCGACGAGGAGAGCCGCGATGAACCACGGGCTGTAGTTCCCCCCTAGGACATCGGCTGGCGGGCGTGGCGCGAGCGGGCCCTCGGCATTTGCCATCTCGGCGAGCGGGACGACTTGAATCGCGCCGGTCGAAACCACGACACTCCGCAGTAGATCGGCAGACGCGGGACCTTGGTCGGGGATCGCAGACACCGACCGCGCACCCGGCTCCTCGCCCTCCACCGCACTTCGTGTCCAGACCTCGAGCAATGGCAGCTCCACGCGGCCGTTTAGAAACGCCATGATGGGATAGCGGGCAGTGACGTCGACCGAATCCGAAGGCCCGGCTGCTACGGCCCATTCCCCCGGCCCGGCACTCACAGACGCGGGAGCGGGATTCAGTGTATCGGGAAGGAAGACGACCACACCCGGTGCAACCCTAAGATTCAGCCGGAGATCGAACACGGCGCCGAACTCCGGCTCCCGAGGCTCGGAGATGAATCCCACGAGTCGTATGTCGGCCGTGGGATCTTGGGACCGGGCGTAGAGAGGAATGACCCCGGCCACGCATAGGGCCGAACCGAGCGCCAGCATGACCCGTCCGGCCACATGAGTCATCGGGAGTTCCCCCTGCGCGTGCGGAAGAATCCGGCGAGCGCGATGAGGGGGTCACTGGCTGTATTCACGTCCAGGAGGTCCGCCCCGACCTCTCCGAGGAGCGCGGCCGTATCCGCCTGTGCCCGGAGGACGCTGTGCCGGTAGTGTTCCCGCACCGTGCGCCGGTGGGTATCGAGAAGGACCCGCCGCCCCGTCTCGGGATCGGTCAGTTCGACCCAGCCAACATCGGGGAGCTCAAGCGTCGCCGGCGTCACGAGGCGAATCGCAATCAGGTCGTGACGCTGCGCCATCTGGACCAACGCATCGCGAAAGGGCGACCCCGGATTGCTCTGGATGAAGTCGCTGATGACGAAGACTGTACCCCGACCACGAATCGCATTGTTCAGCCGGTTGAGCCCTGCAGCAAGATCCGTCCCCCGGCCACGCGGCTCATGGGATACCAGATCGGCTAACAGGCTGACGATGTGGCGCCTGCCCGAGCCCGGAGGAACGAAGTGTTCCACCCGGTCGCTGACCAGAAGCAAAGATACCCGATCGTGATTGCGGGCAGCCGCGAACGCCAGCGCGGCCGCGATTTCGTTGGCTACCTCCGCAGCGCTCCGCTCACCCGGCCCGAACCGGCCCGAACCCGACACATCAACCATGAGGACGACAAGAAGGTCTCGCTCCTCGATGAACTGGCGCACATAAGGGGTGCCGCGCCGCGCCGTGACCTTCCAGTCGATCGAGCGGACATCGTCGCCGACCTGGTAGCCGCGGACGTGCGAAAACTCGAATCCGCGCCCGATGAACACCGATAGGTATTCCCCGCCGAACATCGAATCGACAAGGCCCCGAGTGCGGAATTCGAGACGGCGGACCTCACGGAGCACCTCGGTCCCGGACGCTTCATCGCGACCGGCCCTGAGCGCGAACAGACGACGGATCCGCGCCGCGAGGCCCGTGAACATCCTGCCTGCCCGTTAGGGAGCGGCAACGGCGTCGAGCAGCCGGTCGATCAGCTGGTCTGCGTCGATCCCCTTAGCGTCGGCCTCATACGTCGTCCTCAGCCGGTGGCGAAGCACTGGGTACGCCACGGTCTTGACATCGTCAGGGAGTACGAAATCGCGACCTTTGAGATACGCTAGCGCGCGCGCAGCCCGGATCAGGAAGATCGTCGCCCTCGGTGAGGTGCCGAATTCGAGAAGCGTGCTGAATTCAGGTAGTCCGGCCTTCACCGGTTCACGGGTCGCAAAAACGATGTCGACCACGTAGTCGCGAATCTTGTCCTCGACCACTACGCCGTTGAGCTCCGCCCGGGCGGCAAGGATCTCGGGGGCGCTGGCAGCGCCTTCTTCCGCCGCGGCGAGCAAATCGACCTGTTCCTCACCCGATGGCCGGGCAGCTTCGATTGGAGCGAGTGCGACGCGCTCGATGATTTCAAGTTCCTCGCCCCTGCGCGGATAGTCGATCCGCAATTTCATCATGAACCGGTCAAGCTGCGCCTCCGCGAGCGGATACGTCCCCTGCTGCTCGATCGGGTTCTGCGTGGCCAGTACGAGGAACGGTAGCGGCAGCGAGTACGGTATCCCGTCGATCGTCACCTGCTCTTCTTCCATGGCCTCAAGGAGCGCGGACTGGACCTTCGGCGGCGCCCGGTTCACCTCGTCGGCCAAGAGCAAATTGGCAAACACAGGTCCCTTGTACACCCTGAATTCACCGGTGCTCTGGTCGTAGACCGGGGTTCCGATCACATCACCAGGCAGGAGATCGGGAGTGAACTGGATCCGACGAAATGAAGTGTGCAGTGCCCCGGCGAGGGAGCGCACGAGCAACGTCTTCGCGAGCCCCGGTAGCCCCTCCAGGAGGACGTGCCCGCCGGTGATCAGCGCGATCAGAAGCCCCTCGATGACATCGTCCTGTCCGACGACCCTGCGGTGGACGGCCTCCTCGACTCCGCGCAGGAGCTGATATCCCGCTGTCTCTACGGGCATGGTTACCACGCTTGATTCCCACTGTTTGGGTGTTTCGCCGCGGACCAGAGCGGAACCGTCCGGTGCCGCTGGGCGGCCGGACCCTGTCGAATCGTGGTCTCGTATGCTCTTAAGGGACGGAACGGTACGGAAGCGACCCCCTTCGGGCAAGGGCAAACCGCCCTTGTGCCCGGCTACGCTCCGGCAGTATAACTGCAATCGTGACTAGGTTCCCCCCGGACCCGGTGCCAACCCGATGATCCGCACCCCTATCACGCCCAGGACAATCGGAGGAGGGCTCACCGCGTTCGCCGTTGCGGCCTACTTAGGCGGGCTCGCCGCTGACCCTCGCGGTGCCGCACGCCCCGGTGCCCCGGAGTCGCGCCCGATCGCCACTGGGAGCGTCGCCGCGGCTCCCGTCCCGGCTCGCCAAGAGGAGTGCACCCGCTTCGGAGCCCGGGGTCCGCAGCAGAACCCGCACCAGAGCTTCTATTTCACGAGGGGAGCGTATTCGAGTTCGCCGTGGAGCTGGCGTGGGCGCTCATGGGCCACCGACTATCCTAAGGCCGACCAGCAGTTCGTCTACGTCATGCAACGGACGCTGGACTGGGACATATACGGGTGCGAGAATCCGATCCGGCTGGACGACCCACACCTGAGGCGGTTCCCCTTCCTCTACGTCCTCGAAGTGGGCGCGATGGGACTGACCAATCCCGAGGTCGAGGGACTGCGCAATTACCTGCTCTCGGGCGGCTTCCTTTTTGTCGACGACTTCTGGGGTCCGGCCGAGTGGGAGAACTTCGAACGGGAGATCGCTCGGGTGCTTCCGGGTCACGACCTCGAGGAGATCCCGATGGATCACCTCATCTTTCGGATCATCTACCCGATAGCGGAGGTGCTCCAGGTCCCGAATGTACAGCGGGGCGAGACGGGAAATCCCGCCTACTACGGGGAGTGCTATTACGGAGCGAGCTGCCCCGCGACGGTCCGGGGGATCTTTGATGATGACGGACGATTGATGGTGGTGGCCGCGCACAACAGCGACTTGGGCGATGCATGGGAATGGGCCGAGCGTCCCCGCTACCCCTTTGACCGGTCGAACTTCGCCTTCAGCCTGGCCTTCAACGTCATAGCCTACGCAATGGTGTACTGAGACGAACGTCCCGGCGTCGCCGACCGGACAACCTGCATCCCCGCTGATCCGCACCCTGCACGAGCGCGACCCGATCGGCAGCTACAGCACTCAGAAATGGGGCCCATTGTGCCGGCTCCCGTTCGCGGCCGCCTCTTCCGTGGCCCTCCGCGATTCGGTTCATGACCGCTTCACAACGGACAATGCCGGGGGGTTGTCGGCGTCGTCAGCGGGCGCCTAAATTCCGGCCGGCTCGTCCGGGAAGGCCTCTCCGCTCCGAAGCAGCGCTGACCGCGGCAGGACCTCCGACACCCGCCGGTTCCCCCAGGCAACCTTGCCTATCCATTCCGACCCCACACGTACACACTGCGGACACCTGCTGAACGCCATGGGACGCGACCACCCCACGAGAACGACTAACACGGCACACCGCGCGTGTATCCGGCCTACATCCGGCCTCCTGCTCGGACTGTGCCTCCTCCTCGCACCACTGTCGGCGTTGGGCCAGACCACAGGGGAAACGGACGGCATCCTTCCGGAAGGTCGGCGAGCGATGACGGCCGAACGCCTGAGGGAGGGCGAGCGCATCGAGCTGGACGGGGTACTCGACGAGCCCGTCTGGGATCGGGCCATCCCCGCGACTGACTTCATCCAACAGGACCCCGACTTTGGAGGCACGCCGACGGAGCGGACCGAAGTCCGGATCGTCTTCACGAGCGAAAGTCTCTACATGGGCGTTTCCGCCTTCGATTCGGAACCCGATCTCCTTCTCGGCAACACGATGAAGCGGGACGAGTTCCTCTCAGCCGACGACCGGTTCATGTGGACAATGGACACGTTCCTGGATCAGCAGACGGGGTATTTCTTCGAGATGAACCCGTCGGGGCTGATGGCCGACCAGCTCATGCAGGCGGGAGGGGGAGGTGAGCGCGCGTGGGACGGGATCTGGGATGCGTACGCCAGACGCCACGAATTCGGGTGGACACTCGAGATCGAGATACCGTTCCGGACACTCAACTTCGATCCGGACGCCCCGGCGTGGGGCATCAACTTCCAGAGAACCGTCCGCAGGAAGAACGAGGAAAACCTCTGGACAGGCCACGAGAGGAACCAAGGGCTGCGCCGCATGTCGAACGCGGGTCTCCTCCTCGGAATCTCCGACGTGACCCAAGGGCACGGGCTGGATGTCAAGCCCTACCTTGCCGGGTCTACCGTGGAGGCCCCAGGAACCAGCGAACCCACCGCGAGGGAGCGTGACGCCGACGTTGGTGTCGACCTCTTCTACAATGTGACACCGAGCCTTCGGGCCAACCTCACCGTCAATACCGACTTCGCACAGACCGAGGTCGACCAGCGGCTCGTCAACCTCACCCGGTTTCCGCTCCGGTTCCCCGAGAAGCGCGACTTCTTCTTAGACGGGGCCACCTTCTTCGACTTTGCCTCGAATCCCGTCCAGGGCGGCGGGCCCAGAAGGGGCTTTCGCCCGAGCGGGGTGCCGCGAACCGAACCGTTCTTCAGCCGCAGGATCGGTCTCGGCTCCGGAGGCCAGCTCCAGCCGGTCGATGTCGGCGGCAAGCTGACAGGCCAAGCCGGCGCACAGGATGTCGGGTTCCTTCAGGTCCGCACTGGGGAGCACCGAGACAGCGCGGGAAATCCAGTGTCGGGGGAGGACTTCACAGTATTCCGGCTGAAGCGTCGGGTCCTTACGCAGTCCTACATCGGTTCATTCTTCAGCCGGCGCGATGACCGGTCAGCGGAGAGCGCCGGGGGGCTCTATACCGCCGGACTCGACTATCGTCTGGCGACCTCCGCCTTCCGTGGATCCGACCAGCTCTCAATGTCGGGATACGTTCTCTGGAACACCGAGCCCGAGGACCTCGGTGAGGCCCTCTCCTACGGCATGAGAATCGACTATCCCAACGACCGGTGGTTCGGGAGCATGGGGTTCAGCGAGATCCAGCCGAATCACCGGCCGGCAATCGGATTCACCCCAAGAACGGGTTTTCGCGCCTACAGCGGACAGGCCGGCTTCGGTCCCCGTCCGGAGGCTCACCCGATCTTTCGGCAGTTCACTTTCGATGTTGGCGCAAACTTCCTGACCGACATGGAGAACCGCCTCGTGACCCGCGACGTCCGGCTGCAGCTGTTCGGAGTCCAGCTTCAGTCCCAGGACAACATAAATCTGTCGGTGATACCCACCTTCGAGCGCCTAGAGAATGACTTCGAAATCCATCCCGGCGTCCTGCTTCCCGAAGGATCGGAGTACCGGTTCAACCGATACCGACTTGACATCGGTACCGCGAACCGCCGGATCCTGTCGACCCGGTCGAGTTTCGAGATCGGAGACTTCTTCTCCGGCACGCGGCGCGAGGCAATCGTCACCTTGGGCGTGCGACCGTTTGTCGGTATGGTCGCCAACCTCTCGGCGGAATGGAACCAGATCGAACTTGTGGAAGGCGAGTTCCAGACGCGAGTCTATCGGCTCACCTTGGACAACCAGTTCAACCCCTGGGTGTATGTCGTCAATAACATCCAGTACGACACGGTGAGCGACCGGATCGGGTGGCAGATCCGCTTCCGCTGGACAGTCGAGCCCGGAAACGACTTCTACGTTATCTACACACAGAACTGGGTGGACGACCTGATCCGCAACCGTTTCCTTACGGAAGACCGGCGCGGCGCCGCCAAGTTCGTCTACACGTACCGCTGGTAACCGAGCCGCGGAGGAGGTACGCATGAGTCAGGGACCGACCGTAACCGTTCGCCAGGTGGGCCCGTCCACTGGTGAGGGCGAGGTGCGGGGGCACACGATTCTCGTCGACCGACCGGAGGCCAATGGAGGAACGGATCAGGGACCGATGGGCGGGGAGCTGATCCTAGTCGGACTTGGCGGCTGCTTCATGAGCAACCTTTTGGCCGCCATCCGGGAGCGGAACGCCCCCGTCACCGGCGTCGAGGTGAGGGTCTCGGCAATACCGGACGGGACCCCGGTCAGGCTCACCGATTTCGCGATCGACGTGTCAGCTCACAGCAACGACCCGGCACAGCTTGACAAGCTTGCGACGATCGCCGCCCGCGGGTGTATCGCGGTGCGCACGCTGAGCCAGGGAAGTCCGGTCGCGGTGCGTGTCGCTAGCGGAGAATCTGCTTGAACGAGAGGTCCTGCGCGGCAAGGACGAAGACGACCGTCCTGAGCCCGTCTGCAATGTTCTGCAGCCGACCGTAGTCGGAGGTGAATGCCGCTTCGGGTCAGGCCATCCCGAGAATCACAAGGTCCGCACCTGCCGATGACGCGCCGAGCACTTCCTTGAAGGACCGTCCGCAGCTCAGGAGCACGTCGCCAGCGACGTCCACTCTCATTTGCCGGCGCAGGCCGGTCAGATTTTCCTCCGCCCGCAGGAGCGCCGTGCCCTCCGGCACGACAAGTGTCACGCGGATCCGTGCATCGAGGCAACCAACTCCTTGCGTCGGCAAGTGGCGTGGCAGCAGCATGAGCGTCCCATTGGCCTGCTTCCCGCCCAGCACGCCTCGATCCCGCTTTCGGTCCCCAAAGTCCGAGCCGTCGTCGCGCACGACCACCACACTTCCCCCGGCGCGGTGAAGGAAGCTGATCATCAGGCAGTAGCCATCCCGCACGCTGGCCTGTTCGTTGTCAGAACGGCCTAGAACGAGGGACGACAGAGACCGCGATCACCCGCATGATCGGATACTGAATTCGGATGACGAGCGTCACGGACCTGAGCGCGAGCGCTAGGTACCGCGGCAAGCCAATCGCACCGCCAGATTCCACCTCAGTGGCCGACTGAAATTGTAGGTAGGCGCCGCCGATCCGGACCCTTCGGTCGGTGTGGATCGTCGCCACCGAGAGCGCGGTGATGAAGGTGGAGGCCGTGATGATGAGGACGGTCGCCGGGAGTCCGACGCTCCCTACCACCCAGCCGAGCCGCAGACACATGATCACGCCGAGGATTGTCAGGATCGATGGTGTGCGCATGCCGCCGAATGTCCAAAGGGCCCGCGGCAGGGACGACGGAGAAGGGACTTGAACCGGCGACCGACTACTCGGCGGCGTCCATAGAAGGATCCGTGGCCCTCATGGCGGAGGCGGACCCGAAACCCGATTGGGCGCGACCGCGACCACCCAGACTGTCATAACCGGCCACGTCTGTCGAGGTGCGCCCGTCCCGGAACCCACGCCGCCAACGGGGTACCAAACGCGATTGTTCTCGCCGCTGCCCACGCACGTGGAGGGAAGATGCTCATCCGCCGTCCCCCCGATATACCCTCCTCCGAGATCACGCCGGAGCGGGTCTTTCTCGACCGCCGAAGCTTCATTCGCCACGCCGCGCTCGGCACGGCAGCGGCAGCCCTCTCCCCCTCTACGCTCTCCGGCACCCGCCATACCGCGCCGCAGGACCCGAGGTTCTCTGAACTCGAATCCGAACTTGGGGAGCCGGTTAACGCGTGGACGGAAATCACTACGTACAACAACTTCTACGAGTTCGGGACCGCAAAGGAGGACCCTCACAGGAACTCGGGATCGTTTCGGCCCCGACCGTGGACGGTCCGAATCGAAGGACATGTGAACAACCCCGGAGACTACGAGCTCGACGACTTCCTGGCGCCACACCGGATCGAGGACCGTGTGTATCGGATGCGGTGCGTCGAGGCATGGTCGATGGTGATCCCGTGGCGCGGCTTTCCTCTCGGCGACCTGGTCCGGCGCGTCGACCCGACGGGCGATGCCCGATTCGTCGAGTTCACCACCATTGTCCGCCCCGACGAGATGCCGGGGCAGAGAACCGGCGTACTGCCGTGGCCCTACGTCGAGGGCCTCCGGCTCGACGAGGCGATGCACCCTCTGACGATGCTCGTGACGGGGGTCTACGGAGTGGACCTGCCAAACCAGAACGGCGCTCCGCTCCGACTCATCGTTCCGTGGAAGTACGGGTTCAAGGGAATCAAGTCGATTGTGAGCATTCGTTTCGTCGAGGAGATGCCGATGACGACTTGGTGGGCTGCAAACGCCCGGGAGTACGGCTTCTACGCGAACGTGAACCCCGAAGTGGACCACCCCCGCTGGAGCCAAGCGCGCGAGCGCCGGATCGGCGAGCTTCGGCGGCGGGAGACGCTGATGTTCAACGGGTATGCCAACCAAGTGGGCCAGATGTACGCTGACCTCGACCTCACGCGCTGGATCTGAGCCCTTGAGCGTAGCGTTGCCGTGACAGCCCGGAGCGTGCGCAGGCTGAAGGTCCTCATGTGGGTCTCGGCGCTCGCTCCGGCTGCCTGGATCGCAGGGGGTACTTTCCGTGGATGGCTCGGGGTAAACCCGATCGAGAAGGTAACCCACGTTACCGGTCTCAGCGCTCTGGTCCTCCTGCTGCTGACCCTTGCCGTCACTCCGGTCCGGCGGATGGCCCGCTGGAACCGACTCATCCAGTTGCGTCGCCCCCTCGGTCTCTTCGCCTTCTTCTACGCCTTCCTTCACTTCTCAATATGGATGGCGCTCGATCTGGGGTTCCAGCTGTCCTGGATTTCAGAAGACATCATGGAGCGACCCTATATCACTGTCGGCTTTACGGCATTTGTTCTCCTGATACCTCTAGCGGTCACCTCAACCCGAGGCTGGATCCGCCGCCTGGGCCGCCGGTGGGCCACGCTCCACAGACTCGTCTACATCACCGCCACGCTCGGCGTCATTCATTTCTATTGGCTAGTCAAGGCAGACACCAGCCTCCCGCTCCTCTTCGCCGGCATCCTCACGCTGCTGCTAGCCAGCCGGATCGGTCCTTGGCATGAGAAGCGCAAGCGGCGGCAGGCGGCATCCGCACGGCGGCGGCAACAGCTGTCGACCGGCTGACCCGGGCGGGGATCCGGAGCCTGCTGCGCCCGGACCGGATCCGCACGGGTATGCAGACCGACGCGGGACACCGGTACATTGCCCGACTCCTACCAGTGACGCCCTCCCCGAAATCTCCCGGACCAGCCCCGCAGCCGGAACGGCCGGTCACGTCGAAGGCTACGCCACGCCGGCACGCCTACGCCGCGCAGACCGGCGGCCCCCGGTCGGAGCCTCCTGAGTTCGCGCATCTGCTCTGCGGTAAGGATCGTTCGGAGCTCGGCGGCCGTCTGCCGCATGTCGGAACGCAGGGATGCAACGTCCTCGCTCATCTGAGGTAGACCGGTCCTCCACGCCTCGAGTCGCTCCCGAGCCGCTCCCGCACGCCCGTGGGAGTCTGCCTGTAGCGCCTCGAGGCTCTCGACCTGATCAGGGGTGAGGCCCATCTCGTCCGCATTTTCGAGCACCGACCCGGCAATGTCGGTGCCAACCCCCGGGGCCATGACCCGCCCGAGCCACCGGCCTCGCTGTGCTTCCAAAGCGTCGGGTACGAGTTGTGCGCAGATTCCGACGGTGACAGCACACACGAGAGGCGCCTGCTTGAACGACGACATTACAACCTCCATGCAGGGAACGAGAGACCGGGAACCGGAAAGAGGGCCCGCAGCCGGCCGCTGCCCCTCTCTGCCTGTTGGAGTCTCGATCCGCCTGGAACGTTAGCGTGCGGCCTGCTGGCCGCATACTGGGTTGCCGGGAGTCCAGAGTCCCCGAGCGGACACGCTCGGGAGGCCAGACAGCGACGCCGCCACCGGCTGGCTACGTGACGGAAAACGCGCCTCTACGGCGCGGAAGTCGGACGGCGCCGCTCGCCGCAGGCCCACAGGAGAGCCGCGCCGGGACTACTCCGTCCCAGCTGCACCATACAGGGGTACGCCACGCGAGGCTCCGATGAAGTGCGCCGTTGCTGTCGCCCTCGGTTTCGATGACAAGGGACTACGACAGCTACCGGAGCGTTCGGTCCAGGTATGCCATCAGGCGTTGCCACGCGTCCAAGGCCGGCTCGCTCCGCAACTCGGGCTCCTGGTCGACGTGGAGCCAGAATCCGTGGTTCACCGCATCGTAGATGTGGAGATCGTTCTGGATACCCGCTTCGCGCAGCGCGGTCTCGAAAGCCTCGACGGACTCGGGCGAAGGGCCCTGATCCAGGCGGGCGAACGTCCCGTAAACCTCGTGATCCAGGACAGCCAAGCGCGCGGGATCGTCCACAAGAGCCCCGTAGAATATCGCCGTCGCATCATGGTCATCGCCGTCCAGCCCGTACGAGAGCGCGATCCCGCCGCCGAAGCACCAGCCCATCGCCCCGACCCGGCCAGTCACGTCCGGCCTTCCCTTCAGGTACGCGACCGCAGCGTTCATGTTGGCAAGCATCTTCTCCGGGTTCGCCCGGACCTCCCCGGTAAGCGCGCGGTTCTCGTCGGGGTTGGAACCTGTGCGCGCATCGAACAGGTCCACGGCGAGTGTCACATAGCCCTCCGCAGCTAAGTCATCCGCGACTTGCCGGACCCGGTCCACAAGCCCGTTCCACTCATGTACAATGACCAGTGCGGGAAAGGGGCCGTCTCCCTCGGGCACCGAAAGATACCCCGTCGAGACGTTGTCTCCGGGAACGTACTGGAGGTCCGTTCCCCTCAGGGGACCGGCATCACCGCGGATCGAGGGCGGGAGTTGCTGTGCAACCGACGGGGCGTCCGGTAGCATCTCCGCCGCCTCGGCTTGGTCCGGTGCTCTGCCTCCGCCGCCGCAGGCAGCGAGCGATATCGTCAGGATCAACGCCGCGGCGCGGGAGCAACCCATCGAATTCTGCAAGGCTCTCATAGTGGCTCCATGTGCATCTGGATGATCGTCGGCTCGAAAAAATGCCGTGGCCCGTCTCGATGGCTGGCTTCCCTCGGCGCAACTGCGAGCAATCGGTCCCGCCAGCCGGCCCGCTAGCGACGGCGGGCCGCCTCCTCCCGTTCCTCAAGCCCCTGTTCGAAGAGCCGCCGGATTGCGTTGCTGGCCCGGAACTCGGCCAAGATCGCCGAGCGACGGCTCCGGAACGCCTCGTCCATGTAGTATTCGAGCACAGTGGCCATCACCTGGCCCTCTTCCGAACCGGTGGCCTCGAAGCGACGCTGGAACTCGGACAGGACGGGTTCGAAGGAGAGATCGTCCCAGGACTGTGCCGACGGGTCGAGTTCTAGGAATTCACCGAGAACCGCAGCGAACCCTGTGTGCGCAGGCCGGTGCCAGAAGGCCACGTCGGAACCGAAATCGTCGACCGGGGAGGGCAGGTAGAGGTTCGCTCCACGGGGCACTTGGCGGACCAAGGCCGGGTTGAACCGCCGGATCTCGTCCACCGACAGCCCCGTCCTTGCCGCAACCTCCTCCAGCGGGACCGACCGCGCGACACGCATCGCGTGGATCGGTTCCTGCTCGATGTCGGCCATGAACCCGCGCACAGTCTCGGTATTCGCGAACACCATCTCTGCGTACCGATACGAACGCGGGCCGTACGTCCTGACGAGGTCGCGGTACCTGCGGGTCGAGAGCGCTCTGAGATCCAGCGCCAGGCGCGAGCCGAGCAGGTACTGGTCCCGGATGTCCTCCGCCCCGAGCCACTCGCCGTTGATCACCCGCCGACCGACATTCGTGCCCCCTGCATGATGCTCGGAGAGTGCGGGAATAAAGGAGCCGTAGCGGGCTGTAAGGATGGCAAGGTACGCGGCACAATACGGTGCCTGTGTCGTCTGGTTGTAGCCCTCGATGACGAAGTGAGCCAGCTGTTTCATACGATTCCAGTTCCGGTCGAGCCACTGGCAGAGACCCAACGCGCGTGCTTCCGACCGGATCCGGCCATCAAAACCCGATTCCACGGCGGCTTGGGCGAGCCCGATCTCCGCCGGCACTCCGAAGCGCTCGTAGATCGCCCCCCACTCCCGAAGGAAGCTCCCGTAGCGCTCAGCCTTTGGCCGTAGAAACTCCCCCCGCGTCTCGTTGTGCACGACCGCACCCACCACGGGTTCAAGAAGGAGCTCCATCCGGCTGCGGCGCTCGACGAGACGACCGTCGATTCTCGTGTCCGCAAAGGTTCGCTCCAGGGACGGCTCGAACCATCGGCCGTTCCGGGGCCAGGTGCCCCGCGTCGGGAAAACCCCGAGGAGCCGGCCGTCCTGTGCACTTCCGAAGGCGACCGATCCATCCGGGATCGAGTAGACATGCCGCCAGAAAGAGTAGCCAGGACGGTGCATCCGCATCGCCTCGAAGTCCCGGTCGAGGAGCCTCTGCATCCGGTAGTAGATGCGTTGCTCGTCTGTAAGTGCAACGACGGATTCGAGGGCAACGGCCCCGGTGATCGAACCACCGGCAGACGGGGCTTGAGGCAATGCCGCCGAGATAGCGACCGGAGCGGAGGCCCAAGCACCGACGGGCCCGAGGAGGGTGAGTCCAACCACTGGCAGGAGTGAGAGGGCTCTGGATTCTCTCATTCGCGGAGCAGGGCGGTTATGGATGCTGGACGCGCGCCAAGTTGATTCGGATCGCTGGTCGGGGTTCAGGCTAACTTGCCATAATGGAACCGGTTCCGCCGTTTACGCAATAACGGGCGGACCACTCCCGGACCGTCCTTACACTCCGGCCCCATGCAACGCGCGGGCCCTCCGGCGTTGCCGGAGGGCCCGCGGGAATTCCGCCTCCGCGCCGGCCTCGACCGACCCGGAGGCCTGTCACCCTATGGGAGGCTCAGCGTGACGAGCCGCGCAGGGTTCTGTACTTGCACGCTCACATACTGCCTGCCCTCGTGCATGTAGGTCATCATCCCGTACTGGCCCGGTCCAGGGATGGGCACCTCACCGATCTTCTCACCGGTCAGCTTGTTGTACCCGTGGATCGCGGGTCCGTCCGCCCCGTCGTGCTCGGCGATGAGCAGGTCTCCCGCCACGAGTTGGATCGAGCTACCGCCTCCCCCGAATTCGGACGTATCCACGCCCTGGAGCACCGGGTGGTTGCGGACGTTGTCGTCGACCTGCCCGGTAGGCACCCACCAGATCCGCTCGCCCGTGTTCATGTCATACGCAGACAGGCGACGATACGGCGGCTTGAAAACCAGCAGTCCGTCGATCCTGGAAAGCCCTCCGCCGGGGCCGGCGACCCACTCAGAGATCGTCGTGCCCGTGGTTGCCGGGTCGTCGGGGATGTCGGCCTCCGCACCTGGCATTACCATCCCGCCTCCGCACCGGGGTCCCGACGGCACGTACATGATGCCCGTCGTCGGGTCCAGAGCAGCCGGACTCGTGATGTTCAGCCCACCGTCACAGCGGATATTCCCCGCCCACTCAGAGTCATTGCCCACATGCATCCAGGGCATGTACGACCCCCCGACGCGATACTGGCTCACGAGTTCCATCGCCTGCGCCCTGAGCTCAGGCGTCCAGTCGATGATTCGGTCCTCGTCCAGTCCCTGCGGCTCCATCGGCTCCGGCCGTGTCGGGAAGGGCTGGGTCGGTGAAGACCAATTGCCCGGGATTTCGGTTTGGGGGACGGGCCGTTCCTCGATCGGCCAGACCGGCTCGCC
>JAAXGI010000112.1 GCA_012267505.1 Gemmatimonadota bacterium
ATCCGCACGTCCGGTTCGACGAGCAGGGGAGTGGAAACGGACCTATCGGGAGCCGGACTGAGCACCACAGCGAAAGCGATGGAACCACAAGCACCGGACCCTAAGGGCACCGCGCCACCCCCTGACTCTACCCACGGATATCAGTGTGATCCACCGTCGCTACAAGCCGCACACCCCCCGAGCCCGATACATCCAGGGAGGACCACCGAACGAGTAGCGCGCAACTTGACAGGTCAATCCATATCAGAACCGGTAGGTGTAGTTGGCCTTGATGGTCGCGCCCCGCGAGAGCGTGGTCAGCTCGTGCCGGTCGAGCCCCGCCACGAGTGCGTTGCGCCAGTTGTGGGTGTAGACGAAGAAGATTTCGCTTCCCGGGGTGACGATCCACCGGATTCGGGCGAAGAGTCCGAGAAGCTCGGTCACGTCGTCGTACTGGATCTGGGTCGTCGCTCCGATCCACGGACTCGGATTCCAGTCAGTCTCGAGCTGGTAGACATCCGTCGCGAAGTCTCCCTGCGGAAGATCCACCTCGTTGTGTTCGAAGTCCACGGCGAGCGCCATCCCCGGACGTGGCCGCAGCGTCACGCGTCCCCTGAGACCGGTGATCGTTCCGTTCCAGAATTCGCCGAGTTCCAGCTCGCCCGAGGCCGAGACGGCCCGCCGGCCCGCCGTCTGCCCCCGGAGATTCCCCCGCCAAGCCGTGTATCCGGCCGGATCGATCACGATCCCCTCGCTGATCTCGAACGGCCGGTCGAGGCCCTCGAACGAGCGCACGACATTCACCCCCATCCCGTCGCCACTCTCGAAGCGGATCCCGAGCACGTTGAAGACCCACTCGCGCTCCTCGAGCCGTTCCGTTCCCATCTCCTTCAGGTTCCGGAACTGGACGCTGAAGTCGAACTGGCGGATCCACGGGATGCTCTCCGGGCGGGGTGACCAGCCGATTCTCGGCTCGACGCGCCGGAAGTCGTTGCGGTTCACGAACCCGACGGCCGGCCGGTAGTATTCACCGAACTCCCGGTACGAGATGTGCCCGGACCAGATGTCGTTGGGGAAGTTGAGCCGGAGCCCACGGCCGGTGAGGTTCGACAGGTTGCGCGGCGAGGCCGGATCGGGATTCGAGTTCCAGACCGCGAACAGGTTGAGCTCGGCGTTGTGGTCCCCGAAAAAGCTTCGGGTCGAGAGCTGCATGTCCGCTCCGACCGTGTGCCGGTCCTCGGGCCGGACACCGCCGGGACCGTCGTCCGTCGCCCGCCGGGTGTAGATCACACCCACATGGGACTGCTCGAAAATCTGCCGGCGAACACGCGCGACGGTGAAGTCCTCCCTCGGCACAAGTCTGGCCGTCTCCGGGCCGAACTCCCCTTCGATCTGCGTCGACCCGGTCCGGATCTGGTAGAAGCCAAGATCGTAGGGACCAGCCTGCCCCGTCATCCGCGCACCCAGATCGATCGGGATCTGCACGCCCTGCTGGAGCCCGATGCGGCGCGAGAAGAAGGGCCTTGGGCCGCTCCTCGGGGCGAAGTCGAAGACCGCTGAGCCTTCCAGGAAGAAGTCCCGTCGCTCGGGAAAGAAGAGCGGGAAGCGGGTGAGGTTCACCCGCCGCTGGTCGCTCTCGACTTCCGCGAAATCCGTGTTGACCGAGACGGACGCCCGCAGGCTCTCGGTGACGCTGTAGTTGAGGTCCAGGCTCAGATCCCGGGGGAAGGTGGTTTCCTCTGCGAGCTCGGGGAGGTTCCTCCAGCTCCCGATCACGGACGGTACGGCCTCAAGCCCCAACCCCTGGCTCATCCCGCCAAGCCCCGACAGGCGGCCGGCGTGGACCGCGCGGAAAAGACCCTCGTCGCGGCGCCACCCCCGCCAGAGGATCTCCTCGTTGTTGCGGCGGATCGTGCGCTGAAAGTTGATCCCCCAGGTCGTGAGCGCGGGATCGAAGTTGAGCGTCCGGAACGGGATCTCGATCTCAGCCGACCATCCGTCGGCGAGCAGGTACGTCCGCGCCTCCCAGATCCCGTCCCACGACTTCTGGATCCGCCCGCCGCCGGTCAGCAGGCCGTCCCCCATGAGCCCCGCCGGGTTGATCTCGAAGAAGTAGCCGGTTCGTCCGTCGAGGAATGTGTCGAGGATCCACATGAAGCGGTCGTCGGTGCCTAGCCCGGCGTCCCGCTCCCGCTGATGTGCGAGGATGCCTGACGGATCGTCGTAGACCATCGCCCCGATGTAGAGGCGCTCCTCGTCATAGACCACCCGGATCTCCATCCCCCGGCTGGGCGACGCCCCCTCGACGGGCTCCTGCTGGGTGAAGTCGGTGATCGCCCTGGCGCGGCCCCAGACCTCCTCGTCCAGCCGCCCGTCGAGGTCGATCCCGAGATCGGGAGCGAGCCGGAGCGCCGTGAGCTCGCCTTCGGCGACCGGGCCGGTCGGCGAAGGCGGCGCGGGATCCGGACTGCCTTGGGCTTCGGTGGGCTGCTGGGCCTCCACCGGGGCGGGGAGGAGGAGCACGAGCGTCGTCGAGAGAACCGCTCCACACGCGAGGAGGCGTGACGGCACCGTACCCGCTGTCACCGTGCCGCCTTCGGCGACCGGGCCCGTTGCTCCCGCCGGCGTCTCACTCGGCCGGGCCCGTCGCGAGGTCTCCGGGGCCCGCCTCCCGCCCGAACCACGGAGCACCCGCAGCCGCCGGGCGGACCGGCGGCGCCGGGATCTCCTCGGGGACCGGCGCTCCCTGGATCGGCACCGCGGCCCCGGTGGCGGCCTCCACGTCCTTTGCGCTCCGTTCGCCTATGAGCCGCGTGCGCAGGAAGACCGCCGCATCGTCGGCGATCGAGTAGAGGACGGGGACCACGATGAGCGTGAGGAAGGTGGCGAAGAGGATCCCGGCAATGACCGAGAGGGCCATGTTCCGCCACCACGCTGCCTGCTCCCCCCCCCAGTAGAGCTCGGGTGAGAGGCTCGAGAAGAGTCCGAAGAAGTTGAAGTTGAGCCCGATCGCGAGGGGAACGAGCCCGAGTGCGGTCGTGACCGCCGTCAGGATCACCGGCCGGAAGCGGGTCAGTCCCCCCAGCACGAGGGCGTCACGCCGCGCGATCCCGTCCCGGTCCCGCAGGACATCGATGTAGTCGATCAGAACGATCGCATTGTTCACGACGATCCCGGCCAGGGAGATGACACCGATCCCTGTCATGATGATGACGAAGGGAAGGTTGAAGACGAGCAGGCCCAACAGGACCCCGACCGTCGACATGATGACCGAGGAGAGAATGATGAACGGCTTGACGACGGAGTTGAACTGGCTGATGAGAATGAACGCGATCAGCATGAGCGCGATGGCGAAGGCCCGTCCGAGGAACGCCTGTGCCTCCATCTGCTCCTCGGCCTGGCCCGTGTAGCGGAGCTCGTAGCCGGGCGGGAGCTCCCCGGCCGCGAAGGGCGCAAGCGTCTCCTGCACCTCGGCCAAGACCAGATTCTGGTTCAGTCCGGCCCGTGTACCTGCCGAGATCGTCGCGAGGCGGTCCATGTCCTTCCGGCGGATCGAGCCGAGACCCTCTCCCACCTGCCACTCGGCCACGGATAGAAGCGGAATCGGAGTTCCTTCCGAGAGGATCACGAGATCCTCGAGCGAGGAGAGGTCGGCGCGATCCGTTTCCGCCAGCCGGACAATGATGTCGTACTCATCGTTGCCGTCCCGGTAGCGAGCCGCCTCGAACCCCTGGACCGCGCCCCGGAGCGCGCTCCCGACCTCCCCGGTCGAGAGCCCGTAGAGGGCGGCCAGCTCCCGGTTCACCCGGACCGCGAGTTCGGGCCTGGCCTCGTCCAGGTCGCTCTCGAGCCCGACGAGGCTCGCGGCAACAGGAGCGTTCTCGAGGATCGCCAAGATCCGATCCGAGAGCCGCTTGAGCTCGTCCGGATCCGTTCCCACGACCTCGATGTTCACGGGGCTTCCGGCGGGCGGCCCCGCGCTGAGCGTCGCTGCACTGATCTCTGCGCCCGGGATCTCGCGGCCCACGTCCTGCTGAAGGTCGCGGAGCGTGTCGAACCCGTCGTGCTCCCGGTCCTCGAAGTCGATGAGGGCGAGCGAGACGCGCGCCTGGTTCTGCCCCGACGGACCTCCGCTCCCCATCATCGAGGCGCCGGGGTTCCCACTGCCCCCGCCTGCCGTGGTCACGACCGACTCGACGTCGCCGAACCCGCCGAGCAGCCGGACCTCGTCCTCGAGCGAGCGTGCCACGGCCTCTGTGAACTCGACGTTCGTCCCCACCGCTGCCTCGACATCGACGAAGAGCTGGGCCGGCGGGATGTCCTCGGGAAAGAACTCGACGCCGTGGTTGAAGATGCCGAAGACGACGAAGGTGCCGACGAGAGCCGCGGCGCACCCGCCGAGGAGGAGCGCCCGGCGCCGGAGCGCCCAGAGGAGCGCTCCCTCGTAGCGCTCGAGCATCCAGACCACCCACGTGGCCTGGAACGCCCGCGCGATCCACCCGAGGACGAGCCGGTGAAGTGCCCACACGCCGGCGATGGTAGCGGCCCCTAGGACCGCCGTGACGGGGTTCAGTGCGGCGACCCCGACCAGCACCACCGCCGAGGCGACGAGGAGCGTGCGGCGGGCGAGCGGCGTCATCTGCCGGACCTGCGCGTCCGCCGGCCGGAGCAACATCGCGCAGAGCGTCGGAACGATGACGAGCGCCACGAAGAGCGAGCTCGAGAGCGTGATGATGAGCGTCAGGGGGAGGTAGCCCATGAACTCGCCCACCATGCCGGGCCAGAAGGTGAGCGGGGCGAACGCCGCGAGCGTCGTGGCCGTCGCCGCGATGATGGGCCTCGCGACCTCGCCGGTCGCCTTCTTCGCCGCGTCGCGCGGGCTCCAGCCCTCGCCGACGAAGCGGTAGATGTTCTCGACGACCACGATCGCGTTGTCGACGAGCATCCCCAGCGCGAGGATCAGGCTGAAGAGCACGATCATGTTCATCGTGATCCCGAGGACGGCAAGGATCACGAACGAGAGCATCATCGATGTCGGGATCGCGAGCGCCACGAAGGCGGCGGTCCGTCCGCCCAGGAAGAAGAAGAGGACGGAGAGGATCAGGATGAGCCCGGAGATGATGCTGTTCTCGAGACTGCTCACCATCATGAAGATCTCGCGCGACTGGTCGCCCGTGATCACCGCCTCGGTCGTGGGCGGGAACTGCGGCTCCATCTCCGCGAGGATCCGCTTCACCTCGTCGGCAGCCTCGATGAGGTTCGCGCCGGAGCGCTTCACCACGTCGATCGTAACAACAGGGTTCCCGTTCAGCCGGGCGTAGCTCGTCCGGTCGGCGAAGCCGAACTCGACGTCCGCCACGTCACGCACATAGATCGCGCGGCCGTCGAAGACCTCGACGACGAGATCCTCGATGACCGCCGGGTCAACGAACTCGCCATCCACCCGCACGAGGTAGTCCACGTCGCCCACTTCGATCGATCCGCCCGGGATGTTCACATTCTCGGAGCCGATCGCCTGGGCGACGTCGTTTATCGAGAGCCCGTAGTACTTGAGCCGGGCGAGGTCGACGTCGACCCTGACTTCCCGCTCAAGCCCTCCCCGCACGTCGGCCCTGAGAATCCCGGGGATCTGCTCGAAGCGTTCCTGGAGTTCCTCGGCGACCTCCTTCATCCTCACCAGGCCATATTCGCCGGCGAGGTTGACCTGCATGATCGGGAACTCGGAAAGGTTGATCTCGATGACATTCGGATCCTCGACCTCCGCGGGGAGCTCGGGGGTCGCGATATCGACCCTCTCGCGGACCTGCTGGAGCGCCTCGTTCAGGTCCGCATCCACCGAGAACTCGACCGTGATCGAGGAATAGCCCTCGACGGAGGTCGAGATCATCTCCTCGACCTCCGAGATCGTGCTCAGCTCCTCCTCGAGGGGCCGGGTGACGAGCGTCTCGACATCGGCCGGCGAGACGCCGGGGTACATCGTATTGACCACGACCATCGGGATCTCGATGTCGGGCTGCGCCTCCTTCGGGAGGTTCAGGTAGGAGACGAACCCGGCCACGCACACGATGATGAAGAGGATCACCACGCTGGTTCCGTGGTCCACCGCAAAGCTGGTGAGCCCGAACTCCCTGAAACGCCCCGCCGGCGGCGTACCGACGTCCCGGCGGGGGGGGGCGCCAGCTCCCGCTCCGTCGCGTCTGCGATCGATCACTGGTCCCCCCTTGCCGGCACCCCGTCCCGGGTGGCCACGACCCGGACCCGGTCGCCGCCGACCACGAGGTTCTGCCCGAGCACGATGAGCCGGTCGCCGCGCAGGAGGCCCTCCTCGACGACAACTTGGTCACGCTGGGAGGGGCCCAGGGTTACCTCGCGGAGCTCCGCGACCTCGGCGCCGCTACCGTTGCTCCCGACCACGAAGGCCACGAACCCGTCCTCGGCCCGCACGAGTGACTCCTGGGGCACCACGATCGCACCTGGTATCGTGCCCGTGAGGATCTCGATGTTGGCCACCATCTCGGGCTTGATTGCG
>JAAXGI010000207.1 GCA_012267505.1 Gemmatimonadota bacterium
CCCGGCGAAGGTGAGACGCACACCGCCCGAGAGGCCAAGGATCGTGTATCCATCGGTCGGCTGCTCGAACTGCCCCGTCCGTTCCTGGCTCCCCGCCGTCCGCGCCTCCGCCTCCACGAACCAGTCCACCGGCGAATAGCCGACCGCAAGGCGACCCTCGAGCGGGGGGATGAAGGGGAGAGGCTCGTTCGTGGCGCGGATCGTGCCGCGTACGTACGACGCGACGGCCTCCACCCTGAACCCGGCCGGCATCGCCCACCCGAAGACGCTCTCGAAGCCGGTCATAAGGGCGTCCTCGCCCACGAACTGATAGATGGGGAGCCGCACACGGCTGAGTCTCCCCGTCGCCTGCGGAAAAACGTATTCCGAAATCGCGTTTCGAAACCACGTCATCTCGGCGCTCAGGCGTTGTCCGGTGATACGCCCGAACACGTCGACTCCGAGTCCCGTTTCCGTCTCGAGCGAGGGATTGCCAACGTCGAATGAATTGGCCGCGAGGTGCGGTCCCTCGGAGTAGAGTTCGTGTACATCCGGGGTGCGAAAGGCGCGGCCCACGCTCGCTCCCACGGTGAGCTGCCCCGTCATCCGCAGAAGTGCGCCCAGCGATCCGGAGACCGCGCCGAAGGAACGTGCACGGATGTGCCCGATGTCGGACAGCTCTTCCTCGTTCGGTTCCAGTTCGACCCGGTCGTAGCGGAGCCCGGCCTCGATCGAGACCGGATCGAGTCGGATCTCCTCAAGGACATACGCGGCTTGTGTCCTGCGCCGGGTGTTCGGGTTGTAGAGCGCGCCCCCGAATCCGAAGTTCTCCCACGAGACTCTCGCTCCGACGGCGCCCGATGCGAACGGGCCCCATCGCGCGTGCCGCGCCCGAGCCTCCCCGCTCACGATCTGGCGTTCGAAGAGCGTCCCCAGGATGTCCGGGGGCTCCCACTCATTGTGCCGGTACCATGTGTAGCCGGCATCGATTTCAATCGCCTCCAGCGCTCGCCCAGGCCGGATGAGGCTTCGAAACCGGCCCGCGAATCTCTCCTGCTCCGTCCGCACCGGGTTCGTGTGGCCGCCGACAAATCCTCCGGGAATCCCGTAGTCGTTCCTGTAGACGCGAACGGCGCCGCCCGCGTGGCCCCAGTCGTCCACCCACGATGTCCCGGCCGACGCGCTCCACATGTCGGTCTGGGTTCCCGCCAGCCTCCCGACGGGTGTCCGCAGATCCCCTCCCTGGCGCATCGATGCCTCGATGCGAAGAGGGACGTGCTCGGTGACTCCGACCGTGATCTGGCTGCTTCCCCCGATGGCGCGAGTGGCCGTCTGCGCCTGGAGCGAGGTGAAGCCGGTGGCGCGGGAAGGCACCGCGCGGGGCACCTCTTCCCGCACGACGTTGATCACGCCGCCGAGTGCGTTGCTCCCGTAGAGGACCGCGCTTGGCCCGCGAATCAGATCGATCCGCCGGGCCGAGGAGGGGGAGAGCGCCGTGGCGTGGTCCGGGCCGCTGTTGACGACATCACCCACCCTCTGGCCGTCTTCCAGCATGAGGATCCGGTCTCCGCTCAGGCCACGGATGACCGGCTGGGCAGTGCCCGGCCCCATGCTGCTCACGGCCACCCCCGGAAGGGATGCAATCGTCTGCGCGACGGTGGCCGAGAGCCGCCCCTGCAATTCCTCTTCTGTGAAAACGGCAGAAGGCCGGATCGTCTCGTCCGCGGCCGTGGGACTCAGGACCCCCGTGACGACAACTTCCGGCAACGGGATGGCGGCCACCTCGAGGTCGACCGTGGCCATCTCCCCCGGCCGGACATCGAGGGCAACCGCCGCGTACCCGAGCCGATCGATCCGGAGCCGGTACCGCTCGGCGTCCGGCACGGCGATGCGAAACGACCCGTCGCCGTGCGTGACTGCGCCGCCGCCCATGCCGACGACCATCACGGTCGCGCCCGCGAGAGGCATGCCGCTCTCGGCCGACCGGACGATCCCCCGAACTTCGCCTTCCTCAAGCACCTGCGCGGCCCCAGGCATCGTAAGGGCGCTCATGCCCATCCCCAAAAAAAGTACAGCTGCAATGTATCGGTGCGTCATCTTTTCCCTGGAACTCCTGTTTGCCTGCGCCCGATCCCCTGCGCGCTCTCGATCGTGTCACGCCTCCAGGAGGAGCGGAAAGAGAACGTGAGTGCTTGGTCCGTAATGATAATATATTATCGTTAATGGACAAGAAGGTTCGGTTGATCGGGCCGCGGACGAAGCGTCCTCGTGGGAAGACTCAGGTCGGACTCATCGGTGGATACCACGACCCACACACCGAAGCCGTGGGCCACCTTCCGTTACGAGATCGGGAAGTCATGATCATTACAGTCCACGACGGGACACAGAGTTGGCCGCCGGTTTTCCGCACCGTACGTTCCCGTTCGGCGTAGCGGTCGGCCCCGCATCGGGGCCTCGCGCTGGACCACGAAGCGGAAGGGGAGAGCCGATGGTTCACCGGGTCGATCCTAGACGGGTCCGTGGGCGGTGCCCCGGTCTCCCACCCGCGTCTCTACGACCTCGCGCAGGAGCTCCGAACCCGGTTCCGGGCGGTGAAGCTCTGAGACCAGCGTCTCCTGGGCCGGTCTCCTTCCATGTCTCGCAGGCCCCGTCCCCTGCGTCGGCATCGGCTGCGAGGCCGCCCCGGATGCGCCGACCGCGTCGGTCGTCCGCTTCGCGCGCCACCGCGACCCGAGCCATCACGGGGGACACATCGGGTGCGGGTCGCGCGGCGCCTTCTTGCCGAATGCCGTCGGGCTCACGCCCGAGCGCCCGCGCCATCTGAACTGCTCTTCCAGCGTCCTCGTGCCCGAACGCTGAAATGAAGAACAGGAGCCAGTCGCAGGGGTTGTCTGTTCGCCAGTCCGTGACGACGGCCCATTCCAGCACGGCCGGGAAGCCCATATGGACAGCCCGCGCCTCTGTGCCAGATGCACTCTCACCGTCTCGCTCCTCACATTTCGCCAGCGCTTCGACGACCGGTACCGCACCGGGAAGGACGGCACCGGGAAGTGGGCGGAGTATCAGACGCGGGTGAGGTACCGGATCCTTCCCGGCCTCGACTGAGGAAGCTCCCTGGGAAGAAGGTCCTGCTCAGCGAGGGTGCCTCGGTCCATTGGCCTAGGTGCGTTGCCAGCAACGACGTCATTGCATCGGGCAGGGATTTCGACACGCAGGTGATCTCCGACCTCGCGTTGTCCGCCCTGCATCTCGGCTTCCGAGCGGAACGGCAGGGTCATGCCCTCCCGACCGAAGCCTGGCATGCATACCCGGACCTCAGATGAAGAGCAGGAGCCGTAGTTGCGGATCCCGGTGCTCACCGCTATGGTCAAAAAGACCATGGACATGACTATGGTTACATACCCAATCGTCTCAGCTTCGGGGGTTCGCCATGGCAGGTGAAACCGGAACACGAGGGGAGGTTCGCACGATCAAGGCCTCCGAATTCAAGGCGACCTGCCTCCGGCTGATGGACGAAGTGGCGAAGAGCGGAGACGAGATCGTCATCACAAAAAACGGGCGTCCTACTGCACGGCTTGTTCCCTACCGCAAGCAATTCCGGGATTGGTTCGGTGCAGATCGCGGCACCATCAAGATCCTTGGGGACATCATCTCGCCGATCGACGTGGAGTGGGAAGCTGAGGCCCATCCGGATCGGACCCTGGATCCGTGATCCTTCTGGACACGCACGTGTTGCTGTGGTCCCGCGTCGGCGTCCGCCGAACCGGACCCAGGTGCATGCGGCTAGTCGAACAGGCCCTTCGCGACGCGACGCTGGCCGCATCCGCCATATCGTTCTGGGAGGTCGCCATGCTGCGTGAGACGGGGAGAATCGACCTGAGTCAGGACATTCGCGCCTGGCGGATGCGGCTTATCAGCGATGGTCTCATCGAGATCCCTGTCGAAGGCGACATTGCCGTTCGGGCCAACGAACTGACAGGTCTTCACACCGATCCCGCCGACCGGCTGATCGTCGCGACCGCGCTCGGTGGACACACGCTGGTCACGGCCGATGAGCGTATCCTGTCGTGGAGCGGACGGCTCAGCAGGATGGACGCGCGAGAATAGCCGGCGGGAGGCAGGTCGCGTAACCTGTTCTCGCCAGTCCAATGGGCTTGGGTAGATTCGAACGACTGACCTCGCGCTGATCAGGCTGACACCAGCAAGGCCAACTGACGGCGACGTATCGCCTAGATGTACCTAGCAGCCCGTGGATAAAGTCT
>JAAXGI010000003.1 GCA_012267505.1 Gemmatimonadota bacterium
AGCTGGGTCAGCTCGTGGTAGTGGGTCGCGAAGATCGTCTTCGCGCCCACCTTCTCATGCAGGTGTTCGGTCATCGCCCACGCGATCGACACCCCGTCGTACGTAGAGGTGCCGCGGCCGATCTCGTCGAGGAGGACGAGGCTCCGGTCGGTAGCCCCGCTCAGGATCGCCGCGGCCTCGTTCATCTCGACCATGAACGTGGAGTGGCCGCGCGCCAAGTTGTCGGAGGCCCCGACCCGGGTGAAGATCCGGTCGCAGAGCGGGATCCTCGCCTCGTCGGCGGGGACGAACGAGCCGATCTGGGCGAGGAGCTGGATGAGGCCGACCTGGCGGAGCACGGTGCTCTTTCCCGCCATGTTCGGGCCCGTGAGCACCACCATCCACCCGGACCGGTCGAGCACGATGTCGTTGGGTATGAACGACTCGGCGGGCATCATCGTCTCGACGACCGGATGGCGCCCGCCCCGTATCAAGAGCCCGAACCCGGTGTGCACCTCGGGGCGGACATAGCGTCGGCGGACGGCGACCTCGGCGAGGGTGGAGAGCACGTCGATGCGGGCGATCCGCCGGGCAGCGCGCTGGAGCCGCCCGACCTCGGCCGCGACCGCGCTCCTGAGCTCGGCGAAGAGCCGCGTCTCGAGCTCGAGGATCGCCTCCTCGGCCCCAGAGACCTTCTCCTCCCACTCCTTGAGCTCGGCGGTGAAGAACCGCTCCGCGTTGGCGAGCGTCTGCTTCCGGACATAGTCGTCGGGCACGCGGTCCAGGTTCGGCCTCGTCACCTCGAGGTAGTATCCGAAGACCCGGTTGAACCCCACCTTGAGCGAGCCGACCCCGGTCCGCTCCCGCTCGCGCGCCTGGAGCGACGCGATGTATCCGCGCGCCCCGTCGCGCACCTCCCGGAGCTCGTCGAGCTCCCCGCTCACGCCGGGGCGGATGACGCCGCCGTCCTGGAGGGTGGCGCCCACCTCCTCCGAGAGGCTCCCGGTGATCCGCCCCGCGACGTCTCCGAGCAGGTCCCGGCCCACGGTCGCCTCGCGGAGCGCCTCGGAGCCGGCCGAGCGGCCGAGCGCCTCGAGAGCGGGGAGGACCTCGAGGGAGCGGCCAAGCGCGACGAGTTCCCTCGGGGCCGCCCGCTCCGATCCGACCTTCGCCGCGAGGCGCTCGATGTCGGCGATCCCGCGGAGGCGGTCCCGGAAGCCGGAACGGAGCTCGCGGTTCGAGGCGAGCTCGGCGACGGCCTCGAGGCGGCGCCCGATCCGCTCCGCCTCGAGGCGGGGGCGGAGAAGCCACTGCCGGAGCATCCGGGCGCCCATCGCCGTGACCGTCTCGTCGAGGACGCCGATGAGCGTGCCCGCCTCCCCGCCGTCCCCGGCCCGGAGCGGCTCGACGAGCTCGAGGTTCCGGCGCGTCATCCCGTCGAGGAGCATCTCGGTGCCCGAACGGCGGATCCTCGGCCGGTCGAGGTGGCCTGCGCCCCGGGGCTGGAGCTCCGAGATGTAGGCGACGAGCGCTCCGGCGGCGCTCACGAGGAGCCCGTCCCCCGGCTCGAACCCGAGGCCATCCAGGGAGTGGACGCGGTAGTGGCGGAGGAGCTCCTCGCCCGCGGCGGCCTCGTCGAAGAGCCAGTCGTCGCGGACGACGGGCGGGGGAGCGGGGACGGATCCCGGGCCGCCGAGGCGGGGGGCGAGCGCCTCCTCGAGGGAGGCGGGGAGGACGAGCTCGGCGGCCCCGAGCCGGCCGAGCTCCCCCTCGAGGGCGTCGGTGTCGACGGCCTCGACGACGAACTCCCCCGTCGAGAGATCGGCGGACGCGAGCCCGAGGCGGGGACCCGCCGCGGGTGAGAGGAGGGCGAGGAAGTTGTTCCTCCCCGCCTCGAGGAGGGTGTCCTCGAGGACGGTGCCGGGCGTGACCGTCTCGACGACCTCGCGCCGGACGATCCCCTTCGCCCCCTCTCCCGCAGCCTCCACCTGCTCGCAGATCGCGGCCCGGCGCCCGAGCCCGACCACGCGCGCCAGGTAGTCTTCGAGCGCCTTCGCGGGGACGCCGGCGAGCGGGACGCCGGCCGCCGCCCCGTTGTTCCGGGTGGTGAGGGTGAGGCCGAGGAGCCTCGCGCCCTCCTCGGCGTCCTCCCGGAAGAGCTCGTAGAAGTCTCCCACCCGGAAGAAGAGGAGCGCGTCCGGGTGGCGGCGCTTCATCTCCCGCCACTGGCGCATGAGCGGGGTCTCCCCTCCGCGCGGGCCACGCCCATCGGCGGCCATCCTTCTAGCCGCCCATCCGGAAGAACCAGAAGATCAGCGCGATGAGAACCACCGCGCCGAGGTTCACGAGGAGGACGTCGGCGCTCACCGGCCAACCTCGGGGGCCGCGGGGGAGGGCGCCGGCCGGGGGGAGGGCGCGAAGTGGCGAAGCCGGTTCGCATTCGTCACGACGGTCACCGAGCTGAGCGCCATCGCGGCCCCCGCGATCATCGGCGAGAGGAGGACCCCGAAGAGCGGGAAGAGCACGCCGGCCGCGACGGGGATCGCGGCGACGTTGTAGGCGAAGGCGCCGACGAGGTTCTGGCGCATGTTCCGCGACGCCGCGCGGGAGAGCTCGACGGCGTCGGCCACCCCGTGGAGCGAGCCGCCGACGAGGACCAGGTCGGCGGTCTCCTTCGCCACATCGGTCCCCGCCCCGATCGCGATCCCGACATCGGCAGCCGCGAGCGCGGGCGCGTCGTTGATCCCGTCGCCCACCATCGCGACGGGCCGGCCGCGCTCGCGCCGGATCCGGACGACGACGTCCCGCTTCTCCTCGGGCCGGACCCCGGCGTACACCTCCCCGATCCCGACCCGCCCGGCGACGGCGAGCGCCGTCGTCCGGTTGTCGCCGGTGAGCATCGCGACCTCGAGACCCATCGCGCCGAGCCGGGCGACGGCGTCCCCCGCATCCTCCTTCTCCCGGTCGGCGAGCCCGAGGATCCCGGCCGCCTCCCCCCCGACGGAGACCATCGCCGGTGTCTTCCCCTCCCCCGAGAGCCGGTCCCAGAGCGGGCCGAGGGGAGCGGGATCGACCCCCTCACCGGAGAGGAGGCGGGGGGTGCCGACGAGGACGCCCTGCCCCGCCACCTCCGCGCGCACGCCGAGCCCGCCCACGGCCTCGAACGAGGGCGCCGGGGCGAGGTCGAGGCCCCGCTCCCTCGCCGCCGCCACCACGGCGGCTCCGAGCGGGTGCTCGGAGCCTTCCTCGGCCGAGGCGGCGAGGAGGAGGAGCTCGTCGGCGCCGAGCGGCGCGAGCGGGAGGACATCGGTGAGCGCCGGCTCGCCCCGGGTGATCGTCCCCGTCTTGTCGAGGATCACCGTGCCGAGGCGGCGTGCCCGCTGGAGCGCCTCCCCGTCCTTGACGAGGAGTCCCCTCTCGGCCGCCTTTCCGACCGCGATCATCACCGAGATCGGGGTCGCGAGCCCGAGCGCGCAGGGGCATGCGATCACGAGGACGGAGACGGAGGCGACGAGCGCGTAGGTGAGCGCGGGGTCGGGCCCGAAGGTGTACCAGAGCGCGAACGTCGCGGTCGCGAGCATCAGGACGACCGGGACGAAGACGCCCGCCACCCGGTCGACAAGCCGCTGGATCGAGGGCTTCGAGGCCTGGGCCTCGCGCACGAGCGCGGTGATCCGGGCGAGGACGGCGTCGCGCCCGACGCGCTCGGCGCGGACGCGGAGCCGGCCGGAGCGGTTGATCGTGCCGCCGATGACCCCATCGCCCGGGCCCTTCTCGACGGGGATGCTCTCGCCCGTGACCATCGACTCGTCGACGGCGCTCCGGCCCGATTCGACGGCCCCGTCCACCGGGATCCGCTCGCCGGGCCGGACGACGGCGAGATCCCCGGGCACGACCTCCTCGGCGAGGATCTCGACCTCCTCCCCCTCACGCACGATCCGGGCCGTGCGGGGGGCGAGGTCCATGAGCGCGCGGAGCGCCTTCGACGTCGTGCCGCGGGCGCGGGCCTCGAGCGCCTGGCCGAGGACGACGAGGGTGATGACGACGGCGGCCGCCTCGAAAAACGGGTGGGCCGCGCCCGCCGGAAAGAGCCCGGGCGCCGCGAGGACGGCCACCGAGTAGAGGAGGGCGGCCCCGGTCCCGACCGCCACCAGGGTGTCCATATTCGCCTCCCGGTTCCCGAGCGCCCGCCAGGCACCGAGGTAGAACTCGCGGCCGACCCCGAGAGCGATCCAGAAGGTGAGAACGCCGGAGAGAGCCCAGAGGGGACGGAGCGCACTGTGGGGGAGGTCCGCGAGGATGGGGAAGAACTCGTGGTGGCCGAGGATGAGCACCGGAACCGAGAGCACGGCGCCCAGGCGGAAGCGGGCGAAGAGCGCCCGCGAGCGCGCCTCCCGCTCGACGTCCCGGCGCTCCTCGAGCTCGCCTTCCGCCGCCCCGTCCTCGAGGACGCGGGCGCCGTATCCGGCCTCGGCGACGGCGGCCGTGAGCGCGACGGCCGGCGCTGAGCCGGCGAGCATGCTCACCCGCGCGCTCCCGGCCGCGAGCGACACCGACGCGTCGACGACGCCCGGCACGCCGGCAAGCCCCCGCTCGACGGCGGAGACGCAGGCGCCGCAGTGCATCCCCTCGACCGCGAGGCGGACCTCCCCGAGGGGAGCCGAGTAGCCGGCCTCCTCGACGGCCGCCCGGAGCGCGTCCGGGTCCGCCCCGCCGGGGGCGAGGGCGACACGCGCGCTCTCGGCCGCGAGGCTCACCTCGACACCGTCGACGCCCTCGACGCCACCCACCGCCCGCTCGACGGCGGAGACGCACGCACCGCAGTGCATCCCCGCCACAGGGAAGGAGAGAGAGGCCCCGCGTCCGGTCGCTCGCATGGGGCGCTCCTACCCCGCCGGCCGCGGCGGGTGCGTCAGGCGTGTGCGGAAAAGGCTACGGGGTCGCGTCGCCGGCCGCGCCGGGGACCAGGTCGGACCGGATCTCCCCGGAGAGCAGCTCGGCACGATCCCGGAGGGCGGACTCCGGGTAGTCGCGGAGCAGATCCTCGACGTATTCGAGCGCCCGGATCTCCTCGGAGAGCGCCCTCGCTCCCTGGGCCAGCCGGAAGAGCGCGCGGTCGGAATACGGGCCGCCCGGATAGCGGACCACGAGCCTCCTGAGATCGATGGCCGCCATCTCCGGATCCACCGTGAGGACGGCCCTGAGCCAGAGGCCCCGCTGCCGCTCCTCCCTCGACGCGCCCCCCTCCGCCTCGCCGTACCACTCCTGGAGGACCTCCCGGGCCGAGGAGAACCGCCCCTGGGCGAGGAAGGCGTCGACCCGGTCGAGATCGGTCTCCTGGGCGGAGAGTCCGGGCGGACGGGCGGCCCCGGCGCCGAGGAGCGCCAGCCCGAGGAGGAGGAGGGGGAGGCAACGGCTCACGCCGCCTCCGCCGCCGAATCCAGTCCGAGGAGCCAGTGTTCGAGGAGGAGGCGGTCCGGCGCGCCCGAGGCCTTGAGCAGACGCTCGACCCGGAGGAGCCCGATGAGGGCGCGCTCGATGCCGGCCGGCGTCCAGCCGCGCGCCTGCCGCTCGTACTTCCGGACGAGCCACTTCTGGTTGCCGGGAAGCGCCGCCCCGAGCGCCGCGGACCCGCCCGTGGCGACGGCGCCGAGCCTGAGAAGGTGGGTGGCGAGCCCGATCACGAGTCCGACGCCGCTCTCACCATGCCCGATCAGGATCCCGAGGCCCCGGAGCGCCTCGGGCCACCGCCGTTCGGCCACGAGGTCGAGCCACGCCCACCGGTCCTGCTCGACGATCGCCGTTCCGGCCTGGCGCACATGCTCGGTCGTGATCCCGCCCTCCTCCCCGGCGAGAGTCGAGAGCTTCTCGAGCTCGTGATGGAGCGCGGGGAGATTGCTGCCGAACGCGCGGGCGAGCGCGCGGGCCGCCCCCTCCGAGAGGCTCCGGCCGAAGGCGCCCTGGGCCTCTCCGATGAGCCACCCGTGGAGCTCCTGCCCCCGGGGCACCTCGAACCTCACCGCCCGGCACCGGGACTCGAGATCCCGGTAGAAGCGCGCCCGCGTCCTCTCCGGCGGGGTGCAGAGGAGGATGAGCGCGAGCCCGGGCGGGGGGGAGGCCGCCGCCTCGAGGACGACCGAGCGGAGGCGCGGCGAGCCGGCGAGCGCCTGCGTCTCCTTGAGAACCACCACGCGCCAGGGCGCCATCATCGGGGGGGTGGCGAGCGTCGAGGCGAGCAACTGCGGGGTGACCTCACGGCCGCGGAGCACCTCGTGGTTGAAGTCGGCCGTCGCCTCCTCCAGGTGCGCGCGGGCGAGCGCGCGAGCCGCGGCGTCCTTCCCGTGCTCGTCGTCCCCGTGGAGGTAGAAGACCCCCCCCGCCTCCTCGCCGAGACGCACCCGGAGGTGGGCCGGGATCATCCGGGGTCAGCGGAGCCCCGTGGTCCTGACGAGCCCGGGCTCCCGGTAGCGGAGGTAGAGGGAGGAGTTCCGGTAGAGGAGCTCGTTGGCCCCCCGCCAGAACTCCGGGGCGGGAAAGCGCCGCGCCGCCGCCGGAGCCGCCGCCGCGGGGAGCCGGACGGCCGAGGCGAGGGTCCCCGGCGTCCCGGGCCCGGCCGGCACCGCGGGCCAGGCGCGGGCCTCCACCGGTGCGGGAGCGCCCGGGAGGAGGGCGGGGCCCGCCGGCCCGGAGGCGTCGGACGGCCGCTCGGCGACGATCGGGGGGAGCTCGACGACCGGCACCGATTCCCGGAGGGTGAGCGTTGCGAGGAGCGCTCCCGCGACGCCGAGGGCGCCGAGGAGCGGGACCGCGCGCGCGGCCGACCCGAGGAGCCGGCGGCGGCGGCGCTCCTCCTCGAGCGCGTAGATCGAATGGCGGAGGCGAGCCCGGAAATCGGGGTCCGGCCCGGTCCCGGGGACCGCCCGGAGGAGGCCGACCCCCCGGGTGACGACCCTGTCGTACCTCCGGCAGGGCACGCACCCGGTCATGTGGGCGCGGAGCGCGTCACCTTCCCGCGGGGCGAGCGCTCCGTCGCGGAAATCCGTGTAGTTGTCGAGAAATTCCGAGCACTTCATAGGCACGGCCGGCCCAGGCGCCGGGATTCATCCACGTGCGGGCGCATCCGCCCGGATCAGGGAATCATACGTGGACCCGCGCGCCCGGGTTCCCCCCGCATGCAGGCCGCCCCCCGCCGGACGCGCCGGCCGGGGGGCGGGGGGAGAGAGGCCGCCTGGGGGTGCGGCTCCTCTCCGCCTTGCCGGCGGACGGCCGCCGGCGCTCAGCCGATCATCGGCCCCACGATCCGCGCGAAGTTGTTCCGGGCGCGGTTCAGCCGGCTCTTCACGGTGCCGAGGTTCGTCTCGGTGATCCGGGCGATATCCTCGTAGGAGTGGCCATCGACCTCCCGGAGGACGAAGACCATCCTGTGGTGCTCGGGGAGTTCGGCGACGGCCCTCTCGACCATCTCCTTCAGGTGCCGGCGCCGGTAGAGGTCGTCGGGCTTCGGGCCGTCATCCTCCCACTCGAGCGGCCTGTGGTCGGCGTCCCAGTTCTTCTTGATCGTCTGGAAGAGGATGATGGGGTTCCTCGAGCGGTTCCTGAGCTCGTTCTTCGCCAGGTTGCCCGCGATCGTATAGATCCATGTGGAGAACTTCCGGGCCTGGTCGAAGCGCTCGATATGGCGGTAGACGCGGATGAAGGTCTCCTGCACGAGGTCCTGGGCGCGCTCCCGGTCGCCCACCGTCCGGTGCACGAAGTTGACGAGGCGGGCGTCGTAGCGGCGCACGAGCTCGTCGAACCCGCGCGGCTCACCATCGAGGAAGCACTGCACGACCTCGCTGTCGGTCATCTCCGCGAGCGCGGCGGGGGTCCGGCGGGCCGGAACGGATTCTGGTCCTTCCGTCCGGCGGGCGGCGGCCTCGGGAAGCATCGGGCCCTCCTCTCGCAGGCAGGTGTCTCGTCCGTCGCGTCGCGGGGGCCAATGGCGCCCCCGGCCCGGATGACATGCATGTTCCGTGCCAGCGCTCCCGCGCGGCCGGAACGCCGCGGCGGGCGGGGAGGGGCCAGGCCGCGGCGGAGGGACCGTCCCCGGAAGAGGACACCGGGACTCCCGGACGGGACACCCGGCGGGGGACGCGGGTCTCAGCGCGGCGGGGGGCTCCGTTCCTCCTCGCTCGCCGCTGGGGGAAAGGCGTGGGCGAAGAGGAGGGCGGCGGCCGTCTTCGCGTCCACGATCCGCCCCGAGCGCACCCCCTCGACCGCCTCGGAGCGCGGGAGGTCGACCACCTCGATCACCTCGTCGCTCTCCCGGTGCGCTCCCCCCGCCACGAGGCCGGTCCCCGCGAAGAGGTGGATCCGCTCGTCGGTGAATCCGGGCGTCGTGAGAAGTCCGGTCAGGTAGCGCATCTCCCCCGCCTCGTAGCCCGTCTCCTCGGCGAGCTCCCTCCTCGCGCACGCCTCCCACTCCTCGGCGGGCGAGGCCGGGAGCCCTGCCGGGATCTCGTAGAGGTGCCCGTCGGCCGCGTGCCGGTACTGGCGGATCAGGACGATGCGGGGATCTCCCGCCTCCGGGGGATCGAGGAAGGGGAGGACGGCGGCGGCGCCGGGGTGGGAGACGTGCTCGAAGGTGGCCGTCGCGCCCCCGGGGAGAACGACGGTGTCCCGCGAGAGCGTCACGATGCGGCCCGCGTAGATCTCCTCGCGGGCCGGCCGCTCCGGACCGTTCACCGCGCCACGACCTCCACCGGCCCGAGCCCGAGCTCCTCCACCTCCGCGCGGATCCGACCGGCGTCCCCCACCACCACGACGGCGGCCTCTTCCGGTCGGATGTGCCTCCTGGCCGCGGCCGCCGCCTCCGCCACGCCGACCGCACGGATCCGGTCGCGCTCGGTGTGGTGATGGTCGTCGGGGAGCGTGAAGAGGAGCAGGTCGGCCAGCCGGTGAGCGATCCGGGCGGTCGTCTCCATCCGGAGCGGGAAGATCCCCGAGAGGAAGTCCCTCGCCCGCATGAGTTCGGCTTCGGTCGGCCCCTCGTCCCGGAAGCGCTCGAGGACGGCGGCGGCCTCGGCGAGCGCCGGCGCCGTGACGCCGGTCCCAACCGCCGCCGCGAGGACGAAGGCGCCCCCCTCGCGGCGGAGCTCGAAGCGCGAGTGTGCCCCGTAGGTGAAGCCGTGCCTCTCTCGGAGGCTCAGGTTGAGCCGGCTCGTGAAGGCACCGCCGAGCACGGTGTTCGCCACCCGGAGCGCCGTCTCGTCCGGACGGCCCCGCGGCGGGGCGGCGTGTCCGATCCGGATCTCCGACTGGACCGAACCCGGCCGGTCGACGATGGTCACGCGGCGGGAAGAGGGGGGAGGCGGCGCGGGAGCGGGTCGGGGCCCGGCGTCCGTCCCCTCCCACTCTCCGAGGTGGCGGCCGGCGAGCTCCCCGGCCTCCGCGGCGGAGAGGTCCCCGGCCAGGGCGAGGCCCGCGGCGGCGGGCCGGAATCGGGACGCCGCGAAGCCGGCGAGTGCCTCCCTCCCGAGGGCGGCCACCGAGTCCCCGTCTCCGGCGAGCGGACGTCGGAAGGGGTGGCCCGCCGGGAAGACGCGCCGGGCCAGCTCGTCGGCGGCGATCCGCGCCGGGCTCATCCGCCGCTCCCGGATCGAGGCGAGCTGGCCGAGCCTCGCTCGCTCGACCTCGCGGTCGGGAAACGACGGCATCCGCACCACCTCCGAGACGAGCGCCATCGCCCGGTCGAGGTGTTCCCTGAGGCAGGTGAGGGAGAGGAGGGTCGCGTCCCACCCCGTCCGGACCGCGAGCCCGGTCCCGAGCCCCTCGAAGAGCTCGGCCAGCTCGGCCCCCGTGCGCCGCCGGGTCCCCCCGGGGAGCGCCGTCCCGGTGAGGACGGCGAGCCCGCCGCTTCCCGCCGGCGAGCGGATCTCGCCGGCGTCGAGGACGACGACGAGGCTCGCGAGCCCCGGCCCGGCCCGGCGGAGCGAGCGGAGCCCGAGGCCGTTGGCGACGGCGGCCGAGGAGACGGGGGGGAGGCGGAAGGGGCGGACGGGCGCCGGAGAGGGAGGCGCCGAGCGGTCGAGGGAGGGCGCCGGACGCGTCACGCCGCCTCCGGGACGTAGGTGAGGACAGCCCGGTTGCCGGGCCCGAGGGCGTCGGCGGCGAACGCCTCGACCTCCCGGGGGCCGACGGCCCGGAGGCGTCCGATCTCGCCGGCCAGCCGGGAGGCGTCGCCGAAGAGCGACTGGTACATCGAGAGGAGGTCGGCGCGCGTCCCCGTCCCCTCGACCATCCGGAGGAGCGCCGTCCCGGTGCGCGCGACCGCGCGGTCCACCTCTTCGGCCGTGACCCGGCCGAGCGCGTCGAGCTCCGCTCCGACCGCCTCCTCGAGCAGCTCCGGATCCGTGTCGGCAAGCCCCGTCGCGCGGACGACCATGAAGCTTCCGCCCGTCACGAGGGGATACGCGTGGGCCGAGGCGTCCTTCGCGATCCGCCGCTCGCGGACGAGGCGCCTGTAGAGCCGCGAGGCCCGCCCGTCCCCGAGGACGGACGCCGCGATGTCGGCCGCCGGGAACGCCGGATCGGTGAAGGCCGGGATCCGGAGCGCGGCATAGACGCGCGGGAGCGGGACGGCCGCCCGCACACGCTCGAGGCGCGGCCCGGCGGGAACGGAGCCTCCCCCGGCCCCTTCCGGGACGGGCGGGGGGGGCGGTGAGCGCGGCGTTCCCCCGCGTGT
>JAAXGI010000078.1 GCA_012267505.1 Gemmatimonadota bacterium
CGTGCGCGCATCGATGTGCGGCTCTAGCGCATCGTAGGCGTAGCCCAGATCCGGGAGGACGTGCGGATAGCCCATCGAAGAGACCTCCGTCGTTGTCGGGTTGAGTTATTGTCGCGAGAGCGACGGGAGCCCGGTGCAAGACCCCGGACCGGGGCAACCGTTCCACCCCGCAGGTGGCCCGTAACCGGTGGCCGGAGAGCGCGTTCCCGTCCCCGGGCCGCGACCGCGCAGGGTGACGGAAGGCTCGGCGGCTCCGTGGCCGCGGCTCCCGATCAGCGCGCCGGCGCGCCCCAGGGCGGCCTCAGCCCCGGCGCCGCCGGCGCTCCTCTCGCCGGCGTCGGCGCTCCTCCATCAGGCGGCGCCGTACTTCGGCGTTCTCGATCCACGGCTCCCGCTCGAAGTAGGAGTCCGTCATCTCCTTCACCTTCCCCGTGAGCAGCACCATCGCGATCAGATTCGGAGCGGCGGCCACGAAGAGGACGACATCGGCGAGCACCCAGGCGACGGTCAGGGGCGCGACCGCGCCGAGGAAATGCATGACGACGAAGATCAACTTGTAGGGGAGGATCGCCCTGTCTCCGAAGAGGTACATCGCGCACCGGTCCCCATAGTAGCTCCATGCGATCGCGGTCGAGATCGCGAAGAGGAGAACCGTCAGCACGACGATGTAGTGGCCCCAGTTCCCCGGCAGCCCCCGGCGGAAGGCGTCCATCGTGAGAGGTGCACCGTTCTGGACCGCCTGGCCGTAGAGCACGCCCAGCGTCGCGCCCGCGGCCGGGACGGCCTCATCCCGATCGGGGTAGATGACGCCGGTGAACGGGTCGCTGAGACCGGGATCCGCATAGAGGGTGTCCACCGCCACCTGGTGCCATGCGAGCCTCGGGACCCCGATCCCGGCCTCGGCCGGCACGCCGTCCACGACCCGGATCTCTGCCGGCGCGCCGGCAAAGACGGTGATCCGGCCATCGGCCCGCTCCTCGACGAATCCCAGGTCGCCGCTCGCGAGATCGATCTCGGTCAGGGACCGGTCGTCCCATGCACCGGTCATGATGATGACGAGAGCCGTCATCGTGCAGATGACGATCGTGTCGATGAAGGGACCGAGAAGCGCGACCACCCCCTCGGAGACGGGCTCGTCGGTCTGTGCCGCCGCATGTGCGATCGGGGCGGAACCGAGCCCGGCCTCATTCGAGAACAGCCCCCGCCGCACCCCCCAGAGCGCCGTCACGAGGAAGACCCCCACGCCGGTCCCGGCGATGCCCGCCGACGGGTTGAAGGCCTCGGTCACGATGAGGGCGAGGGAGGGGAGAAGGAGATCGAGGTTCAGGACGATGATGAAGAGCGCGCCCGCCACGTAGACGGAGGCCATGGCCGGCGCCAGGACCCCGGCGACGCGACCGATACGGGTAATCCCGCCGATGATCACCGCGCCCACGATGAGCGCGCCCGCGAGCCCCGTCATCCAGGGGGAGACGCCAAACTGCGTCTGCATCACGTCGGCGATCGTGTTGGACTGGACGCCGTTTCCCGAGAGGAAGGAGCTGAGCCCCAGGCAGACGGCGAAGAAGATGGCCATCGGCTTCCAGGCCTTCCCGAGGCCGAGTTCCATGTAGTACATGGGGCCGCCGGATACGGTACCCTTCCAGCTCGGTCCGGCGTCATCCCGGTCCCGGACCTCGCGGTACTCCATGGACGCCGTGACCTCGGCGTATTTCGTCGCCATCCCGATGAAGCCGGTCACCCACATCCAGAAGAGGGCACCCGGCCCACCCCAGTGGAGAGCCACCGCGACGCCCGCGATGTTCCCGACGCCGACTGTCGCGGAGAGGGCCGTCGAGAGCGCCTGGAAGTGCGAGACGTCCCCCGGCTCGTTCGGGTCGTCGTAGCGCCCGGTCGCGATCGCGAGTCCGTGGCTGAACCTGTGGATCTGGACGAGCCCGAGGCGGATCGTGAAGTAGAAGCCCGCCCCGATCAGGATGATCACGACGAGGGGGATCGTCTCCTCTCCGGCCGGGATCCCGAACTCGAAGACCAGGAATTCCAGCGTGTCAACGATCCCCTGGATGGCCGCCATCTGATCGTGCCTCCGTACGTGTCACTGCCACCGGCCGGCAGCCCCTCCGCAAGGGACCGACGGACAACTGTCTCAGGGCGGCGCCCCGGGGGGCCGGGGCGGGGCGGCGGGTGCCGCTAGGCCGGCGCCGGAACCGCCTCCGGCCCGAGCCTGAGGAAAACCCTGTCGAGGATGAGCTCACTCGCCCGCTCCGCGATCTCGTCCAGCGAGGGCGAATCCGCGTACTGCGCGGTGATCCGCCCCTTGAGCTCCTCCGCCGAGGGAAACTCCGGGAGGTGGAGCTCCCTGAGGGCGGCCTTCACCTCCTCGCGTCCGCGCCTGAGCTGCGCCGAGGCCCCACCGCGCGCCCGATCCCACCGGGCACGGAGTTCCGCGAGCCCCGGCCGCTGGTGCCAGACGGCGCGGAGTTCCGACGCGATTACCTCCGCAGAGAATGTGTCGGCCACCTCCGCCGCGAGCTTCTCGACCACCTTCCGGCCCAGGCGGCCCTCTCCCGCAAGGACCGACCGTGGCGGAGCCCGGAGGTCCCAGACGAGCCCGGTCCACGAGAGCGCCTTCAGCACGTAGTACGAGATGTCGACCTCCCACCAGAAAAACCCCTGCCGCGTCGAGCTCTGGTAGTGGTGGTGGTTGTTGTGCCACCCCTCGCCGAGGGTGATCAGGGCGAGCCACCAGTTGTTCTTCGAGTCGTCCGCGGTGACGTAGCGCTGGTTGCCGACGACATGCGCGACCGAGTTGATCGCGAAGGTGCAGTGGTAGAGGATGACCGTGCTCAGGAAGAACCCCACGAAGAGGCCCGGCGCCCCATCGACGAGGAAGCACGCGACACCGAGGAGAAAGGCGGGGAAATAGGGCCGGCGGTCGAGAAAGCGCAGCTCGGGATACTTCATCAGGTCCGCGACGGTCGAGTAGTCCGCCTCCGCCTTCTGTTTCGAGAAGATCCACCCGAGGTGGGAGAACCAGAATCCCGTGTGCCTCGGGGAGTGGACGTCGAGCGGGGAATCGGAGTGGAGGTGGTGGTGGCGGTGGATCGCCGACCACCAGATCACTCCGCGTTGCGCGGATGTCTGGGCAAGGAAAGCGAGGAGGAACTGGAAGATCCTGCTCGTCTTGTATGTGCGGTGGGAGAAGTACCTGTGGAACCCGGCCGTGAGCCCCCACATCCGGGCGACGTAGAGGGTGATGCAGAGGAGGACCGAGGTCGTCGTGAAACCGGTCCAGAAGACGCCGAGCGCCGCGAGATGGGCCAGCGCGAAGGGGATCGCGGCAGGATAGACGATGTCAGTGTGCGGTCCATCCTCTGCATCCTGCGCAACGGGCTCGACGTTCGCCTGCGGGATCAGGGACACTGGCCGACCTCCGGATCGGGCGGGGCGGAGCGAGTGGCTCGGCGGGGAGGCTGCTACTTGTAGCGGTAGGTGATCCGGCCCCGGCTCAGGTCGTAGGGCGACATCTCCACCTTGACGCGGTCTCCCTCGAGCACCCGGATGTAGAACTTCCTCATCTTGCCGGAGAGGTAGGCGAGGATCCTATGACCGTTCTCCAACTCCACGCGGAAGTTGGCATTCGGCAGGACCTCGGCGACGGTCCCCTCGACTTCTATCGCGTCACTCGCCACACGGTTCTCCTCGCTCGCGCTCGTTCGGGCGACTCCGCTCGCTGATGGAGCCGGAACCTGACAGCGGATGAAGGTAATGAAGTCCGGGGATTAAGGAAAACGCCGCTGGGCGTTGCCCTTCGGACCGGGGAGGGGGAATGAGACCGTTAGTTATCGGTGCGATCGTCGTGGCAGGACTCGCCTTCATGGGCGTGGTGGTGTGGGGGACGCTCCAAGGCGCCGAGGTGGAATGCGAGGTGTGCCTCGTGTTCGACGGCGAGGAGGTGTGCCGCCTCGGACGGGGCGAGTCGGAGGTCGACGCGCTCGCCGCCGCGCACTCGAGCGCATGCGGGGGGAACACCTCGGGGATGGCAGAGTCGATCGCCTGCGTGAACCGCATCCCCGAGCGCTCGAGCTGTCCGGCCAACTGACCCGGCGCTCCCCCGTCGGCGCCGGGGAGCACGCGCGCGACCGCGGCCCAGCCGCTCAGCGGAAGGCATCGCGCGGACGGAGCTCCACGACCGGCTCCCCGGCCCGGAGCTCCGTTCCCCGGGCCAGCCCTTCGCGGAACGCCGGCGTCGAGCCGTCCTTCGGGCTCACGAGGAGAACGACGGTCGAGCCCAGCCGGAAGGTCATGAGGGGGTCTCCGGCCGCGAGTTCGAGCGGGGGATCGTAGCGGAGCGTCCCCCCACCCGCTCCTCCACGGGCGCGGGCATCCAGGGCGGCATCGAAATCCGCCCGGATGCTGCCGACGTTGAGCGCCCCCACGGCGACCACGGCCAGATGTGCGGCCCCGGTCTCCAGGAAGACGGCAAGCCGCTCGTTTCCCACATACAGGCGGGGTGTCCGCGCGGCGGTCTCCGGACGCACGGGGAGACGCCGGCCCCCGATCCGCCGGGCGGCCCTGAGCCGGGCCGGGCAGGGGCCGTGCACCCGGTGGTAGTGCCTCGGGCCCAGGTAGACGGTGAGGAAGGCGCCCGTCCTGTGGCGCCCGGCTTCCTCCGGATCACCCAGAAGCTCGGCGACGGAGTAGGCAATGCCCTTCGCCTGGAGCGCCATGCCCCCGGCCAGCGGGCCGAACTCCCTGAGAATCCCGTCCGCCGGAGATCCCACCCGCCCCGGGCGGCCACTCCACTTGCGGGCCCCATCCCGGAGGCGGCGGCTGAAGAGTGCCGAGATGGTTGGATAGGCCTCCGGCGGCTTTTCCGACTCACTCCTGTCGATGGAGATGCGCCGTGCGAAGGCGCGGTTCACACGGGCCTGGACCGGTCCGGGAAACGGGCGACGGGCCACCCATCCGACGAGGCCGGAGAAAAGGCGGAGCGGGACGAACCGGAAGACGGCATGACACGCCCTCTGGCAACGGGTCCGGTCATCCAACCGGTCCGAGTGTCCGGAACGGCCCCCGGCCGACACCGGGCGGGAGATGCCGCCTAGCTCGCCGTGTAGCCCGCCGCCCGGATCGCCTCCACGACAGCCTCCCGGCGCCCTCCACCCGCAGGCATCGATATAACGGCCTCCCCGATCTCGACGGCTTCCACTTCGACGCCGTCAACCGATTCGAGAGCCCGCCGGACGTGCGAAACGCAGTACCCGCAGCTCATCCCGCCGATCTCGATACGTTGTGTCACCGTTCCCGCCTCGCGCGATCGTGTCCGTACCGGGCTAGGCCCGCCAGCCGCCGAGCGCGTTCAGGAACCCGGCTCGGGAGCAAAGGGTCCGGCGGGATGCCCGCACCCGGGCGGGGTTCCGGCCCCCTCCGAGGAGCCTTGGGCGGCACGGGGTGTACCGGGAGACTCGGGGCGGGACATGCCCGTCCAGCAAGCCATGGAGGGAGCGACGGACGCATGACGGAGGCCACCGGAACCCCACGCGGACCCCGGGGCGTGTTCGCCGTCGCGGGAGCGTGCGCCCTCGCCGGGCTCACGATCCCGCCGGCCGGCGTCGCCTCCCAGGCGGCTGCACCCGCGATCGCATCCTCGATCGAGTCGATCACGGAGGCGTCGGTCCGGGCCCATCTCGCCGTCCTCTCCCACGACCAGCTCCGCGGCCGCGACTCGCCGAGCGAGGGCCTTGAGACGGCCGCCACCTACATCGCGGAACTCCAGAGGAGCTACGGTCTCGAGCCCGGCGGCCCGGACGGGAGCTTCATGCAGCGGTATCCCCTGGGCCTCATGGGTCCCGACCCCGCGAACGCGACCGTTCGGTTCCATGGCCCCGATGGAACGGTCGAGCCGCGCCTCGGCCGCGACGTCTTCTTCGACGGAGGGTCCGGGGAGCGGGTCGAGGGGCCGCTCACCTTCGTCGGCACGGACCGACCCGCCACCGCCGAGCCCGGATCGCTCGCCGGAGCCGTCGCCGTATTCCGGCTTCCGGGCCGGTGGGACCCCGCCCTCTGGTCCACCTCTCTCCGGCAGACCACGTATGCACGCGAGGCCGGCGCTTCGGCAGTCGTCCACATCCTGGACGCGGGATTCCCCACCTCGGTCATCGGCCAGCTCGGGTCGGGCCTCGCCCAGCCTAGGTGGCGACTCGGAGGCGACGCCTACCTCCCCCGCGTCTTCATCCGGAGGCGGGCACTCGAGGAGGTGATCCCCGAAGGGTCGCGGCCGTGGAGCGCGGCCGGGCAGGAGATCCACGCATCCGTTGCCGGGACGCGGCTCGATGCCGAGCTCCCCCTCAATATCGTGAGCCTGGGAGATCCGCCGAATGTGGTAGCGGAGCTCCCCGGCCGGGACCCGGAACTCCGGGAAGAGTACATCGTGCTCAGCGCCCACTTCGATCATGTCGGCGTAGGACGCCCGGTAGATGGGGACTCGATCTATAACGGCGCAGACGACAACGGCTCCGGCACGGCGGTGCTCCTCGAGGTGGGCCGAGTGCTCGGAAGCCTCCCGCCCGCGCTCCGCCCGCGGCGTTCCGTCCTCTTCCTCCATGTGAGCGGGGAGGAGAAGGGCCTTCTCGGCTCGGAGTGGTGGGTCGATCACCCGACGCGGCCGATCGGCAGCGTCGTGGCCAACATCAATATGGACATGGTCGGCGGGAACACCCACCCCGACACGATCGCGGTGCTCGGCAGGGATTATTCCTCCCTCGGCCCCACGATCACGGCAGTCAATCGCCAGCGGCCCGAAATCGGGCTCACGACGATGCCGAACATGTGGCCGGACGAGGCGCTCTTCTTCCGCTCGGACCAGTTCAATTTCATGCGGGAGGAGATTCCCTCGCTCTTTCTCTTCGCCGGGTTCCACGAATGCTACCACCGCCCGTGCGACGAGCTCGACTTCGTGAGCCACCGGAAGGTCTCCCGGGTGGCGCGTCTCGTCGCATACACGGTCCTCGAGATCGGGAACCGCGACGAACGGCCGGCGTGGGTGCCGGAGGGGCTGGCCGAGGTCCGGCGGATGACGTCCGGGGGCAGATGACGACGAGGGCCGGCCGGCCCTCGAGCATCGCGCCGCCGTCCAAGACGAGAATGGGAGCCACCAGCTCGACACCGGGGCCCTCCGGACAGGGTGCGCGGGAGAGCAACCGGCGCGTGACGCGGAGACGCTGCGTTCGCTCAAGCCCCCGTCACACGGGCGCTCGGAGAGCCTGAGAAGGCGCTCCCGCAGCTGAGGGGAGAAGCGGCGCGTTCCAGCCGAGAACGTCGCGTGCGGGCAGGCGCCCTTCGACCGCCCCGCCTCCGATGGTAGATTTCCCCGGCCGACCCGGGACGGTGGGCGGACGGCCCGGGTCGCGCCCGGCCGGATCCCCCACCCCGGTACCCGTCAACGCAAGGAATCGCGAGAGACCATGGTCCTCCGCATCTTCGTCAACGCGGTCGCGCTCTGGGCGGCCGCCGGCCTTGTCCCGGGGATCGAGCTCGACGGGAGCTTCACCGGGGTGTTCACCGTCGCGATCATCTTCGGCCTCGTGAACGCGCTGATCCGCCCGCTCGTCCTCCTCCTCTCGCTTCCCCTCATCCTGATCACGCTCGGGCTTTTCACACTGGTCGCGAACGCGTTCATGCTCATGCTCACCGACCTGCTCTCCGGTGCCCTCTCGGTCACCGGGTTTCCAGCGGCATTCTTGGGCGCCCTCCTCATCTCGATCACAAGCCTCTTCCTCTCGATCCTCCTCCCGGGCCGGCGGTAGCGATCCCCGGTGCCCGGAGGGGGCTCCGCCGCGGCGTCCACCGGGTTTCGGACCTCACGCCTCCTGGCCGTAGCGCCGGTACCTGACCCCGAGCCAGAGCGCGAGCAGGAGCCAGACGGCGGAGACGGGAACCATCGTGAGGGCAAGCGCCGAGAGGCCGAGGCCGAAGAATGCCATCCCCGTGTAGGACCATGCGCCGAGCTGGTCGGCGGCGCGGTAGACGAAGGTGTCGTTGAAGTTCTTCGCCTTGTATTTGTCGGTCCGCTCGACCACGGTGTAGAGGACTTCGCGGGCGGGGCGCTGGATCGCGAAGTTCGCCGCGCGCCTCAAGACCTGGAAGAGGGCCACGACGAGCAGGACCGGGGAGAGGGCCAGGATCCCGAAGCCGACGATGCTCACGAGCGGTAGAATCGCGAGCGAGAGGCCGAGGCCGAGCCACCTGAGGATGCGCCCCGTGAGGAAGATCTGCGTGACTAGGGTGAGCGACTGTACGGCGATCTCCATCATCGCGAAGAGGCGGGTCTGGCCCTCGTCGTCGCCCGCCATCACATCCTCGACGATGGCGAGCAGGTGAAAGTAGAGGAAGGTCGAGACCACGGCGAAGAGGAGGATCAGCGCGGCAAGGCCGAGGAGGTAACGGGAGCGGGCCACGCGGCGTATCCCGTCGAGGATCCCCCCGCCGATCACCTCCTCCTGCTTCTCCTCCGCCGTATCCGCCGCCGCGTCCCCGTTTCCGTCTTCCGGATCCGGCTCCAGTGCCGCGGCGCGCACCAGCTTCGCCTCGTGGCGTTCGAAGGCGCGGGCGGAACGCCCGGCGAGCTCCAGCAGGAGCGCGGAGACGAGCAGCAGGTTGATCGGGCCCATGATCCCCACGAGACTCGCGGTGATCGAGGAACCGAGGAGGGCCCCGACCGTTCCCCCCACCGCAATGAACCCGAAGAGCCGCCTGCCCTGCGAGGGGTGGTAGGTGTCGGTCATAAACGACCAGAAGACCGAGACCACGAAGAGGTTGAAGACGCTCGTCCAGATGAAGAACGCCCGGCCGATCCAGATGTTCTGCGTCTGGTCACCCACCGTGAAGAGGAGGTAGAAGGTGAGGAGCATCCCGATGAAGACGCGGTAGATCCAGGCGATGAAGACGCGTCTCGGATAGCGGGCCACGAGCGCCGAGAAGATCGGGTGGAGGAGGAGCATCCCGACGAGGGTCCCGGTGAAGAGCCAGGCAAGGTTCTCGACCCCGCCCGCGACGCCCATCTGGTCCCGGATCGGGCGGATGACGAAGTAGGACGCGAGGACGAGGAAGAAGTAGGCGAACGACCACCCGACCGCGTGGACCTCGTCTTCGCGGATATCGACCGCCTTTCCGATGAGCCGTCCGATCATCTCCAAGCCTCCGTCAGTCGGTCCTCAGCCCCCCGGGAGGGGGGCGGCCCGCCCCATGCGGCGGTAAACGTGATGAGCGTCGCGCCCCGCGGATGGGGCTCAGTATCTGGGGAGGCTTGGATCCACCTCTTTCTGCCACGCCAGGATGCCGCCCTGGAGGTTCCAGAGCTTCCGGAAGCCCGCGTCGCGGAGCTGCCGGAGGGCTTTCGCGCTGCGGAACCCCCCCTGGCAGTGGAGGACGATTTCCTCGGCGGAGTCGAGCTCCGAGATCCGCTCGAGGAGCGAGTCGAGCGGGATCAGGGTGGCCCCCCGGTCGCCGAGGTTCACGATCTCCCACTCGTGCTCCTGGCGGACATCCACGATCCGCAGCCGGTCCCCCCGCTCGAGCCGGTCCCTGAGCTCCCTGGGGGAGATCTCCGGGACCTCCTCACCGCCGCCCGCGGCGTCGGCGCCCTCCTCGTAGTCGGAGACCCCGCAGAACTCGAGGTAGTCGATGAGCTCCGTGACGGTGGGCTCGGGTCCGCAGACCGGACAGTCGGGGTTCTGCCGGAGCCGCAGGATGCGCCATTCCATCGCGAGCGCGTCGAAGAGGAGAAGCCGGCCGATAAGCGGTTCGCCCTCGCCGATGACGAGCTTGATCGTCTCGAGGGCCTGGAGGGTCCCGATGATCCCGGGAAGTACGCCGAGGACCCCACCCTCGGCGCAACTCGGCACCATCCCCGGCGGGGGCGGCTGGCGGAAGAGGCAGCGGTAACACGGCCCGTGCCTCGCGTCGAAGACCGAGACCTGTCCCTCGAAGCGGAAGATCGACCCGTAGACATTCGGCTTGCCGAGGATCACGCAGGCGTCGTTCGTGAGGTATCGGGTCGGGAAGTTGTCGGTCCCGTCCACAACGATGTCGTAGCCCTCGATCACCTCCATCGCGTTGTCGCTCGTGAGCCGGAGCTGGTGGGTCTCCACACGGACGTTCGGGTTCACGTCCCGGATCCGGTCACGCGCCGAGTCCAGCTTCGGCCGCCCCACGTCCTTCGTCCCGTGGAGCAGCTGCCGGTGGAGGTTCGTGTGGTCGACGACATCGAAGTCCACGATCCCGATCCGGCCGATCCCCGCCGCCGCAAGGTAGAGCCCGAGGGGCGAGCCGAGCCCGCCCGCGCCGACGAGGAGCACGCTCGCGTCCTTGAGCTTCCGCTGGCCCGTCATCCCGACCTCGGGCATGATCAGGTGGCGGGAGTAGCGCTCGATCTCCTCCCGGCTGAGTGTCGGGAGCACACCGGCGGGGATCGCCCAGGGGGGCGCCTCGCCGGCCCCCGACGCGGGCCGCTCTCCGTTGTCGCTCATCTCTGGCTCTCCGTGTCACGCGCCGGGGACCGGCGGCGGGCAGATCCGTACTGTGAAGGTGGACGCCGCCGGGCGGACGTCAACTCTCCGCGGTACTACCCCCGGGCCACGTGGAGTCGCACGAAGAGGGCCAGCCGGTCCCGGGGGTCGTTGTCGATCTTCTCGACAGCGGGCTCCCCGGCCCCGAAGGCCGTGGCGATCGCCGCGCGGACGAGCGCGGCGAAGTCCCGGTACCCCTCGCTCGAGTTCGGGGCGAGAAGCCGGTCGTTCGCCTCGATCCGGAGCCGGGTCGGATCGAAGCGGAGCTTGCCCATGACGCGGGGATCCGCCTCGAGGCGGGCGGCGACGTCAAGCGTCTGCCGGACCGTCTCGGCGATCCCCTCCGAAGCGGTTCCGTCGAAGGGCAGGCGGCGCTGGCAGAGGAGGCCGAGGCGGCCGTCCGAGCGGTCGAGGGCAAAGCTCGCCTCGTGGCAGACGAGCACGATCCCCGGGCTGTCGGGGGCGTGGGCGTAGTCCGCGACGTCGAGCATCACGAGGTCGAGGGCGCGGTCGCGGATCCAGTCGTGGAAGATCGGAACGAAGAGCTCCGCGTCGTTCTCGACGGTGTACTCGGCCGCGTAGCACTTCACGCAGACCCTGTACAGACCGGCGAGCCGCGTGCCGTTCACCGGGCCGCCCGCGCGCCGCGGGACCGCGTGGAGGCACGGGCCTCGAGAAGCCGTGCGTAGCAGGCGTGTGCCGCCTCGATGAAGAGCTGCGACTCCTCGACGCGCCGGCGCGCCCCGTCCCGGTCCCGCACCCGGCCGCGCTCCGCGTGCGCGCTCCGGTAGTAGCCCCACTCCCGCGCGCCGACGAAGCGTTCGAAGAAGCGGCCGGTCTCGACGAATTCCGTCTCGAAGCGGGTGTACACGGCGTCGGGGTCGTCGCCGACGTCCGGATCCTCGTGCTTGAGAAGTCCCTGGGCGGCCAGCACCATCGCCTCGTATGCCATCGCGGCCGCGACTTCCGCCTCCGCCGCCCCGGGATCGTCGACGATGATCGAGGCGTCGAAGGCCCGGCTCTCCGCGCCGGCGAGGCTGAACTGCGTAAGCGTCACGACCTCGCCCGCGCACTCGCCGACCCCGATGTCGCCGATCGAGTACTCGCGGGCGTCGTGCCAGTCGACGTAGAAGCCCGGGTTCTCCTCGTAGGAGGGAACGACGAGGAGGTCGCCGATCCGCGCCTTGATCTCCTTCTTCCCCACCCGCATGACCCAGCTGCGGAAGCGCTCCCCCGGGGTCCGCTCACCGGTATACATGTCGAAGAGCCGGTCGGCCGCCTCGGGCACCCGCTTCGAGGGGACGGCGCCGATCGCGAGGCCGTAGTTCCCCGCGTTCTCCTCGAGCGAGCCGCCGAGGAGGAGGAGGAAGTGCGGCACCTTGTAGGAGCCGACGTTCCGGCTCGAGCCGTAGAACCCGATGTCGGCGACGTGGTGCATCCCGCACGAGTTAGGGCATCCGCTCACCTTCACCTGGACGTCGCGGAGCACGGGGTCGAGATGCAGGCCCCGGTCCTCGAACCGCTCCCTGAGCTCCGCCCCGAGGCCCCGCGAACTCGCGATCCCGAGCTTGCAGGTGTCCGTCCCGGGACACGCCGTCACGTCCGAGATCGTGGCCGCACCGGGAAGTGCGAGCTTCGCCGCGCGGAGCTCGCCGTGGAGCGCGGCCAGGTCCTGCCGGTGGACCCAGCGGAGGAAGAAGTTCTGGTCGACGGTCGTCCGGAGCGCGTCGGGCGCGTACTTCCGCACGATGTCGGCGAGCCGGCGCGACTGGCGTGATGTGATATCACCGAGAGGGAGGTTCACCGTCACCGAGACGAAGCCCTCCTGCCTCTGCTCGTAGACATTCGTCTCCGACCACTCCCCGAATCCCGGCTCCGGCTCGCCGTCCCCGGCCGTGGCGGGGCCGGCGAGGCCCTCGATCACCGGAAGGTGGGCGTCCGCGAGCCACTCCGACCAGCGCGGGTCCTTCTCCATCGCCGCCCGCTCCTCGTCCACCAGGCGCCGGAACTCCTCGATGCCGAGGCGGGCGACGAGGAACTTGATGCGCGCCTTGTTCCTGTTCCGTTTCTCGCCGAGCCGGGCGTAGACCCGGGAGACCGCCTGGGAGACCGGGAGCATCTCGGCCTCCGGCATGAATCCGTAAAGCTCCTTCGCCACATGCGGAATGGCCCCGAGCCCGCCTCCGACGACGACCCGGAAGCCGCGCTCCTCGACACCGTTCGAGCGTCGGACCGCAGCCACGAAGCCCAGGTCGTGCATCATCACGCGGGCGCATCCGTCCGCTCCGCAGCCCGAGTATGCGATCTTGAACTTGCGGCCGAAGTCCTGCACGTCGCGATGGCCGAGGAGAAACCAGGTCTCGGCCCTCGCGTAGGGGGAGATGTCGAACACCTCGTCGCGGCAGATCCCCGCTTTCGGGCACCCCGTCACGTTCCGCACGGAGTTGCCGCACGCCTCGCGGGTCGTGATCCCCACCGCGGCGAGCCTGCGGTGCATGTCCGGCGTGTCCTCGATGTCGGTGAAGTGGAGCTGCACATCCTGGCGCGTCGTGATGTGGAGCACGCCGTTCGAGTACTCCTCCGCGCAGTCGGCAAGGACCTCGAGCTGCTCGGCCGAGACCTTCCCGAAGGGGATCTTGATACGCTGCATCCCGGGGGCGTCGAACTCCGTCTCCGGGCCCTTCGTCAGCCCCCTCCGGGGAAAGGGGATGTCCCGTGTCCTGGTCCCGTCGTAGCGCTGGCCGTTGTCGTAGCGCTGGCCGTACGCCCCGCGGCGGAGCCTGAGCTCGGCGAAGACCTTCTCGTCGAGCTTCTCCTCCTTCCTGAGCTGGATCTGGTTCTCGTAGGCGTCGATCTCCTCGGCCATCGCGGCCGGGATCCTGTCGCCCAGAAGCTCCTTCCAGCTGTCGGCGTCTGCGCCCATGGGTCTGTATCCGGCTCGGGTTCGGTGGTCAGATTCCGTGCAAACCGCACTCAAGACGCGCACTACCCCGCCACCGCCCCGCGCGTTCATGCTCTCCGGGCCGCACCGGGGTCGTGAGAGGCGCGTCGCCGATGCTCGCGTAGCCGAGGTCGTGGAGCGGGTGGTAGGGGACGTTCTCGGCGCGGATGAAGCTCCACACATCGTCCAGGGTCCAGCGGGCGAGAGGGTTGATCTTCACCCGGCTGGCGAGCTCCAGATGCGGCATGGCGGCCCGCGTAGGAGACTGGTCGCGCCGGCGGCCCGTGACCCAGCCGAGAACGCCCGTGAGCGCGTCCCGCATCGGGGCCACCTTCGTCCACTCGTGGAACGCCTCCTCGTCCCGCTCCCAGAGGCGCCCGCCGTGCTCCGCCTCGAAGAACTTCCGCGAGGGGGCCGGCCGGTAGGTGCGGAGCTCGAAGCCGTAGCGGTCCCGCATGGCCTCGGCATGCTCGACGGTCTCGGGAAAGTGGTAGAGCGTATCTATGAAGACGACGGGGAGCCGGATCCCCTCCCGGGCGAGGATGTGGATCAGCGCCATCCCGCCGACGCCGAATGTGGAGGTGAGGATGAGCCGCCCTTCAGGGAACGCGCCGTGCGCCCAGCGGAGGATCTCGGCCGGCGGCGCCCTCTCGAATGCGTCGTTCAGCTCGGCCGCCTCGGCCTCGCCCAGCGGCAGGGCGGGCGAGGCCTCCTTCAGTGCGAGTCCCGGTTCCATTCCCTCGTCTCCCCGCGCGGTTCGACGCCGGATCCGGTCGCGCCCCGGCGTTGTCACGAATACGAAAACGGCCCCGGCCTCTCCGAGAGGCCGGGGCCGTGGATCGAGCGCAGCGTGTTGCGTTAGGCGCAGCGCCCCCCGGACCCGCCCCCCGGAAGGGCGGCCCGACAGCAACACATTGCGGTCATATCAGTCAAGATCGCTCCTCCGAATCCGGTCCCGAGGGCCAGTCCCCCGCCCGCGGGGCGCCCGACAGACCGCGCAGTCTAGCGCGAACGCGGGAACGGGTCAAGGAAACACAGTAAGGATGCGGGGCGGAAAACCGCCCTACGGCTTCCGGCCCGCAAGGAGGGTGAACGGCGCGTCCCTCCAGATGCACTCGGCACGGAAGCCGGCTCCCTCCATCGCCGCGAGCTCGTCGTCCACCGGGAAGTAGGTGTCTTTGGCCGCCCACTCATCGAAGTGCTCCCAGGCGCGCCGCTCGTCGATCCCGGAGGAGACGAGGTGGGCCGCCCACTTCTGGTAGCAGGCACTCCGCCTGGCCGGGTCGTCGCTCATGGCCACGTCGGCGTTGACGAAAACCCCGCCGGGGCCGAGCGCCGTGAAGATCCGACCGTAGAGGGCCGACTTGCGCCCGAGCGCGGGGATGTGATGGAGGGAGAGGGAGGCGGCGACGGCATCGCACCCGGGGAGGGGATCGTCGAACGAACCGCACTCGAAGGAGACGCGGCTCCCGAACCGCCGGAGCCGGGCGCGGGCCCGGGCGAGCATCTCGGGATCTATGTCGACCGCAATGAGCGCACCGACCCCTTCCTCGCTCAGGACGGCCTCGGAGAGCGCCCCCGTTCCCGCCCCGAGATCGAGGACCAGGGAAGGGCGGCCCCTCGCGACTTCGCGCGCGGCCCGGCCGATCCCGTCTTCGTAGCCCGGGATGAACTGCCGGATCGCCTCGTCGTACCGATCGGCCTCGATCCCGAGATGGCCACGGACGGAATGCGCCATATCCGGAGGAAGCGCGGCCCGGCCCGGAGTCCCGGGCGGGGGGGTGACCTCAGGTTGCCTCCGATTACCTTCCATCCCCGGGTAATGTAACGGGAAGCGGACGGGCAGGCGGCCTCTCCGGCGCGTCCGGAGAGGTTCGCCCCGACTCCGGCGTCAACCGCCGCGACGGAGCTTCGAGATGCGGGAAAGACCGAATGTGCGGCCGGGAGGCAAACACCTCCCGTCCGTTGCCGGGCCATACGTCGGGCTTCTCGAACGGACGCTCCCGATCAAGCCGAGCCGCCAGCCCGATGCGCGGCGGCGGGACGGGTCTCTGGGTTAGGGAGAGGACACCGATGGCGGTCCGAGCGGTCCTCCGGATGGGCCATCCGCAACTCAGGCGGAGGGCGAACGAGGTTGAGAGGCCCGGTGACGAGGCCCTCAACGCCCTGGTCGGGGACATGCTTGAGACGATGGAGGCGGCCGGGGGCGTCGGCCTGGCTGCCCCCCAGATCGGCGTCCCGCTCCGCGTGATCGTCTTCGGTGTCCAGAGCGACAATCCCCGCTATCCGGATGCCCCGCCGGTCCCCCGGACCGTCCTGGTGAATCCGGAGATCACGGCCCGGGGCCGCGATGTGCGGCCGGAGTGGGAGGGGTGCCTGAGCATCCCCGGGATGCGCGGTCTGGTTCCGCGGCCGGAGCGCATCCGCTACCGGGGACTCGATGCGAACGGGCAGGAGGTCGAGGGCGAGGCGAGAGGGTTCCACGCACGCATCATCCAGCATGAATGCGACCACCTAGACGGAATCCTCTATCCGGACCGGATCGTGAATCCGGAGATGTTCGGGTTCATCGAGGAACTGAAGGCCGCGGGCCTTGTCGCCGGCGACCTCCCGCCGGAGCCGGCCCAGCCGGCAACCGGACGCGGATAGAGCCGGCCGGCGTCCCTTCTTCCCCCCTCCCGCGCCGGCAACCGGCATGGGTAGCGGCCGGTGAGGAGCCGGCCTTTCCCGGCCATGCACTCTCCGCCTCTCCCCCATTCGGGCGAGAGACCTCCACGGTCTGCCCACACTGCCGGTCGGGCGCGCGCCGGCGACCGGGGCGGACCTCCGGTGTCTTCTCCGGACGGGTCCCGTGAGCCCGCCCTCAGCCCGCTCCCGTCATCCGGATGATTCGTCCGTCCCGGCTAGGCGCGGGCGCAGTACCAGATGCAGACCCAGGACGGCGACGATGAGAATGGCGGCGATGACCGGCGCCCGGATGTCACCGGCCGTGGCCCGCGCGACGAACATCACGATGCACACGAGCGCGCCGAACGCGGGCACCGCGATCGGCAACTCGAAAGCACCCTCCGGCTCGCCCGGCCTGAGCTTCAGAATCACGAGCGCGGCGTTGACGGCCGAGAAGACGAGGAGGAGGAGGAGGACCGTAGCGGAGGCGAGCTGCGAGATGTCGCCCGACAGGATCAGCAGGACGATCACCGCAAAGATAAGCGCCACCGCGACGTGGGGTGTGCGCCGCTCCGGGTGGACCTTCGCGAGCGCACGCGGGAGTTGCCCGTCGCGCGCCATCCCGTAGAGGAGGCGCGAGGCCGTCACGTAGTTGATCAGGCCGGTGTTGGCCACGGCGAAGATCGTGATCGCGATGAACATCCCGGCCGGAACCCACGGCGCGGCACGTTCCACGACCGCGGCCAGAGGTGCGTCGGCCTGGGCAAGCTCCTGCCACGGCATGACCGAGACGGCGCTCACCGAGACGCCCATGTAGAGGAGGACGGTCAGGGCGAGAGCTAGGACCAGGCCGAGAGGCATGTCACGGCGCGGATTTTTCAGTTCTTCGGCGACGTTGATCGCGTCCTCGAACCCGAGGAAGGAGTAGAAGGTGAGGACGATTCCATTGATGAGGAAGACCAATGGGAGGCCGGAATCGGTCCCCGGAGCGGATGGGAATTCAAGGAGGTTCGCCGATCCCCAGAAGCGCATGCAGACCGCGACCACGAAGACCAGGCCCGCCGCTTCCACCAGGGTGAATACGACGTTGGCCCAGATGGACTCCCGGATCCCGCGATAGACGAGCACGCCCACGAAGACAAGATAGATGAAGGCGAGCGTGCCCGGAGCCAATCCCGAGAAGAGGGGGAGGGCCTGGAGGTTCTGTCCCACGACACGGGCGCCGGCAGCGATGGAGGTGAACCCCGAACAGGCAACGCTGAGGCCCACGACATGGGTCAGCAGGGTCCGGCGGTAGGCACGGTGCGTGATGTAGGCGGCGCCGCCGGCGCGCGGGTAGCGGGATCCCAGCGAGGCGTACGAGAGCCCCGTGAGCCCCGCCGCAACCATCGAGAGCGCGAAGGCCAGCCAGATGGCCGAACCCATCTCGCTCGCGACCACCCCGAGGAGGCCATAGATCCCGGCGCCGAGCATGCTCCCTGCCCCGTAGAGCATCATCTGCCACAATCCGATGCTCCTCCGGAGCGTCGGTTCGCCGCTTCCCGCTCCCTGCGGCGTGCCAGGCTGTTCCATGGATCCCCCCCTCCTGTGCGTACGATTACCGGTCCCGTATCACCGCCGGTCGGGCGGGTGACCGACCGTACGTAACGGGGCCCCATCCGTCATGCAAGTTGCGGGACGCGGCTGCGGAGGCCAGTCGGGCACCACGGAGCTGCACGCGCGTGCCTTCGATTCCCTCGCACCCGGCACGGCACAGATGGACGGACTGGGAAGATGGCACCCGGGCACGCCCCGGATATCCTCAGCCCTTCATGGCGGAACGTGATGTGGTACGGGGTGCCACCGTCCTATGGGCGCTGCTGGATTCGAACCAGCGACCTCCTGCTTGTAAGTCCGCCCCACAGCAGTCCGTAATCTCGGCAAGAAGCTACGTAAATCCAACCAGGACCACACGATCCCCCCTTCTTGCCCCTGGGGGCCGTCACAACCGATCGGGCTGAAAAAGCCAGAGATTTGACAGAATTGCCGACAAAGTGCGTGTGAGTCGCGGTGGACCATGGACGGTTGGCCGTGCCGGATCAGGTGCTTCCGCAGTGCGTAGCGCGTAACCTCGGCAGGAATTCTTCAGTCCCACACTCGACTGCGGCGAATCACTCTCGGGGTCAGTCCATCGGAACCCTCTCCCCACCCATTGTCAGTACAGTGTCGACCCATTCCTACCCCAACATTTGCCCCTCTTGCGCTGAGTACCGTTCTCTCACACAGGGTTGCTGCGCCGTTAGCAGCCCGTGGAACAAAGGG
>JAAXGI010000209.1 GCA_012267505.1 Gemmatimonadota bacterium
CAGTACACGCCCTACCAGGCCGAGATCTCGCAGGGGCGACTCGAGGCCCTCCTCAACTTCCAGACGATGGTCATCGACCTCACCGGGCTGCCGGTCGCGAACGCCTCCCTCCTGGACGAGGGCAGCGCGGCCGCGGAGGCGATGTCCCTCCTGCTGAACCGGGCGAAGGGCGGCCGTCGCGTCTTCCTCGTCGACGCGGGCTGCCATCCGCAGACGATCGCGGTCGTCGAGACGCGGGCGCGGCCGCTCGGGATCGATGTCCGCACGTTCGATCCTGGACGCGAGGCCGTCGACGGCGATGCCTTCGGGATCCTGCTCGCGTATCCGACGACCGGCGGCGAGGTACGGGTGCCGGGACCGTGCATCCGGGAAGCGCACGATGCGGGCGCCGGCGTCGCCGTGGTCACCGATCTCCTGGCCCTCACTCTGCTCACGCCGCCGGGTGAATTCGGCGCCGACATCGCGGTGGGAAGCAGCCAGCGGCTCGGCGTCCCGATGGGGTTCGGCGGACCCCACGCGGCGTTCTTTGCCGTTCGGGCCGAGTTGAGCCGTGCGGTTCCCGGCCGGATCATCGGGGTCTCGCGCGACCGTTCGGGGGCGCCCGCGCTCCGGATGGCGCTCCAGACACGCGAGCAGCACATCCGGAGGGAGAGGGCCACCTCGAACATCTGCACCGCCCAGGTGCTTCTTGCGGTCATGGCCTCGATGTACGCCGTCTATCACGGCCCGGACGGACTTCGCCGGATTGCCCGGCGCGTCCACGAGCTGGCGCGGATCCTCGCGGCCGGACTCCGCGAAGCGGGACACGATGTCCTCCACCGGCACTTCTTCGACACTCTCCGGATCCGGCCCGGCGCCCCGGGGCGACGCGCCGTGCTCTCGCGCGCCGCGGAGGCGGGGATGAACCTCCGGAGCTTCGGAGACGGCACGCTCGGGATCGCGCTGGACGAGGCCGTCGACGGTGAGGAGCTTCTCGCGCTCCTGGGCCTCTTCAATCCGCCCGGCGCCCCGGTCCATGACGCCGGATCGCTGGAACGGCTCGCCGAACGGCTCGAGAGGCCCGACGCCTTCCCCGACGCGGTCCGGCGGGCGAGCGGCTACCTCGAGCACCCGGTCTTCCACCGGCACCGTTCCGAGACGGCGATGCTCCGCTACATGCGGAGGCTCGAGAGCCGGGACCTCTCGCTCGCCACGAGCATGATCCCGCTCGGCTCGTGCACGATGAAGCTGAACGCAACAAGCCAGATGGCAGCGCTAAGCTGGCCGGAATTCTCAGGGCTGCATCCCTTCGCCCCCCTCGGGCAGGCCGGCGGCTACATGGAGATCATCCGCGATCTCGAAGCGTGGCTCGGCGCCATCACCGGCCTCGAGGCCGTCTCCCTCCAGCCGAACTCCGGGGCGCAGGGGGAGTATGCCGGCCTCCTCGTGATCCGTGCGTACCACGAGAGCCGGGGCGAGGGGCAGAGGGACGTCTGCCTGATTCCCTCCTCGGCGCACGGAACGAACCCCGCGTCGGCCGTGATGGCCGGGATGCGTGTGGTCGTCGTCGGCTGCGACGACCGGGGCAATGTGGACCTGGCGGACCTCAGCGAGAAGGCCGAGGCACACAGCGACCGGCTCGCCGCGCTCATGATCACCTATCCCTCGACGCACGGCGTCTTTGAGGAAGGCATCCGCGAGGTCACCGGGACGGTGCACCGCCACGGGGGCCAGGTCTATCTCGACGGCGCGAACCTGAACGCCCAGGTGGGTCTCTGCCGGCCCGGCGACTACGGCACGGACGTCTGCCACATCAACCTGCACAAGACGTTCGCGATTCCGCACGGCGGCGGGGGACCCGGGATGGGCCCGATCTGCGCGGCCCCCCACCTTGCGCCCTTCCTCCCCGGCCACCCGCTCGCACCGACGGGAGGGGCGGAGGCCATCGGGCCCGTCGCATCCGCGCCCTGGGGGAGCGCCTCGATCCTCCTCATCTCGTGGGCCTACATCGCGCTGCTCGGCCGCGACGGCGTGCGCAGGGCGAGCGAGGTCGCGATCCTGGCGGCGAACTACATGGTCGCGCGGCTCGAGGACCACTTCGATGTTCTCTACCGGGGGCCAGGTGGGCGGGTCGCCCACGAGTTCATCCTCGATCTCCGGCCCTTCCGGAGGTCTGCGGGGATCACGGACGAGGACATCGCGAAGCGGCTCATGGACTACGGGTTCCACGCCCCCACGATGTCCTTCCCCGTCCCGGGCACGATGATGGTGGAACCCACGGAATCGGAATCGAGGGAGGAACTCGACCGTTTCGTCGACGCGCTGATCTCGATCCGTGACGAGATCCGCCGCATCGAGACGGGGCAGATGGACCGGAAAAACAATCCGCTGAAGAACGCTCCCCACACCGCCGCCGACATCGCCTCCAGCGAGTGGGACCGCCCCTATTCGCGCGAGGAGGCCGCCTTCCCCTCGCCGGCCGTGCGGCTGCAGAAGTTCTGGCCCGCCGTCCGGCGCGTCGACCATGCCTTCGGGGACCGGAATCTCGTCTGTGCCTGCCCGCCCGTCGCATCGTACGGGGCGACTGGGGGATAGGAGAATACCGTGCCGGAGCCCGCGCGCGCGGCGCCGGTGGCATGGCGCTCGATCCGCACTCCCCCACTCCCGGGGGCCGAGAACATGGCGCTCGACGTCGCGCTCGCCCGGTGCCGGCGGCCCGGCGAGGCGGTGCTGCGGATCTACGGCTGGAGCCGGCCGACACTCTCCTTCGGGCGGAACCAGCCCGCCGCCGAGCGCTACCGGGAAACCGTCGCGGTCCTCTTCGGGGGAAACGCCGTCCGGCGTCCGACGGGGGGGCGCGAGGTACTCCACGACCGGGAGCTCACCTTCGCGGCCATCGTTCCCGCCCGCGGATTCGGAGGGCCCCGCGCCATCCACAGGCGGCTGGGCGAGGCGCTGCTCGAAGCGGTGCGCTCGCTCGGCGCCGACGCGGACCTCGCCGGCGGCGGCCGGCGCGTCCCGCGCCCGGAGGAGGGGGAAGCCTGCTTCGGCCGCTCGGTCGAGAACGAGATCGAGGCGGGGGGACGGAAACTCATCGGAAGCGCCCAGGCCCGGCTCGGCGGCTCCGTTCTCGAGCACGGTTCCATCCCGCTGGCACGCGCCACCGTCGGGCCGGCGTCGCTCCGCGAGGCGGGCAGCTCGCTCTCCGACGAAGTTGGCCGGGCAGTGTCCTTCCCGAGCGTGGCCGCCGCGGTGGAGACGGCGATGATCCGGTCGCTCGGAGGACGGTGGCGCCGGAGCTCTCCCACGGACACCGAACGGCGGACGGCGGCATCGCTCGTCCCCCGCTTTGCGTCGGCGGCATGGACGTGGCGACTCTAGAGAGCCGGCCGGACACGCCCGCATCCCCGCCGCACGCCAGAGGAGTACGGACATGACCCGACGCACGGAAACACTCTTCCTCTCGGCAGCACTCGCCGCGACCGTCTCGGGATGCCTGGGAGGCGACGCCGCCAGCCGCACGGCCGCGAACCTTCCCCCCTTCTGCCAGGAGGTCCTCCCGCGGGTCGAGGCCTTCCTCGCCGGATTCGCGCACCCCGAAGAGCCGCGGTTCGGGGGCACGGCCATCGTGGGCACGATCGGGGAGATGCCGAGCGGGATGAACGCCCTCGTCTCGACCGACTACACGGCGAGCCAGCACCAGACGTTCGTCCACCTGATGACGCTCGTGCGCCTCGACGAGAACTTCGAGCCCGCCCCCTACCTCGCGGAGTCCTGGGAGTTCGACGAGGCGGCGGAGACGCTCACCTTCCGCCTCCGCGACGACGTCTACTGGCACGACGGGACGCCGACGACCGCCGACGATGTCGCCTTCACCTTCGCGCGGGCCACACATCCCGAGACCGGGTTCCCGAACGCCGCCTTCTGGGCCCACTACGCGGGCGGGGAGGCGGGCGTGCGCGTGATCGACGCCCGCACGGTCGAGTTCTCCGTCGCGCCGCATGCCGAGTACCTGGATTCGTGGCGCTCGACGGCGATCATGCCCGCCCACCTCCTCGGCGAGGTGCCCCCGGCCGAACTCCGCCAGCACCCCTTCGGGAGCCGGTGCCCCGTCGGCAACGGACCTTTCGTCTTCGAGAGCCACCAGGCGGACGCGAGCTGGAGCTTCCGGCGGAACCCGGCCTTCCCCGAAGGACTCGGCGGCCCGCCATACCTCGAGCGGTACGTCTACCGGATCATCCCCGAGCAGACCACGCTGCTCACCGAGCTGCTCACCGAGAGCATCGACTTCTACCTATCACCCGGGCCCGACCAGGTGCCGCAGATCGAGGATGCACCGCATCTCGGGCTCCGGGTCTTCCCCTTCCGGGGCTACGACATCGTCGCGTGGAATTCTAGGCGGCCGCAGCTCGCGGACGCCCGGGTGCGCCGGGCGATCACGCTCGGGATCGACCGCGGGGAGATCCTGCAGGCGATCCGGCGGGGTCACGGGACGGTCGCCAACGCCGGCGTGCCGCCCTTCCACTGGGGGTATCTCGCGGAGACCGCCGACTCGCTCAGCCACGACCCCGAGCGGGCCGCCGCGCTCCTCGAACAGGCCGGGTGGAGTGACCGGGACGGAGACGGTGTACGCGAGGGACCGGCGGGCGAGCGCCTCGAGCTCACCGTCAAGTACAACCTCGGCAACCAGCAGCGCGAGGACATCGCACAGATCCTGCAGGCCCAGCTCGACCCGCTGGGCGTCTCCGTCACGCCCCAGGTCGTAGAGTGGGGAACGCTGCTCAACCAGATCAACACGCCCGAACTCCGGGACTTCGATGGTGTCGTCATCGGGTGGGTTCCCGAGTTCCGGGTGGACGACCGCGACCTCTTCCATTCCGAGGAGGTGGACCAGCCGTACGGGTGGGCCGGCACGGCAGATCCGGAGATCGACCGCCTCGTCGACACACTCCGCGTCGTGATGACCCGGGAGGAGGCGGTCCCCCTCTGGCACGAACTCCAGTACCGGATCCTGGAGGTGCAGCCCTACACCTATCTCTACCACGTCGAACGCCTCGCGGGGCTGAACCGGCGCCTCGAGGGTGTCCGGCTCGATGCGCGCGGGGAGTGGGTCGGTATCCGGGAGTGGTGGATCCCTGCCGATCTGCGATGAGCCGCCCGGAGAGATGAGCGGGGTGCGTCTCACGGGTACGCGCCCGGGGGACGGGACCCGGTGACGGTCTTCCTCCTCCGCCGCCTCGTCCAGGCGGTTCCGATCGTACTCGGGATCGCGACCCTCGTCTTCTTCCTCCTGGCACTCGCTCCGGGCGATGCCGTCTCGTTTCTCGTATCCCCGAACATCACCCCCGAGGCGCTCGAGCAGATCCGGAGGAACATGGGGCTGGACCAGCCCGTCCATATCCGCTACCTGCGCTGGATGGGCTCGATGCTCACGGGCGACTTCGGCATCTCGCTCACCCGCAACGAACCCGTCCGCGACATCATCCTCGCGATCCTCCCGAACACCCTGACCCTCTCCCTCTCGGCAATCCTCCTGGCCTTCGCCGGCGGGATCCTGATCGGGGTCTTCCAGGCGGTGCGCCACAACCGTCTTGCCGACAGCGCGCTCAGCGTGATCGGCCTCTTCTTCTACTCGATGCCCTCCTTCTGGCTCGCCCTGATGCTGATCCTCGTCTTCAGCCTCGGGGCCCGGAACCTCTGGGAGTGGCCGATCTGGTTCCCGGCCTCGGGGATGACCTCGGTGGACTACCCCTTCATGAGCCCGGGCGAGCAGATCCGGGACCGGCTGGCCCACCTCGTCCTCCCCTCCCTCTCCCTCGCCCTGGTCCTCGCGGCCGGCATCGCCCGCTACATGCGGGCGAGCATGCTCGAGGTGATCCGCCAGGACTACGTCCGGACGGCACGCTCCAAGGGGCTCTCGGAGTTCCGCGTGATCGCGCGCCACGCCCTGCCGAACGGCCTGATCCCGATCGTGACGCTGCTCGGTCTCTACCTCCCCACCTTCTTCAGCGGCGCGGTCCTGATCGAGACCGTCTTCGCGTGGCCCGGGATGGGACGGCTCGTCGTCGACGCGATCTTCCAGCGCGACTATCCGGTCGTGATGGCGGGAACATTCATCTTCGCGGTCCTCGTCGTCATCGGAAACCTGGTCGCCGACGCGCTCTACGCGATCGTGGACCCGAGGATCCGCTATGAATGACGGGGTCCGTTCCGCTCCCTCCCGTGCAGGCCGCGGCACGGGCCCGGCCGGAAGGGAAGGGCGGGGCCGGAGGCTTCTCGGCATGCTGCTCCCCGGGCTCCCCGCGATCCTCGGAGGGCGGGTCGCGGCAGGGAGCGCGGCGCTCCTTCTCTGGATCGCGCTGCTCGCGACTGCGTTTCTCGGCTGGGAGCGGTTCCTCCGCGCGCTCTCCGGGACGTGGGACGAGCGGCTCGCCCTCGCCACCTGGGCGCTCGCCATCCTCCTTCTGGCCGCCTGGTCCCGCCGGGAAGGCCGTCCGGAACGCGCGCGCCGGGCGTGGCCCGCCCGCACCCAGTGGGCGCTGGCGTGGGAAGCCTTCCGGAAGAACCGGCTCGCGGTCGCGGCAGCCGCCGTCGTCGTTCTGGCGTATCTCCTCGCCCTGCTGACCCCCCTTCTCGCGCCCTTCGATCCGGCGCTGCAGGGAGAACTGACGACCGAGCGGCTGCTCCCGCCCTCGAGCCGCCACCCGCTCGGCACCGACCAGTTCGCGCGGGACGTGCTCTCCCGTGTCCTCTACGGGGCACGCATCTCGATGACGATCGGATTCGTGGCGATGAGCATCTCGATGACGATCGGCACCCTTCTCGGCGCCGTCTCGGGCTTCGCCGGAGGACGGGTCGACACCGTCATCATGCGGGTCGTCGACATGGTCCTCTCCTTTCCGCGCCTCGTACTCCTCATCGCGATCATCGCCTTCTTCGAGCCCTCGATCTTCCTCATCGTCGCGGTGCTGGGCCTCACCCAGTGGCCGCACCCGACGAGGCTCGTCCGCGGCGAGGTGCTGAGTATCCGGGAGCGGGAATTCATCCAGGCGGGGAGGGCGCTCGGCCTCTCGGGTGCCCGCATGGTTCTCCGCCACGTGGTCCCCAACGCGCTGGCGCCCGTCATCGTCGCGGCCACGCTCGGCATCGGGGACACGATCGTGCTCGAGGCCGGGCTCTCCTTCCTCGGGCTCGGCGTACAGCCACCCACCCCCTCGTGGGGCACGATGGTGGCCGACGGGCGCGACAACCTCTTCGGCGCGTGGTGGATCTCCACCTTCCCCGGCCTCGCCATCGTCCTCGTGGTCCTCTCCTTCAATATCGCGGGCGACGGGCTGCGGGACGCCCTCGACCCCCGGTCGAGACGGTGAGCCCGATGCCGCTCCTCGAGGTGACGGCTCTCCGGACGCACTTCGACACCGATGGGGGGACCGCGCGCGCCGTCGACGGCGTTTCCTTCTCGGTGGAGGAGGGGGAGACGGTCGGGATCGTCGGGGAGTCGGGGTGCGGGAAGACGGTCACGGCCCTCTCGATCATGCGGCTCGTTCCGGAGCCGCCCGGACGGATTCTCCCCGGCGCCTCGATCCGCCTGCGGGACCGCGAACTGCTCGAGCTCCCGGACCGCGCGATGCGGGAGGTGCGGGGCCGCGAGGTCGCGATGGTCTTCCAGGAGCCGATGACCTCGCTCAACCCGGTGCTGACCGTCGGAGACCAGATCCGCGAGGCGCTCGTCCTCGACGGACGCCTGGACGGGCGGCGCGCGCGCCGGGCCGCGGTCCGGCTCCTAGGGGAGGTCGGAATTCCGGACCCGGGGACGCGCTACGCCGAGTACCCGCACCAGCTCTCGGGCGGGATGCGCCAGCGCATCATGATCGCGATCGCGCTCGCCCTCGAACCCGGCCTCCTCATCGCGGATGAGCCGACAACCGCGCTCGACGTCACGATCCAGGCACAGATCCTCGATCTCATCGCGAAGCTGAGGGAACGCCGCAGGATGGGAGTGCTGCTGATCACGCACGATCTCGGCGTCGTGGCCGAGGTCGCCGACCGCGTCCTGGTGATGTACGCGGGCCAGATCGTCGAGTCCGGGACGGTCCGGGAGATCTTCCTCAGTCCCCGGCACCCGTATACCCGAGGGCTCCTCGCCTCCCTTCCCAGGCTCTCGGTCACCCGGAAGCGGCTCAGCCCGATCCCGGGATACGTCCCCGACGCGGCCGCCTGGCCCGACGGCTGCCGCTTCCGTCCGAGATGCCCGCACGCTTGGGAGAAGTGCGGCGAGCCGCCTCCCGCCTCTCCGTCGGGTGGGCGTCCAGGGGAGCGGACCGTCCGCTGCTGGCTCCCGGATGAACCCGAGCGGCGGGGCGCGGCGGCGCGCGTGGCGACCGCTGCTCCGGCACCGGGCGGCAAGCCCGCGGAGGCGGAGGAGCCCCCGCTCCTCCGTGTCCGCGGGCTCCGGAAGTACTTCCCCGTCCGCAGCCAGAGGCGCGGCAACCGGGCGGTCGTCCGGGCGGTGGACGGCGTATCCTTCGAGATCCGCAGGGGGGAGACTCTCGGACTCGTCGGCGAGTCGGGATGCGGGAAGTCAACCGCGGCGAGGGCGATCCTGAGGCTCATCGAGCCGACCGAGGGCGCCATCAGCTTCGGGGGCGACGACGTGCGCTCGATGAACGGCGACGCGCTCCGGAGGCTCCGGCGGCAGGCGCAGATCATCTTCCAGGACCCGTTCGGCTCGCTCAACCCGAGGATGACCGTCGAGGACATGCTCGGCGAGATCCTCAAGGTCCACGGACTGGCCACGGAGCGGAACACGCGACGGCGGCGGATCCTCGAGCTCCTCGACATCGTGGGGCTCCTCCCCGGGCACGCGGACCGCTATCCGCACGAGTTCAGCGGCGGGCAGCGCCAGAGGATCGGGATCGCGCGGGCACTCTCCGTGGAACCGGAGCTGATCATCTGCGACGAGCCCGTCTCCGCGCTCGACGTCTCGGTCCAGGCCCAGGTGCTGAACCTCCTCCGCGACCTCCAGGGCGAACTCGGACTCACCTACCTCTTCATCAGCCACGACCTCGCCGTCATCAGGCATGTGAGCGACCGGGTGGCCGTCATGTATCTCGGACGCATCGTCGAGACCGCCAGCGTCACGCGGCTCTACCGCCACGCGCGCCACCCCTACACCCGCTCCCTCCTCTCCGCGATTCCGCGCACGGAGCCGCAAGGGGCTGCACGCGCGGAGAGGATCCTCCTCGAGGGGGACATCCCATCCCCGGCCGCCCCGCCACCGGGCTGCCACTTCCACCCCCGGTGCTGGCACCCCGGGAGGGACCAGGCGTGCACGGCGGGCATCCCCCCGCTCGAGCCCGCCGGAAGGCGCGGGCACCGTGCCGCGTGCATCAAGCTCAGGGGGGAATCCGGGGCTTGACAGTTCCGGGAGGTGCATTCATTATCGGTTTTCCCAAAATCGGAGTCTCGTGGCCCTGAGCCTCTTCGGGCCAAGAGCATCAATTACTTCATCAGGAGGTTCCCCTTGGTCGGCAAAACGCTCTTCTACAGCGCCCTTCTCCAGATCCCGGGGATGGACCAGCCGGAATTGGGCCTCACGGAGCAGCTGCAGTTCGCGTGGGAGGAGATGGGGTTCATGCGCTGGCCCCTGGGCATCTGTCTCGGGATCGGCATTCTCGTGATCATCTGGAAGTTCTTCGACCTCCTGGCCAAGAGCGCCCGGACGAAGAGGATCCTCTCCTCGGTCAACGAACTCCTCTCGGAACACCAGGTCGATGAGGCCCTGGAGATCTGCCGCGACTCCAAGTCGCCCGCCGCCAAAATCCTCTTCGCCGGGCTCGAGCGCCGCGACGAGGGGACGGACCGTGTGATGAAGGCGATCGAGAACCAGGGACTCCTCGAGCTCTCCAAGCTGGAGAGGGGCCTGGTCGTCCTCGCGACGCTCACGAACATCGCTCCCCTCCTCGGCTTCCTCGGGACGGTGATCGGGATGATCATCGCGTTCCAGGCGATCGAGGTCGCCGGCGAGGTGGAGGCCACGCTCGTCGCCGGCGGGATCAAGGTCGCGCTTCTCACGACCGCCACGGGCCTCGCGATCGCGATCCCGGTGAGCATCGCGCACAACTACTTCGTGTCGACGATCGACTCGCTGGTCATCGACATGGAAGAGTCGGCGCAGAAGATGATCGACACCCTGCACGCGATCCAAGCGAAGGGGGCGTAGCCCGCCATCGCGTGCCTCCGCCGGGCACGCAGGGGGCCATCCCGCCGAAGCCGGCCGGGGTGGCCCCTTTTTTTTCTTGTCCCACGGCAGGACTCCGGCGATGAACCCTCCCCCGGACGGGCCCCCGAGGCTCTTTCTCGTCGACGCGTATGCGCTGATCTACCGGGCCTTCTTCGCCTTCATCCGGCAGCCTCTGACGAACACGCGCGGCGAGAACACCTCCGCCCCGTGGGGATTCCTGAACTTCCTCCTCTCCCTCCGCGACGACCACGCTCCCGCCTACCTCGCGGTCGTCTTCGATGCGGGACTCAGCGGCCGCGACGAGGTGTTCCCCGAATACAAGGCGACGCGGGAGCGGATGCCGGACGAGCTGCGCGCGTCGATCCCCCGCATCCGGCAACTCGTCGGGGCATTCAACGACGAAATCGTGGAAGTCGAGGGGTACGAGGCGGATGACGTGATCGGGACCCTGGCCCGGCAGGCCGCCGGAGCCGGGGTCGAGGCCGTTGTGGTTTCGGGAGACAAGGACTTCCACCAGCTCGTCGGACCGGGGATCCGTCTGCTCAATCCGGGCCGCGGCGGGGCTTCCGGCGTCGCCGAGCACTGGGTCGACGAGGCGAACGCATCGGAGCGGCTCGGGGTGGCGCCCGGCGAGGTTGCCGACTTCCTCGCGCTCGTCGGGGACGCATCCGACAACGTCCCCGGCGCGCCCGGAATCGGACCGGGATGGGCGCGGCGCCTGCTGACCGAGATCGGCTCCCTCGACGAGATCCTAGCCCACCCCGAGCGGATCCCCTGGAAGTCGAAACGGCAGTCGATCGAGAGCCACGCCGAACAGATCCTCCTCTCCAGGCAGCTCGTTACGATCCAGACCGACCTCCCGGTCGAACTGGACCTCGAGCGGCTCCGACTCGGAGAACCGGACTACGCGCGCCTGCGCGAACTCTGCGTCGACCTCGGGTTCCGCTCGCTCCTCGAGCGGTTCTCGCGGCCGGAGGATCCGGACTCCGGAGCGGAGGCGGGCGGGAGCGGGTATCGGGTCATCTCGGCGGCTCCGGAAGTGGACCGTGCGGTGGAGGAGGCGAGGCGGGCGGGTCGGGTCGCCCTCAAGCTCCTGGCCACATCTCCGGAGCCGATGCGGGCCACGATCGTCGGCCTCTCCCTCGTCTGGGAGCCGGGCACCGGCGTCTACCTCCCCCTCGGCCACGAGCCTCCGCCGCCGGAGCTCTCCGAGGCAGGCGACCCGCCCCGGAACCTGCCCGCGATCGCCGGCCCGGAGATGGCTCCGCTCAGGGAACTTCTCGAGGACCCGGAGTTCCAGAAGGTCGGCCACGACCTGAAGGAGGACACGATCCTGCTCCGCCGGGCAGGGGTGCGGTTCGCGGGCGCCGACTTCGACACGATGGTCGCCTCCTACGTCCTCGATCCTGGACGCCGGCAGCACACCGTCGGCTTCGTCTCGGCCGATGTCCTCCGCCGCGCCGTGGCACCGTTCGACGAGCTCACGGGACGGGGAAGGAAGCGGATCCCCACCGGGCAGGTCGCGCCCGAAGCCGCCTCGGACGCCCTCTGCCGGAGGGCGGAAGTCTCGCTCGAGCTCGCTTCCCGCTTCGGGGCCGAACTCGCCGAACGGGGAGCGGAACGGCTCTTCCGCTCTCTCGAGATGCCGCTCGTTCCCCTCCTCTCGGAGATGGAGGAGGCCGGGATCCGCATCGATCCCGCCGTCTTCGCCTCGATGAGTCGGCGGCTCCAGGAAGAGCTCGTACTCGTACGGGAGGAGATCTTCAAGGAGGCGGGGGAGAGCTTCAACATCAACTCGAACCCCCAGCTCCGGAGGGTCCTCTTCGAGACGATGGAGCTTCCCGTCGTGAAGCGGACGAAGACCGGCCCTTCGACGGACGCCTCCGTGCTCGAGGAGCTGGCGGCGCGCGGCTACACGCTCCCCCGCCACCTCCTCGACTACCGGCGGCTCGAAAAGCTCCGATCCACCTACGTCGACGCGCTTCCGAAGCTCGTCAATCCCTCCACGGGGCGGATCCACGCCTCCTTCAACCAGGCGGTCGCGGCCACGGGGCGACTCTCCTCGTCGAACCCGAACCTGCAGAACATCCCG
>JAAXGI010000219.1 GCA_012267505.1 Gemmatimonadota bacterium
TAGCTGTTGCCCCGGATGTTGACGATGTGGCATCGATGGAGTAGCCGGTCCAGCAGGGCGGTGCCACCAAACGCGGGTCCGCGGAATACCTTCTGTACGCATGCGGGCGGGCAATCGGGGTCGAGACCTGCCGATGCCGCGGAGTCTCTGCAAAGCTGACCACGCGACAGAGCCCCTTCCAACCTGACTCTCGTTCGCCGCCTTCCTCGCAATCGCGGCGCCGCGCGGGGTCCGGCCACCGGAGCAGAGCTCTCAGGTGACCAACGGTATCGCTCCTCGCACAGGGGGACGACTTGAACGGATCCGAGGCTTGAGACCGCGTCTTGACCCCAGGCAGCTCGGTCGGAATTCAGCACCCAGTCCGGACCAGCGAGGTGACATGTCGCAGCAATCGTGCCCAGCGGGTGTAACAAAACGGCCCGTCCAACCACATCCGCGCATCTGGCGTTGGTGTCCCGATTCTCGCGTCGGGGACTAACTGAGATAGTCGGAAGCCGCGTCCCTGGCCACGCCGGCATCGACTACCGTTTCGGCGCGTAGCTTCAGACCCAGGGCGCCGACGACCCTGAGAACCGTGTCCAAGGTCGGGTTGCGTTCTCCGGAAAGCGCCTTGTAGAGACTCTCGCGGGAGAGGCCAGCATCGCTCGCAACCTGCGACATTCCCCTGGCGCGGGCGATGTCGCCCAGCGCCTTCGCGATGAACCTGGCGTCGCCGTCGGCTTCCTCGATGGACGCCTCGAGGTACGCGGCCATCTCCTCCGGCGTGCGGAGGTGCTCGGCGACATCGTAGCGTGATGTGATGGTCTTGGTACTAGCCATGGCCTCCACCTAGAGGTTTCGTGCGAAGCGCAGGGCCGTCTCGATGTCCCGCCTCTGGCTCCCCTTGTCTCCACCGGCCAGGAGCAGGACTACCATCCCACGCTGCCTCTTGAAGTACACCCGGTATCCCGGTCCGTAGTCGATCCGCAACTCCGATACCCCTTCCCCCACGGGCCTCACGTCTCCCGGGTTTCCGACCCTCAGCCGCTCGACCCGAGTCAGGACGCGGGCGCGGGCGCGGACATCCCGCAAGCCGTCGAGCCACTAGGCGTAGGCCGCCGTCTTGCGGACCTCGAACATGCCGGGAGTGTAGCCACTAGGCTACATCAGGTCAATCCTGCCCCGTCCGCGGTGATACGGACTCTCTCCCACCGACACCTCGACGCTCGGATGGGGCAGGCCGACGCGTCCGAAGCCGCTCGTAACACCGACAGCTTGCGCTCCATCGCCACGGCACGCCCCTTCCGCCGACCACCATAGTGCGCCATCGCACCTGCCTGAACCTGTGCCGTGCCATCACATCCCGCGCAGAGCCGTGGCGCAGGCTCCCTGCAACCGGACCAAGCGACGAAGCCGCTTTCAGCCTGACCTTCGCTCGTCGCTTGCTTTGCGCCCGTGGTGCGGGGCGCAGACCGGCCACTCGGGCAGAGTTCAGGTGACCAACTGGTGTGACAGCTCCTCGCGTAGGGGCCGACTTGAACAGATTCGAGACTTGAGACCGGCTCCTGACACCGGGCAGCCTGGTCGGAGTTCAGCATCCAGCCCGGACCCGCGAGGCGCCGCTTCACGGCGATCGTGCGCGGCAGGTGCAGCCAAACGGTTCGTCCAGGCACATCCGCGCATCTGACATTGTCCGGATCCTAGCATCGGAGCGCTGCAGTCCAACCCGCTGTTCTGCATCGAGACATGGTGCCGTCAGCCCCTTGACGAAGGGCGTGGTGAGTTGCGCCGTTGCCACACACGAAGGATTCGTCGAGGAGTGTCAGCCGTTGGCAAGCCGAAATCTGGTGGAAGAAGGCCCAGACACTCCCCGGGCTGGAGCCGAGGCGTGGCAGCAGCTGGCATGCGCTCCGGCGGAAACTGGCCTCGGAGCTCCTCGACCAGCCACTGATGGTGTTCTGTAAGCTCGGCGGCTGGAAGACGGCCCGAACGGTGCATTCGCGCTCGCCGACCAGGTAAGCACATTCGGCGGCGGCAACCTGCCTGTATCTCCTCCCCGTACACCGAACCGCGGCAGCTCCGTACCGTAGGCCAGCATGGTCCGGCGCCCTGCCATCGTGGCACACCAGGGACCCCGCGTCCGTCGGACCTGCCGCTGCGGCAGACTTCCTCCCGGCCGGAGGTGGCACAGTCCGTGCACCTGAATCGGGGCGTACACAGCATGCCTTCGCAGCCACCCGGGCGCGAAGGAGGTGTTCACCCAAATGCCTTGCACGTGTTGGAGGCAGGAGAGAAGGATCATGGCCATCACATACTTCCCCAGTGGGAACCGACTTGCACCCTGGTGGATTCGCGATCCGCTTGCCAGGCCGCTCGGCCGTCTCGCAGGCGAGTCCAGACTTTTCGGGTCCACCGCGCGCTGGACACCCGCTGTAGACGTGGAGGAGACGGGCGACGAGCTGGTCCTCACCGCCGACCTCCCCGGATTCACGGAGGACACGATCGAGATCGGATTCGAGAACGGCGTCCTCACGATCCGCGGCGAGACTGAGGAGCGGACCGGAGGCCAGGAGCGACGCTACCACCTTCGCGAGCGGCGCTTGGGCCGGTTCGAGCGCTCCTTCACGCTGCCGCGCACCGTCTCGGCGGATGCGATCACGGCCACCTTCCGGAAGGGGGTGCTCCGCGTCCACGTGCCGAAGGCGCCCGAGTCGAAGGGCCGCACGATCCAGATCCGGACGACTTCCTGAGGCCTGCTCCAGAACGTATCCGAGCTAGAGGAACGGGCCCCGGGGTGAGGCTGGGCCGCTCCCCCCGGGGCCGGGGCGTGAACCTGAGGAGGACGATCACATGAAGAAGAGCGGAAACGGGGGATCCACCGCCCCGTTCCATTCGCGGACGCCCGGCGGGTTGAGCCGCCAGGTTGGTCCGCCCCCTTCCATGCCTTCGGGTGGAGCGAGCGCCGCGTCCGGCCTCCGGAGGCTCCCGACCCGTGCCCCCCGGATCCGGGGGGGAGGACGGACGGCGCGCATGCGGCCCCGTCGGCGCCACGGCCCCTTCTGGTCGGCCCGCGCCGGCCTCCGGACCCCCGGGCTCCGGGTGCCGGTATTCCGGCGGCGGATGCCGCGGTGGTGACCGGAAGGGGCGGCGGCCCCGGCCGCCGCCCGCCTTGGCACGGCGACCAGCAAACTGCCGCTTCCGGGCGCTCACCCAGTTGGGTTGAAGCTCGCCGCCTGCACGCTGTCGCGCCCCCGCAACGCCTCCAGCGCCACGCAGCCCTTGAACTCTGCTGTGAATCGTCGTCTCTTCCTGACCCCGTCTCGGCGCCTCCCGTTTCATACCGGCATTCGCCTTAACGGAATCTCCAAGAAACCGGAATCACGTTACCCATCACACCTCGGGGAAACCACCCGCCGAACCACTCACCAATACCATAGTGGGCGCACCAACACCCCGAACGCTTCTTCCTGCCGTCCGAACTCAGGTGACGCCCATGAGGCACATCGACAACCGCCTCCGCATCGCCGCCCTGCCGGGTCTACTCCTCGGGTTGGGCTGCCTCTCCGCCGCGCCCCCCGCCATCGCCGCCCAGCCACCCACCGGTCCCGACCGGATCTCCCTCACCGTCGGCATCACCGCCGTCCTCCCGGCCGACGTCCGCTTCGTTGACGGCGAAGACGCGGGCGAAGCGCCTCTCTACGGTGACGGCCAGTTCGACACCGGCACGCTGGGGGCCGGGCTGGAGTACGGCCTCGCAGCGGGCTACGGGTTCGGGGCGTTTCGCGCCCAGTTGGAGCTGGGGATCACGGGCCAACTCGCGTACGAGGGCCAATCGAACTACACGTCCAGCGGGCCGGTGCAGCCGACCGAGGCACGCATGAAGGCCCGCCGACTGCTGCTGTCGGGGTTCTACGGGTTGGGGGCGCCCGGCGCACTGCACCCGTGGGTGGGCGCGGGACTGGGCGCGAACCGCTATCACCTCACCCACTACACCCAACGGTTCCCCAACCCGGACGATCCCTCGGGCCGCCTCCGAAGGGGATCCAACGGCGAGGTGCCCTACACGTCTCTTCCCCCGACCACGGGCCACGGTTTCGCATGGATGCTCGCCGCCGGCCTGACCGTCCCCTTGGGCGGAGACGCGCTGCTCGACCTCGGATACCGCTACACGGATGCCGGACGCATCGGCACTGCCATCGGCGACATCGAGGTGGTCCGCTACAACGAGGACGGCAGCCGCCGACTCCTGCTGGTCACCATCAACCCAACCATCGCCGACCTCCACTTCCATTCCCTCACTGCGACGCTTCGCTGGCTTCCCTAGCTCAGCAGCCCGATCCGGAGACGAGTTGCCGCTCGCGGAGGATCTCGAACGCGTCACCAACAACTCGAAGCGACGGGGTTGGAGTTGCCCGGCCCGGAACAGGTCGCGGGGGGGATTCGAGCCGGACGGCGGCCCGTAGCCGCGCGGCCTCAACGCAGGTTCGACAGGCGGGTCGATGACCCACGGATTTCCGCCAAACAATGCTGTGTTCCAGTCATGACGGCACGGCAGAGCAGGACACGGCCCATTCAGCAAGGACGGCAGATCGAGCCGTGAGTCCAAGATCGTGCCCGTCGTGCTCCGATAGCGGGAAAACCGGGTCAGGAGCCAGAATCCCGGTATCCGCGCTGACGGGCCCCGGGCGCTCGTCGATCAGGTGGGGGCGACGGAGGGGGAGCCGCGATACCTCCGGGGTCGCGGTTGCGAGTGACGCTCCCCGGCCGCGACGGCACCCCGAGCTCCCGGGACGCCGAGCATCTCCGCATCAGGAGTGCCTCTGAAGTCGACCTGAACCTCGGCCACCAGAGGATCGCCAGAGCTCCCCGGGCCGGGCCGCACGCCGGGACACCGGGCTCTCCCGGTGAGCCCGGCGGCGAGGGACGGGGCAGCCCCGGCCGCGACGATCCGTCTCGACGACCTGCGGCAGCTCACCGGCCGCGGGGGGCGGGGACAAGCGAGCGACTTGCTTCCCCGCTGCCGCAGCCCTATACCGGGAACTGCAGCCCGTTCGCGGAGAACCGGTGCGGGCGAGGGATCCACGACCCGTAAGGCGCCAGACGGGGCCCCTCATCGTCTCCAGCCACAATCCAACCGGAAACCCGTATGCGACGCCTGAAGCTCCTCGCCCCAGTGCTCCTCCTCCAGTGGGTCGCCGCCTGCGGCGGAGACGGCGGGAGTCCAGGACCGGTCGCCCCGCCCGCCCCCGCGAACCGGGCGCCGACGGCGACCGGGACGATTCCGGAGGTCACGCTTGAGACAGGCGCCGAGACGACCGTTAGCGTCTCCGGGGCGTTCACGGATCCGGACAGGGACGCGCTCACCTACGCGGCGGCGTCCAACGCGACGGGGGTGGCCACGGTCGGCGTCTCCGGGAGCGTGGTCACGGTGACGGGCGTGGCTCCGGGTAGCGCGACGGTCACTGTGACCGCCACCGATCCCGGGGGCCGCAGCGCCACGCAGACCTTCATGGTCACCGTAACGGCCGCGAACCGGGCACCGGAAGCTGCAGAGACGATCCCCGACCAGAATGTGGGGGTGGGAGCCGAGGCCATGGTGGACGTCTCCGGGGCGTTCACGGATCCGGACGACGACGCGCTCACCTACACAGCGGAGTCCGACGCGACCGGGGTGGCAACCGTGGACGTCTCCGGGAGCGTGGTCACGGTGACGGGCGTGGCTCCGGGGAGCGCGACGGTCACTGTGACGGCGACCGATCCCCGGGACCTCAGCGTCACACAGTCCTTCATGGTCACCGTCACCGGCGTGAATCGGGCGCCGGAAGCCGCAGAGACGATCCCCAACCAGAATGTGGAGGTGGGAGCCGAAGCGATGGTGGACGTCTCAGGAGCGTTCACGGATCCAGACGACGACGCGCTCACCTACGCAGCGGAGTCCGACGCGACCGGGGTGGCAACCGTGGACGTCGCCGGGAGCGTGGTCACGGTCACGGGCGTGGCCCCTGGCAGCGCAACGGTCACTGTGACGGCGACCGATCCCGCGGACCTCAGCGTCACGCAGTCCTTCATGGTCACCGTCACCGGTGTGAACCGGGCGCCGGAAGTCGCAGAGGCGATCCCCGACCAGAATGTGGAGGTGGAAGCCGAGGCGATGGTGGACGTCTCAGAAGCCTTCACGGATCCGGACGACGACGCGCTCACCTACGCGGCGGAGTCCGACGCGACGGGGGTGGTGACCGTGGACGTCGCCGGGAGCGTGGTCACGGTCACGGGCGTGGCCCTGGGGAACGCGACAGTCACGGTGACCGCCACCGATCCCGGGGACCTCAGCGTCACGCAGTCCTTCATGGTCACTGTGGAGGCAGCGAGCGGCGCCCCAAACCTCGACGAGCTCTTCGTCCCGCCCACCGCCGCCGAGATTGCGCAGGTGGAGGCGGAGTGGACGACCCGCCCACCCGAGGTCAGCGGGGTCCGGGTGGAGCTGGACACGGAGGTGACGAGTTTTCTTGCCGGGACCGTCCGGGTCCGGGTTCTCTCGCACACCGTGGGAGGGCTCCGGCACTACGGCCTCCTGGTTACGCCGCCCGGCGCGGATCCCGGCTCGCTTCCAGTGGTCGTCTATGCCCATGGGGGGGACGGCGGCGTCGACCTCGCGGATATACTCCTCATCATTCCGTTTATGCGGTCCGTGGGCAGCGTGGCCTATGTCGCGCCGTCCTACCGCTCGGAACCCCTCGAGGTCGAGGGCCAGGAGTTCATCTCCGACGGGCCGCCGAGCCCCTGGGACCGGGACGTCGACGACACGATGTCGCTTCTCTCCGTGGCGCTCGACCAAGCGCCGGAACTCGACGGGGAGAGGATCGCCCTCCTGGGGCTCAGCCGGGGAGGTGGCGTGAGCCTCCTCATGGGCGCACGCGATACGAGGATAGGCGCCGTCGTCGAGGCCGCCGGCCCGACAGATCTCTTCGACGGGTACGCGCGGGAGATCATGGAGGAGGCGCTCGCCGGGACCCTCCGGGATCTCCCGGGTCTCGACTACCTGAACGAGACGCTGATCCAGCCCTGGCAGCGCGGGGAGCTATCGGACGCCGAAGCCCGGATCGAGATGCTCCGCCGGTCCGCGGTGTACTTCGCCGGGCGCCTCCCGCCCGTCCAGCTCCACCACGGAACCGCCGACCAGGTCGTGGCCGTCAGCCAGGCCCACCGGCTGATCGAGGCGATGGAGGCGGCGGGAAAGGGGGAAGACGAGTTCGACGCGAACATCTACCAGGGTGTCGGCCACGGCCTGCTCGACCTCGTGAATGCGGGCGCGGCCACGCGCGCGGCCGACTTCCTCCGGCCGATTCTCTTCGGGCCCGGATAGCTCCCCGACCGGGCTGGCAGGGCCCAGGTCCCGGCGGGCGGCGGAGAGAGAGAGGCACCCGGCAAGCCGGCCCACCCGGGAACGGGTTCCGCCGGCTGAAGCCCACCGGAACCGGGGAGCGGCAGGGCGGGATCCACCGGATCCGGCCCTGCCCGATCGGTCGATGCACCCCGGATGCCGGAGCGACGGATCATCCCGCCAACGCCGATGTCGGTGGACACGGGCACCGGTTCCGTCCTGGGGTGGATCAACCTGACGACGCGCGACTCCTCCGGTGCTTCGCCTCCTTTGCTCGTGTTGCCCTTCATGCTTCGGTGACCCGAAGGGCAACATCTTACGGGTTCGATCCGCGATTGGGCTCAATCCGGCCTGGAGATGAAGGCCGCCGATGCCCCACCGAGCCCATCTGAGCGGTCCCCGGAGGGTGCGATCGCTTCGCGGCTAGCACGAGGAACTTGAAGGCCAGCTTCACGACAGGCCCGCGCGTTCGAAGCCCGCACCTGCAGGACGGCGTTCGCCGCCTCGCCATGCGGCAGCGGCCGCTTGCGGCGGCCATGATTCCCCTGTGCTCCGAGCACCGGGCCGATCCGGTCGCACGCGTTGTCGGGCCTGAAATCCATCGCCACGACCCGTCCATGATCGCGCGCTAACCACGACACCGTCGAAGTCGTTGCGCCAACAACCACTCAACGCCGTCGGGCGTCTCTCGCGTCGACATCGCATAGCAAGGATCGGGTCGATTTCAGTAGCAGGAATGTCCACGTTTTGCAGGAAGTCCCCATCGATGGTCATTTCCGGAGTTCCGCATGAACACGACCGACTACGACCGAATCGAGGCCGCCATTCGCTATCTGGCCAGGCATCGCAAGCGCCAGCCGGAACTCGCGGAATTGGCGGCACACATCGGTCTGAGCCAAAGCCATCTGCATCGGCTGTTCTCCCGCTGGGCCGGCGTCACGCCAAAGCGCTTTCTCGAATTCCTTACCGTTCAGCACGCGAAGAAGCTACTTGACAGTTCCGCTTCCGTGCTCGCTACGGCCCATGGTAGCGGGCTCTCCGGCCCGGGCAGGCTGCACGATCACTTCGTAACCGTGGAGGCCGTCACGCCGGGAGAGTACCGGAGCAGGGGCGCGGGACTGACGATCCGCTTCGGCACCGGAGAATCACCGTTCGGGCCTGTGTTCGTCGCCCGGACCGAGCGCGGTGTCTGCCGGGTTGGGTTTGTCGCCGGCGGAGATGTCTCCGCCGAGAAGGAGGCTCTCCGCCGGGCTTGGAGGCGGGCGTCGCTCGAAGGCGACGAATTGATGGCAACGGCGCTGGCGCGGTCCATCTTCTCGGCGCCCTTCGAAGCCGAGAGCCGCCCGCTGACCGTACATGTGCGCGGGACCAACTTCCAACTGGCGGTCTGGCGCGCCCTGCTGCGCGTGCCTCCCGGGCAGGTCGTCACCTACGGTCGCCTGGCCGAAGAGGTTGGCAACGCGCAAGCGGCTCGCGCGACGGGGAGCGCCGTGGGCAGAAACCCGATCGCCTTCCTCATCCCGTGCCATCGCGTGATCCGCTCGGGTGGGATCACGGGCAACTACGCCGGGGGTGTCACCCGGAAACGCTGCATGCTGGCGTGGGAGGCGAGTCGCCAAGTCGCAGGCGGCACCGAGATGGGACCAGTCGAGGGCGTGCCATAACGCGTCTGCTTACCCCCGAAGGGGAATAGGCCCGGGCGGTTCCGACCTGACGGCCCGCCCCGGGTCCGGCCGCTTTGCGGGCCGCCATGGCTGCCGGGTTCTCGCCCCGAGGCCCTCCCAATTCCTCGGTGACCCTGTCCGAGGCTTGGGTAGCGCGTGCGGCATGGAGCCGCATCGGCCCGGCGTCTGCCGATCCGGGCGTGCCCACGGAGCCCGGAACCACGCCTTGGGCCTGCGGACGCCACTGGACATGTGTCTAAAATATCAATAGTATTTCGGACACAGGAGAATCAGGCCATGTCCATTGCGAAAGCCGTTCGAGCCGATATACGGAAGCTGCCGAAGGGCAAGCCCTTCACCACCGCACCCTTCCAGAAGCACGGTACCCGCGGCACCGTTAACCGGACGCTTTCCCGCCTTGCCGGAGCGGGCGAGATCCAGCGTCTCGCCCACGGCGTCTTCGTACGCCCGAAGACGAGCCGGTTTGTCGGCAACGTCCTGCCAGACATCCACGAGGTGGTCGAGGCCATCGCGCTCAAGAATGGCGAGACGGTCCAGATCCACGGCGCCGAAGCCGCCAGGAGATTCGGGCTCAGCACCCAGGTACCGATGGCCCCCGTGTTCCATACGAATGCCTCGACCCGTACGGTCCGGGTCGCCGGCGTCACCGTCCGGTTGGTCCACACCTCCAGTCGCCGCCGGCTGCAACTTGCTGGCGAGCCGGCGGGTGCCGCTCTCGCCGCTCTCTGGTATCTCGGCAAGAACAATGTGAACCCGGAGACGGTCGCCACGATCGCCACCGCGCTCGGTCCGGCGGAGTTCGAGAAGCTGCGGTCCGCCGCCATGCCAGCATGGATGGCGCAGGCGCTCGACGGCGGCGCTCGCGAAACGAACCATGGCTGAGCCCTTCCTTCCCCTCGGTTCCCGCGAGCGCGCCGACGTACTCCACACCGTGGCCGCCAAGTCCGGGCAGTCAGCCGTCATCCTCGAGAAGGACATCTGGATCTGCTGGGCTCTGCAGGCCCTCTTCTCAATGCCTGACCCCCATCCCATCGCATTCAAGGGCGGCACGTCACTCTCGAAGGCCTACGGCATCATCAACCGGTTTTCCGAGGATGTGGACATCACCCTCTTTTCAAGGGCCTGCCTCGCCGAGTACGATGCCCGCCTGCCCCCCTCTTCACTGATCATCCAACTTGTCTGGGAGAGCAGCGAGCAGTCCCCGTAAGAGATTCGGGATACGCCGTAACGCAAGTGCCCACAAGGCATTGCAGATATCGCCGCTCGGCTCCGCCCCGGAGCCAGCCTTGATCAGACCGCGACGATCCAGCCATGATTCTGGTTATGTCTACGGAAAACGAGCGGAGCGCCCCGAAGATGGCCGTCGTCAATGTCCACCAAGCCAAGACGCAGCTTTCCCGGCTGCTGGCGCGAGTCGAGGCAGGCGAGGAAGTCGTGGTCGCCCGCCGGGGAAAACCCGTTGCGCGGCTGGTGGCTTACGAGCCCCGCGGCAAGCGGTGCCCCGACGTCCTCAAGGGGAAGGTCGTCATCCCCGAGAACTTCTTCGATCCGTTGCCGGAGGAGGAGCTGAAGTCATGGGAGGGCGAGTGACGTCGCGATCAGGGTGTTGTTGGATACCCACGCCTTCCTCTAGTGGATCGCTGACAGCGGGCGCCTGGCCGTGCCGCGGCCCACCACGTGATCGCTGACGAAGCGAACGACATCGTCGTAAGCGCTGCGTCGGCCTGGGAGATCACTACCAAGTACAGGATCGGCAAGCTCGCCGGGGCTGAGCCGGTGGCGCTCGATGTTACGGGCGCCATCTCAGCCCAGGGCTTCGGGCAGCTGCCGATCAGGGTCGTCGACGCCGAACGCGCTGGTCGGCTGCCCCGACCCCTTCGACCGGGTGCTTGCCGCGCAGGCTCTGGCGTGCGACCTCGCGGTCGTCTCAGCGGATGCGGCCTTGGACGCCTACGGAATCCGGAGGATTTGATGATGGCGTGTCCGCGGTCGTGGCGCGCTACTTTGGCCGCCAACTTCTGTTAGCGGTCGAGTCTTCGGTCGGTCTAGCCAGCCGGGTCTGAGGAGGCGCAGAAGTTCAGTCCCTCTTATTGGCCCGCAGAGGCGCTATCTACCATCTCGAGCCGCAGTCCCCGACAACCCCGATCCCAGCTTCGAACAGTGCGTTTGGAGGGGGTTGTCAACGTCCTCTAACGTCCGGGTGTGGTTCCAGAAGTCGAAGAACACAGAGCCCGCATCTCGCCGGCCCGGTCGGCTGGTCGAGAACGCCGCCCCGTTGACCGCAACGGGCTCCCCGGGAGGGAATCCGTTCCCGGCCGAGGTCGGCGGCGGGACCGCTCCTGCCAGATGCTCCGGGCGCCCGCCGCGGACAGCGGCGGCTATCTGCCGGCGCCCCTTTTCCGTCCACCGACCCGGGGCGAACTCACTCCATACTGGCCGTACGGACGCGCGACGGGTTACCCTGCCCCGCCAGCGGCGAGGCGCCGCCCGGGACGTAGCCTCGTCCTCCGCGGACGCTCGCCGCCGAAGTGCACGCCCTCCGCTGCGAAGGAGAAAACGGATGAAACGGATCGGCAGGCGGTCGCCGCGATTCTCCCCCAGGCTCACACTCCTCTCTCTCTCCCTCGGGCTCGTCGCCACCCCCCTCCAGGGGCAGGAGGGCACGCTCTCCGGCCGCGTCACCGACGCCGAGGAGGGCACCCCGATCGCGGGCGCCAACGTGGAGATCGTGGGGGAGTCGCTCGGCGCCACGGACGCCGGGGGAGGATTCTCCTTCCCCGTGCCGGCCGGCGACCACTCGGTGATCATCACCCTGATCGGGTACGAGACGACCCGCGTCGACGGGATCGCCGTGGAGGCGGGCGGCAGCACCGACACCGAGATCCCGATCCGCTCCCGCGCGCTGATCCTGAACCCTCTCGTGGTCACGGCCTCGCGCCGGGAGGAGAAGGCGCTCGACGCCCCGGCGTCCGTCTCCTCGGTCTCGTCTGACGAGATCGGGCGCACGATCGCGATCACGCCGGCCGACCATGTCCAGGTACAGCCCGGACTCGACATCTTCCAGACGAGCCTCTCCGGAAAGAGCGTCGTCGCGCGCGGGTTCAACAACGTCTTTTCCGGAACACTCCTCACGATCATCGACAACCGCTACGCGCGCGTCCCCTCCCAGCGCCTCAACTCCTTCGACCTCATTTCCACGACCGACCTCGACATCGAC
>JAAXGI010000178.1:0-424 GCA_012267505.1 Gemmatimonadota bacterium
TGACGTGAACCGGGGATCCCGAGGCCCCGCGCCCAATCCCGCCATGAGCGATGACACCAGGCGCTCGCGTCCCACCAGCAGATGGGGTTCCTGTCCGAGGTCAGGGGTGAACAAGCTGGTCGGGGTGTTAGGAAACGGGCGCAAGGAAGCGTTCACAGGCGTCAGCCTAGTGCTGGTATCCGCGCTATATGGCTCACTAACGCGCTATATGGCTCAGGAATGCAGTGTTTGGCCCGTGATGTTTGGGGCCGAGGGATTCCCCGTCTGCCGGGCTAACGCCCCACGACTTGCGCGCGAGGATCGAGGCGATACGCGCTGACTCCCGGAAACCTGACCCAGCAACATAGGCCCGGACGCCTTGGCAGATCGACGAAGCGGCGCCTTACCGGCGTCTTCACACCCGCTCTGCTCCTGCCTACTCCAC
>JAAXGI010000178.1:487-4944 GCA_012267505.1 Gemmatimonadota bacterium
CGGGTCGAGTTCGGCCACGGCCCGGTCCATGGTCTCCTGAGCGTCCGCACCGAGGGCGATGTCGCCCAGAGCAGTGGTCACGATCTGCTCGTACTGGGTGAACGCCGGGGTCGGAGGCCGCGGCTGCCCGCTCTCGGCGAGCGACTCGGCGAAGATGCTCTGCGGGTACACCTCGAAGAAGGTCTGCTGATCCAGGATGGACTGGCGGACCGGCAGAGACCCGTAGTTGTCGGAGTACTTCTTGGACTGCTCCGGATTGGTGGCGAACATCACGAACGCAGCAGCCTCGTCGGGATACTTCGTCTTCGCGCTGACGCCGACCGTGACGCTTCCCGTGTGGGTGAAGGGCGTGTTGAAGTAGGGCACCGGCGTGATCCCCCACTCGAACTCGGCGTTGGCCTCCAGGACGTTCGCCACGAAGGGCGGCTCCAGGCCGAACGCGGCGGTTCCGTCGAGAAGGGCGTTCGGGATACCGACCTTCGGGGTGATCTCCCACTCGTTGAACATTTTGGCGTAGAATTCCAAGCCTTCGATCGCCTCCGGCGTGTTCAGGTACCCGTCCACCGTGCATCCGTCACCGGACAGTGCCCAGTACGTCCGGTAGGCGGACGAGTCCATGGGAGCATTGGGATCACCCATCGACCTGGTCATGATCAGGTCCCGGTAGGCGAAACCCGGCGTGCCGTCGCCGAAGGCTGACGGGGCCAGGCCCCACTCCGCGATCCCCTCGTCCTGGATCTTCTGGAAGGCCGCCACGGCTTCCTCCCACGTCCAGGCATCCGCCATGTTCTGCGGCGGGTTGATGCCGGCGGCGTCGGTCATGTCCTTGTTGTAGAAGAGGGCCATCGCCGACTGCTCCAGCCCGGGCGAGTACAACACGCCCTGGTAGCTGTGTTCGGAGCGGGTTGCCTCGAGGATGTCGTTCAGGTGCTCGTCGGTGATGTAGTCATCGAGCGGCAGCAGCATCCCGGCCTCGGCGTAGGACTGGGTGAACGGCCCGTCGTAGAGGAGGATGTCGGGCGGATCGTCCGATGTCGCCACGATGCTGATCTTCTCGTAGAGCTGGCCGAACGGCACTTCCTCGACTGCGATCTCCACGCAGGGTTCCACCGATTTGTAGTCCTCGATGGCGATGTCGAGCGTGTCTCCCTGCCACCGGAGCAGCCGGAGCGTGATGATCTCGGCACACCCCTCCGGCTCCGTGGCGGGCGCAGCGGCCGCGGTGGTGGCCGCGGGCTCTTCAGCTGGTTCGGGGGCGGCCTCCTCCTCCGCGCACGCCGACATGATCAGCGCTAGCGCCAAAGCCGCAAACGTAGCGGCTCTCAGTTTCCTCTTGCTCCACATGGCCCTGGGCCTCCCCTCAATCGTGCCCGTCCACCTGAACGCGGACCGCACTACCTGGCTATACCTCCCATCGAGCGTGATAGCGGATCGAGGAGCCCGACGAGTGCGCTGCGATCGGCTTCCGGAGCAGTCCCGCGCGGGAGTACTCGGGGGACGCAGTCTCCTGTCGGATGGGCTGGGATGCCTGCCATCATCTCTCGATCAAGGGATGGAACAACCATAACCCTGGCCCGAGATCGGCGTCCATCGATCCTCAGAGTTTGTGAAAAAAAGCATCCAACGGGGTTCGCCGCCCGGCAGGCCGCCCGGGATCACGGTGTGGATTGGCCGCTGAACCTCTCTCGTCCGGGCGTTTCCGGCGCCGTCCCGGCAACCGGATGGCCCTCGACGCGGCTTTCCCGACGTGCCCTGGTGGGGTCGTGTGGAGCAGGCGCCAACGTAACCCGACCAGGCATTCGGAGCATGACTTCCAGTGCCCGCTCGCACCGGAAGTGATAGCCTCCGGGGAGAGGCTGTTGGGTGGAGGGTCAGGTGTCGGAAGATCTGATCATCGATTGCGACACGGGTTCTGACGACGCGATAGCGCTGCTCGTGGGCGCCCTCCATCCGGACCTGAACCTGGTCGGGGTCACCACGGTCGCCGGCAACTGTCCCGTCGAAGTCACCACGCTCAACACCCTCAAGGTGCTCGAGAGCGCCGCCATTTCGGGAGTCTCCGTCTACCGGGGCGCCGACGGTCCCCTCGTCGGCCAGATCGACCGCAGCGCCGGATGGCCCCAGGAACTGGACCTGCCGGAGCCGTCGATGACGACCGAGCCTATGCACGCGGTCGACTTCCTCGTCGAGACGTTGGCGAGAGCGGAGACTCCCATCACCATCGCCGCGGTCGGACCGCTGACCAACCTCGCCCTCGCCTTCCGGATGCGTCCCGGGATCATTTCGAAGATCGGGCGGCTGGCGATCATGGGGGGCGGCATCGGCGTCACCAACATCTCGGCCAGTGCCGAGGCCAATATCTTCTGGGATCCCGAGGCCGCCGACGTCGTGTTCCGGGCGGGCGTTCCGATCGATCTGTTCCCGCTGGACGCCACCCACATGGCCCCCGTCACCTCCGACGACGTGGCCCGATGGGCGGTGGCCGGGACTCCGGCCGCCCTGACCGCCGCCGCCTTCCTGCCGGAGCGGATCCACATGTACGAGTCCAGGATGCCCGTCGAGGGAGGCGGAGCTCCCGTACACGATGCGCTGGCCGTGGCCGCGCTCGTCGATCCGGATCTGGTGAGGTTCGAGCGGGCCAACGTCGAGATCGAGCTGGACGGGACCCTCACCCGGGGCCGGACGGTCGTCGACCAGCGCCCGCATACCTTCCTCGCGTCGCAACCGAAGAACGCCCGGGTGGCGGTCTGGGCGGATCGCGAGCGTTTCCTCGACTTCCTCACCCGGATATTCCACTCGCAGGAGTCCGGGAACGACGACGGATGACGTAGGAACAGCGAACAGCCACACCTCCACGCCCACTGGAGCCGACATGTCCAAGGCAAAAACGAAGGCCCGGTACTCCCGCTTCACCACCGTGGCCGGCTTCCTGGGGCCATTCCTGGTGTTGCTGGTGGTCTTCCGCCTCATACCGATCGCCGAGGTCGTCCTGACCAGCCTCCAGCAGTTCAACCTGCTCCGCCCCGACGAGCGCACCTTCATCGGCGTGGACAACTTCGTCAGGCTGGCGGCCGACCACAGGTTCCTGAAGTCGATGCAGGTCAGCGCCACGTTCGTCGTCGGCATGCTCGTCCTCCAGATCCCGCTGGCACTGGCGCTGGCGATGGCCCTGCGCGGTTCGCAGCGCGGGATCCGCCGCATCCGCACCATCGTGTTCTCCCCCGTCACGATGTCGATCGTGGTGGTGACGGCGATCTGGCGGCTGCTGCTGGACCCGGCCAACGGCATATTCAACGGGGTGCTGGAACGTCTCGGCTTCGAGGGGCTCGACTTCATCACCAGCACGTCGCAGGCGCTTCCGTCGCTGATGCTGATGATCATCTGGTACCAGATCGGGTTCACGATGATCCTGTTCGTAGCCGGTCTGCAGGCCATCCCCACGGTCTATGCCGAGGCCGCCGCGGTGGACGGCGCCGGGCCGTGGCAGCGGTTCCGGTTCGTGACCCTCCCGCTCCTCTCGAGAACCACCGTGTTCGTGGTGGTCATCATCACGATCTTCAGCTTCCAGCAGTTCGCCCCCGCCTACGTGATGACCCGCGGCGGACCCAGCGACAGCACGTTGTTCGTGGTGTACTACCTCTACCAGCAGGCCTTCAGCTTCCTGGACCCGGGCTACGCATCGGCGATAGCCGTGGTCTTCCTCGCCACGGTGCTGGTGGTGTCCCTTCTCCAGCGGCGGCTGCTGTCGAGGACGGACGCCTGATGGCCGGGCTGAAGCTGATGCGCCGGCGGCGGGAGGCGGAGCAGGCCCCGATGCGGCTCAGCGCTCCGGTACCCGGATACCTCCGGGTGGCGCTCGGCATCGCCGTGGCGCTGGTGTTCATCGCCCCGGTGTGGTGGGTCGTTGCGGCCTCGTTCAAGCCGCAGTTCGCCATCTTCCGTGACGCCTCGCCGGTCACCGTGGCCACGTTCCTCCCCTTCGACGCCACGCTCGACAACTACCGGGAGGTGTTCGGCCGCCTCGGCATGGGTCGGGCCCTGATCAACTCCACCATCGTGGCCGTGTCGCAGGTGATCCTGACGCTGGTGCTCTGCTCGACCGGCGCCTACGCCTTCTCCCGCCTGCGCTTCCCGGGGCGGCGGGTGCTCTTCATCGTCATCCTGGGAACGCTCCTGGTGCCCTTCGAGTCGATCCTCATCCCGATGTACCTCATGGCCAGCCGTCTCGGGCTCGGGGATATGCTGCCTGCGGTCTTCCTGCCGGAGATCGCCAGCGCCTTCGGCCTGTTCCTGCTGCGGCAGGCGTTCGACGACGTCCCCCGCGAGCTCGACGATGCCGCCGTCGTCGACGGAGCGTCCCACTTCCGGGTCTTCCTCGATGTCCTCCTCCCGAACATCAAGCCCGCCCTGGCGACCCTGGCCGTGATCACCTTCCTCTGGTCCTGGAACGGCTTCCT
>JAAXGI010000271.1 GCA_012267505.1 Gemmatimonadota bacterium
GGATGAAGCGGCACGACGACCCGGGCGATTCCGACCTCGCGGGCGAGCGCGGCGGCATGCAGCGGCCCGCCGCCGCCGAACGCCACCAGGGCGAAGTCGCGCGGGTCGCTGCCCCGTTCGATGGTCACCGTCCCGATCGCTTCCGCGATCTGGGCGGTGGCGATCCGGTAAACGCCCACCGCCGCGTCGCCCATGTCGACCCCGAGCGGCCGGGCGACCTCGCGCTCCACGACCGCCTCGGCGCGCGCATGGTCGAGCGACACTTCGCCGTCGGCAAATCCATCCGCATCGATGAGCCCCATCAGGAGGTTGACGTCGGTCAGGGTGGCCCGGTCGCCACCGAGTCCGTAACAGGCCGGACCCGGCCTCGCGCCCATGCTCTGCGGCCCCACCTTGACCCGGCCGACATCGTCGACGCGCACGACGCTGCCGCCGCCGGCCCCGATCGTGTGCACGTCGAGCATGGGGACCGCGAGGGGGAACATGTCGATCTCGCGCGTCGTTGTCGCTTCGGCCACCGAGCCGCGAACCAGGCACGTGTCGAGCGAGGTGCCGCCGACATCCATGGTGATGAGGTCGCGGTAGCCGGCCTGTCCGCAGAGCTGGGCCGCCCCGACCACCGCACCCGCGGGACCGGACAGCATGGTCAGCGCCGGGTTGCGCATGACGATGTCGGGCGTGGCGACCCCGCCGCTCGACTGGAAGACGTAGAGCGGGCAGGCGATGCCGCGGTCCGCCAACCGGCCGGTCAGCCCCGAGATATAGGCCCTCAGCACCGGCGCCACATAGGCGGCGAACACGGTGGTGGAAGTTCGGGGAAACTCCCGGAACTCGCGCAGGACTTCGCTCGACAGCACGATGTCGAGATCGGGCAGCGCGGCCCGGAGGCGTTCCCGCACCCTTTCCTCGTGCGCCGGGTTGAGGAACGAGAACAGAAAGCACACCGCGACGCTGTCGACCCACTCTTCGGCGATGGCGGCGATGGCGCGGTCGAGGTCCCCATCGTCGAGCTCGGCGACTACCGCGCCGTGACGGTCGATACGACCCGCGACCCCGAGGCGCAGACGGCGTGGCACCAGGGGCGCGGGCTTGTCCTCGTGGATCCGGTAGATGAGCTCGGGCGGACGGGCGAAACGGCCGATCTCCAGGATGTCCCTGAAGTTCCGGTTGGTGATGAGGGCGGTCTTCGCACCCTTGCGTTCGATCACCGCGTTGGTGGCGATCGTGGTGCCGTGGCTGATCCAGCCGAGCTGTTCGGTGGTCACGCCGGCCCGGTCGAGCAGGCGTTCGACGGCTTCCACTACCGTCTCGGTTCGGTCGTCGTGCCGATTCAACCGCTTGGCGACCGAGACCTCTCCGGTGGAATTTTCGATCAGGACGACGTCGGTGAAGGTACCGCCGACATCAATGCCGATGCGGTAGGCGGCCTCACCGCCCTTGCGCGGTTCCGTCACCCCACCACGAGAGAAAGTGGGGTCAGAGTGGGTTTTCCCGTTTCTCACCCGGCTCGTGCCACCGCGCTGGAAAACCCACTCTGACCCCACTTTCTCCCGGTGAACCGGGCGGGTGAGGATTGTACGTAATCGGGAGGCGCGTTGCGCCGGGTTGATATCATGCGGCCGGTCTTCGACGGACCCGGACGGGCCATCACGGACGGGAGCATGCGAATGCAACGAGCGATTCTTGGACGAACGGGACTGGAGGTCAGCAGACTCGGTGCCGGGCTGGTGCAGATCGGCAGCAAGGATGTCGGCACTGCGGGGCGGGTCCTCAACGAAGCCCTCGACGGCGGAGTGACGTTCCTGGACACCGCCGAATGCTACGGCCGCAGCGAGGAGTTCATCGGCCGCACGATCGCCCATCGCAGGACCGAGTTCGTCCTCGCCACCAAGGTCGGGCACGCGGTAGGCCGGGAATCGCGGCCGGTGGACACGGACCCTGAAGGCAATCGGGCCTGGACGGCCCAGACCATGCGCGAGAGCATCGACCGAAGCCTTCGCAGATTGAAGACGGACTGTGTCGACCTTCTCCAGGTGCATGCCTACGACACGTCGTGGCCCCTGGATGACGACGTGCTCCAGGTGCTCGTGGACGCCAGGCAGTCTGGAAAGGTCCGATTTCTCGGCTATAGCCAGGAGGGAAACCACGCCGAGCTCGCCGTGCGGAGCGGCATGTTCGACACCTTGCAAGTCTCTTTCAGTCTGATCGATCAGCGCCCCCGGCTCGGACTGCTGGCGTTGGCGCGGAACGAGGGGGTCGGCATCATCGCCAAACGGCCAATCGCCAATGCGGCCTGGGGTCAGTCCCCGGCGGAAGATGGCGGTGCGGGCCCGCGGACTAACGCTCAGAGGACGGTGGCGAAGCTCATGGCGGCCGACGGCCCGATTCCCGCCGCCCCCGAAGACGCTACAGCGCTCGCCCTGGGCTTCGTCCTCGCCCACCCCGAGGTCGCGTCGGCAATCATCGGCACCGGAAACCCGGACCACATGCGTCACAACATCTCGATCGTCGAGAACCAGCT
>JAAXGI010000095.1 GCA_012267505.1 Gemmatimonadota bacterium
CTCCCACGTCTCGTGGCCGAACTCCCCGGGGCGCGGGATCACATTGAACTTCCACATGAACTCCCCGGTGCGCGCATCGTAGCCGAGGATGTCGCCCGGGACGTTCTCGACCCGGGTCTGGTTGTAGCCCTGCTCGGCGGAGTTGCCCACCACCACCACGCCGTTGACGACGATCGGGGGCGAGGAGTTCGTGATGTAGCCGAGTTCGCGCGGGATCCCGAAGTCCGGGTCGTAGGGACCCCCGTCCCACTCGAGCCATGGGCCCCAGTCGGCGATCAGGTCGGGGAGGAGATCCACGACGCCCGTCTCCGGGAATCCGTCGAGCGGAACGCGCGTCCCCCAGTTCTCGAGCGGCCGGCCGGTCTTCGCATCCAGGGCGTGGAGGAAGAAGGCGGGGGTGATGATGTAGACGACGCCCCGGCCGTCCACCTCCGCATAGGCGACCCCCTTCCCGTATCCGTTTCGCATCCCGCGGTCGAAGCGCGTCGTGTGGGGCTCGCGGTACGTCCAGACCGTCTCACCCGTCACCGGTTCCAGCGCGACGACATTCCGCCGCTCGCCCGCCACGGTGTAGAGGAGCCCGTCCACGTAGACTGGGGTGGAGCGGGAGACTCCGAGGGGGAAGGGGCCGAAGTTGTCGCCCCGCCAGATCCAGGCGATCTCGAGGTCCTCGAAGTTCTCCGCCGTGATCTGGTCGAGCCCGGAGTAGCGCGTGTGCCACGCGTCACCTCCGATATATCGCCACTCGCCCGGAGGCGTCCCCCGGTCCTGCGCCCAGAGCGGCGCGCCGAGGAGTGTCACCGCCCCGACCGCGACCGCGAGTCGCCGGGCGCCCCTGCTTCCGGAAGTGCAGCCAAGAACTGATCCGATCATCTGCCGATCCTCCTTCGCCGTTCTGTTGAGCGGCACCTTATATATAGACGGTGCGCGGACCCGCTCTCCGCGCGCCACATCCAAGATGCGGTGGCGTACGCCCCCGGAACAGGGGCAGCGGCGGGAGCTGCCCGCCTTGTTGTTGACCCCCCCTACCCCGCTCCGTATCCTGATAATGGGTGCGTTTGCCAGAGAGGCAAGCACCGAACCACACTCGGGGGACGGGAGGACGACGATGACCGGAAGGGGACGGGAAGTCTATCTCGGGAGCTGGGCACTCGCGTTGGCCGGCTTGGCGCTGGTCCTGGCTTCTCCCGCCGCGGCGCAGGACACCGCCGCGGACGGGGTGACGTTCGCGAGGGACGTCGCGCCGATCCTCCAGGAGAACTGCCAGAGCTGTCACCGGCCCGGCGGGATGGGCCCGATGCCGCTTGTCACCTACGAGGACGCGCGGCCCTTCGCCCCCCTGATCCGGGACCGGGTGGAGAACCGGCGGATGCCCCCCTGGTACATCGAGCCGGGGATCGGCGTCCAGGACTTCAAGAACGACATCTCGCTCTCCGATGCGGAGATCGGCACGATCCTCGCGTGGGTCGACGGCGGCGCCGTCCTCGGCGACGTGGCGGACCTCCCGCCCCCGCTCGAGTTCGACGACTCCCTCGCCTGGAAGCTCGAGGACCACTTCGGGCGGCCCCCGGATCTGGTCGTCGCCTCGCCCCCCTACACCGTCCCCGCCGAGGGGCTCGACCACTGGTACGAGCCGACCTCCTACGTCGAGGGCCTGGACGAGCCACGCTGGGCGATGGCGACCGAGATCCGCCCCGGGGATGTCGACAGCCGCTACGTCTTCCACCACGCGAACAGCGCGCTCGCCTCGTCAGCGGCCGGGAAGGACTACGACCTCTTCCCCGACGACTCCGGCAAGCTCATCCAACCCGGCCAGCGGATCCGGTGGGCGATGCACTTCTTCCCCGCCGGCCGGGTCGTCGAGGACGCCCACATCGAGCTCGGCATCTGGCTCTACCCGCCGGGTGAGCGCCCGGAGTTCGAGGTCTCGCACGTCTCCTGGCTCACCGACCCGAAGCCGAACCGCACCGTGCTGCAGCAGGACTCCCCATGCTGGGAGCAGCCGGCCCCGGTGCCCCTCGACAGCCCCGAGTGCACGGTCGAGACACGGCTCACCGACCTCGTGCTCCCGCCCAACGGCCTCGCGACCCAGCAGGGTATCCACGTCATGCCGGAGAACGTCCGGCTGAACAGCATCCGGGGCCACATGCATATGCGCGGCCGCTACCAGACGATGGAGGCGATCTACCCGGACGGCCGGCGCGAGGTGATCAACCGGATCAACTGGGACCACAAGTGGCACACGGCCCACCAGTACGCCGACCACGCCGCCCCCCTGCTCCCGAAGGGCACGGTCCTTATCGTGACGGCGCAGTATGACAATACGGTCAATAACCCGAACAACCCTGATCCGGACCAGTGGGTCTTCTTCGGCCGCCGGAGCGCGGACGAGATGGGCCACTTCCATATGGAGGTCACCTGGCTCGGGGACCAGGATTTCGAGCGGCTCGTCGCCGAGCGCGAGGAGCTCGTGCGCCAGGTCTCCCCCAACGTGGAAGATGGAGGGTAGCAGGATCCACCGGCGAGCCCCCGCCGGCCCGGGTCCGGGCCGGCGGAAGGTCGCTCCCACGGTCCGGGTCGGGGCGGCCGCGCTCCTCGCCCTGACCCTCGCCGGCGGCGCGCTCCCCGCCCGCGGGCAGAACCCCATCGAGGGCTACGACTGGTCGGCCCGGACCCTGCGGCCCGCCGGCCAGCCCATCATCCCCGCCTTCGAGGGGTGGTACCAGGAGCCCGACGGCTCCTACCGGCTCTGCTTCGGATACTGGAGCGGGAATATCGAGGAGGAGGTGGATATCCCCCTCGGGCCGGACAACTTCATCGAGCCGGCCGAGTTCGACGGGGTGCAGCCCACCCGATTCATGCCCGTCCCCCGCACCGGCTACCGGAAGCACTACTGCGTCTTCACCGTCCGGATCCCCGAGGACTACGCAGGCCGGGACGTGGTCTGGACGCTCCGCCTGCACGGAAGCGAGTTCTCCGTCCCGGGCCGCGTGACCGCGCCCGCCTATATGCTGGACGAGCCCGACTCCAACTCGCGGGCGGCGGCGTGGGGATTTCTCGCCGAGGAGGAGGGAATCGAGAGCTACGACGAGATCACCGAGGCGGACCTCGCGACCTGGCTCGACTTCAACCCGGGGCAGGCGCAGGGATCGATCGCCCCGCTGCTTCGCTGGGTCGAGCCCGCGGGCCCCGAGGGGCGGGGGCGGGCCGGGGTCCGGGCGGGTCCCGTGACCGTGGCCGCGGGCGAGCCTCTGACGCTCAGCATCTTCGTGGACGAGCCCGACGGGCGCCCGGCCCGCTGGTGGGTCGGTTGGGCGAAGTTCTCCGGCCCGGGCGACGTCCGCTTCAGCCAGCTCGAGATGCTCGCCGACTACCGCTACGAGAACCGGGCCACGACGACGGCCACCTTCAGCGAGCCGGGGGAGTACGTCGTCCTAGTCCAGTCGATCGAGAACATCCAGTCCTTCGAGCGCCAGTGCTGCTGGACGAACGGGTACGTGGAGGTGACGGTCACCCCCTGAGCGCGGCGGATGCGGCTGAGGAGCGACATGCACGACGCAAGCGGAGGCCGATGGGGGCACGGGGACGGAGCGTGGGTTACCGGGAGCGCATGAGCGGGAGGAGAGAAGAGATGGTCCGGTGTCTAGGTATTGCAGCTCTGGTGGCGGTCCTCGCCGGGATGGTGGCCGCGGGCCCGACCCCGCTCGAAGGGCAGGAGCAGAGAGAGACCGCGGTAGGGGCCGACCGTCGCGGGGCGGGGGCCTACAACTGGGAGAACGCGGACTGGGCGCCGATGATGCTCCGGGACTACGGCAGGCCCATCGTCCCGGTGTTCGAAGGCTGGTTCCAGAACGCGGACGGCACCTACACCCTCGTCTTCGGCTACGCGAGCTTCAACCTGAGCCAGGCGTACGACATTCCTCTCGGGCCGGACAACTTCATCGAGCCGGCCGAGTTTGATGGGGTGCAGCCCACCCACTTCGCCCCCGTGCATCCGGTGATCCGCCGGCCGTGGGGCGCATTCACGATGGTGGTTCCGGAGGACTTCGGGGACCGGCGGGTGGTGTGGACGGTACGCCACGAGGGAGTCACCTACTCGACGCCCGGCCACATCACGGCGCCATCATACATGATCAGCGACAGGATCCACGACTCGAGATACCGGGCCGCGCTGGCCGGGGCGACGCAGGTGGACGTGGTCGGATCCTATGCGCCGGAGCTCCGTTTCGGCGCCTCCGGACCTGGGGGCCAGGGCCTCGCCGGGGTCCGGGCCGGGCCTCTCAGCGCGACGGTGGGCGAGCCGCTCGCGATCGCGACATGGGTGGACATGGGAAGCATGCCGGACGCGTGGATCTGGTGGAACCACTATGCCGGCGGCCCGGGGGAGGTCTCGTTCAGCCCGCCGGAGAGCCAGATCCCGCTCGTGGACGGCCAGGGGGAGGTGACGACCGATGTCCGCTTCAGCGAACCGGGGCGCTACGTCCTCCTCGTGCAGGCGATCGAGCACCTTAGGAATACTTTCGAGTATCATTGCTGTTGGACGAATGGGTACGTGGAAGTCAACGTGACCAACTGAGGGGAGAATCTGATCATGATCGACTCGACACGCCTTATCGAGATGGCGGGCAGGCTGGGCGGGGCCGTCCTGGTCCTGGCCGTGCTGGCCTCTCCGCGGATCCTCCAGGCCCAGGAGGTCACCTACGCGAGGGATGTGGCGCCGATCCTGCGCGAGAACTGCGAGAAGTGCCACCAGCCGGGCACCACCGCGCCGATGACCTTCCAGACCTACGAGCAGGTGAGGCCCTGGGCCCCGATGATCAAGGAACAGGTCGAGGGGCGCCTGATGCCGCCGGGGTGGTACATCGACCGCACGGTGGGGATTCAGGAATTCAAGAACGACCCCTCCCTCTCAGACGAGGAGATCGCGACGATCGCGAGCTGGGTGGACGCAGGCGCCCCCGAGGGTGAGGAGGTGACGCCGCTCCCGCCGCTCGACATGCGCGCCGGCCACGAGTACTGGGAGGCCGAGGAGCTCCTCGGCTTGGGGCCGCCCGATGTAATCATCGAATCCCCCCCCTACACCGTTGAGGCGAACGGGCAGGACCAGTGGTGGATGCCGGACACCCCGCTCCCGCAGATCACCGAGCGGCGGTGGATCCGCGCGGTCGAGACCCGGCCCGCGGACGAGGGAAGCGGCTACGTCTTCCACCACGCCAACACGAACCTCGTGCGCGAGGGAGACGAGGATAGGGGAGGAGGGTTGTCGTCGGCTGCGGTCGGCAAGAGGCTGGACCTCTATCCCGACGACGCGGGCAAGCTGATCATGCCGGGCGACGTCCTCCGCTACCGGCTCCACCTCTTCCCGATCGGCGAGACCGTCCCGGATGCCAAGATCCAGCTCGGGATCTGGTTCTATCCGGAGGGCGAGGAGCCGAGGTTCGTCACGAACGACGAGACCGGTTTCCAGACGGGGGAGAGCCGAGCACTGGGCCTTCCACGATACACCGACTACCTGATTCCGCCGAACGGGAGGCAGCTCGTGCGCGGGCTCCATGTGCTGGACCGCAACGCCCGCGTGCACAGCATCCGCGGGCATATGCATCTGCGGGGCGGCTACCAGATGATGGAGGCGGTCTACCCGGGCGGCGAGTGCCCGGAGTACGCGTCACCGGCCTGTGCCGGAGGTCGCGAGATCATCAACAAGATCGACTGGCACCATAAGTGGCACACGACGCACATTTACGAGGACTGGGCGCAGCCGCTCCTGCCGAAGGGCACGGTGATCATCTCCACCTCGCTCTTCGACAACACGGCCGATAACCCGTCCAACCCCGATCCCGACCAGTGGGTGGTCTACAACCGGCGGAGCGCCGGCGAGATGGGGCACATCCGCTTCGGCATCACCTGGCTCGAGGACGACGAGTTCGACGAGCTGGTCGGGGAGCGCGAGCAGCTCCTGCGCCAGCGGACCATTGCGCAAGAGGGAGGGGCCGACGCCGCCGCGGGCGGGTGACGAAGAGGAAGAGCTAGAGCCGCTCCCCCTGCCCGGCTGACGCGGGCGATAGAGAGCCCGGACGCGGATGTGAGGCCCGCGTCCGGGCTCTCTCGCTATTACCGGCAGTCTCCAACGGGTTACGGGGGGCAGCGGCTCCAGCCCGGAGGCGGGAGCCGAACCGAAAGCGGACCGGACCGAACGCGGACAGATATTGGCGCAAAGGCTCCCGATACCGTATCCTGACCCGGTTACAACGGCGGACGCGCGGCCGGGAACTCCGGCCCTGCGGATCGATCCAGGTCCACACGCAGGAAATCCGACAGAAGGAGACATGGCTATGCAGTCAGCTCCGCACTTCCGGCCCTACCGGGCCCTGGCGCTCGCGGCGGCCCTCGTCCTCGGACTCGCGCCCCCGGCGCTCGACGCCCAGCAGGGGATCATCTCCGGGACCGCCGAGGACGCGCGCTCGGGCCAGCCGCTGGCCTCGGTCCAGATCAGTGTCGGCGCGCTCGACATCGGGGTCCTCTCCAACGCCGGTGGCACCTACCAGCTAACCGATGTCCCCGCGGGAACGCACACCGTGACGGCCCAGCGCCTGGGGTACGAGACGGTGGAGGAAACGGTGAACGTCGGCGCGGGGCAGACGGTCGTCCTCGACTTCGCCCTCACGCAGGCGGCGCTCCAGCTCGACGCCGTCGTTGTCACCGGGACGGCCGGCGGCACCCAGCGCCGCGCGATCGGCAACGTCGTGGAGCGGATGGACGCGGTCGCCGTCCAGGAGATCACCCCCGTGACGAACGTCGAGCAGCTCCTCGGGACCCGCGTCCCGGGGCTCGCGATGCAGGCGGCCGGCGGAACGATCGGGGGCGGACAGTCCCAGATCCGAATCCGCGGCTCGGCGAGCGTCGGACTCCCGAACGACCCCCTGGTCTACATCGACGGCGTCCGGATGAACATCGACCGGACCGAGGGACGGCGGCAGACAACCGGGCGGCTCAATGACATCAACCCGGAGGACATCGAGAGCATCGAGGTGATCAAGGGTCCGGCGGCGGCGACCCTCTACGGGACGGAGGCCTCGAACGGGGTGATCCAGATCATCACGAAGCGCGGCGCGGAGGGGGATGTGCAGATCGACGCGAGCGTCGGGCTCGGGGCGAACTGGCTCATGGACCCGCCGAGCAAGGTCTTCACGAACTATGCGATGATCGACGGACAGCTCCGCCAGATGAATATCATCGAGGCGGAGGAGGAGCGTTTCGGGGAGCCGATGTTCCGCTACGGCGCCGTCCAGGAGTACAGCCTCGCGGCCCGCGGGGGCACGGACCTCTTCCGCTACTTCGTCTCCTTCAACCGGAACGGCCAGGACGGGTGGATCGACTGGAACTGGGACCTCCGGCAGACCGGCCGTATGAACCTCGACCTGACGATCAATGACCGCCTCTCGATCGCCGTCAACGGCTCGATGATGAGCGGGCTGACCCGCCTCGCGGGGGACTTCTGGGTCCAGACGATGCGGGGATCCCCCCGCACGGCGGAGGACTACGGGGGCAATTTTAGCCCGCTACGGGGCTTCGGCACCCGGACCCCTGAGGTGATGCGGGACGGCCAGCACTGGATGTTCGACACCGAACGGAAGAACGCGAGCGTGAACGTGCAGTTCGCTCCCTGGCCCTGGTTCCAGAACCGTCTCGTGGCCGGCATCGATCTCACCGACCAGATCGAGAACAACACGATCTTCCGGGAGTCGAATGCCCCGAGGGGGCTCTGGAGGACGGCCGGGCTCGGCGTGCGCGACGTCAACAGCCTCGAGACGCAGCTGAAGACGCTCGACTACTCGGGGACGGTCAGCTACGACCTGACCCCGGAAATCGGGACGGCCACCTCCTTCGGATTCCAGTTCTACGAGAAGAAGCTCTGGGACGTGCGAGCCCAGGGGGACGAGTTCGCGACCGAGGCGCTGAGCACGGTCGGGGCCGCGGCGCGGCTCACGGCCTTCGAGGACCAGATCGAGAACGTCACCGTCGGCTTCTATGTCCAGGAGCAGCTGAGCTGGCAGGACCGGCTCTTCCTGACCGCTGCCGTGCGCATCGACGAGAACAGCGCCTTCGGCACCGACTTCGGCTCGCAGACCTACCCGAAGGTGAGCGGGACGTGGGTGCTGAGCGAGGAGTCGTTCTGGAGCTTCGGCTTCCTGGACCCGCTCCGGATCCGGGGCGCCTGGGGCGCGGCCGGACGCCAGCCCGACACCTTCGCGGCGCAGCGCATCTACCGCCCGGTCACGGGTCCCGGGCTCCAGCCCATCCTCACGGCGAACAACTTCGGGAACGCCGAGCTCGGTCCCGAGCGGGGCCAGGAGTTCGAGATCGGGTTCGACGCTGGCCTCCTCGACGAGCGCGTCCAGATCGCCTTCACCCAGTACTGGAAGTCGACGAAGGATGCGATCGTGAACGCGCCTGTACGCCCCTCCTACGGGTTCCCGGGCGAGCAGTTCATCAACGCCGGCCAGATCGACAACTGGGGCACCGAGGTCACACTCGACCTCCAGGTCCTTCAGAACGATCCGGTCCGCTGGGACGTGGGCGTCGCATTCGCGCTCAATGACAACGAGATCGTCTCCCTCGGCGACGACATCGAGGATCTCGCGATCCGGCGCGGCCGCCGCCACACCGTGGGCTTCCCCCTCGCGGGATTCCACGACTTCCGGGTGGTGTCCGCCGACTTCGTCTCCGGCACGAGCGGGCCCATCAACACCGATACTTTCATGTGCGACGGCGGGATCTCCTCTGGGGGCGGCTACGTCACCGGCGGACCCGCCGTCCCCTGCGGCGATGCCCCGCGCGTGTTCTGGGGGCCGACGCATCACACCTGGACGGTGAACGCGAACTCGACCTTCACAATCCTCGAGGACTGGCGGGTCTTCGCGGCGGTCCAGGGGCAGGGCGGCGGATACGTCCACGCCGACCAAGCTCCCGCCAAGCACACGAGCTGGCGGAACTCGTACGCGAGCAACGTGCAGACGGATCCGATCTTCATGGGCACGCTCGCCAAGAGCAGGAATCCCACCGGACTCATTGCCAATGGCTACCTGAACTTCGAGGAGCTGGGCGTCCAGTACCAGATCCCGGCGACGCTCGTCGAGCGCATGGGCGCCGACCGCGCCTCGATCGCGTTCTCGGTCCGGAACCTCGGATTCATCTGGCGCGAGGCGTGGGAGACGGAGATCGGCGGCGTCAGGATCCCCGATATCCGTCAGGGACTCGGGAACCAGGAGTTCATCGGGCAGCAGGACTCGCAGGCCCCGCTGTCGTCTTCAGGGCTCGTCAGGCTGAGGGTCAGCTTCTGACTTCCGGCTCTTGGCAAACGACCTACCGGTGAGGAGACCTGCAATGTCCGATCGAAATGGAATTCAAAGCTGGAAGACGCTCCTTCTCGCGCTCGCCCTTCTCGGGCCCGCCGCGTGCAGCGACCTCCTCGAGGTGGAGCTGCCGGGCCAGGTGCGTGCCGAGGACCTGGAACAGCCGAGACTCGCCGCCGTCCTCGCGAGGAGCGTACAGGGAGACTTCGACTGTGCGCTCTCCGCCTATACTTGGGGCGGGGGTCTATGGGCCAACGACCTCTACCAGACGGACAACTTCAGCCGGGCACGTCTGACGCAGCTCCGGTCGGACGAGGTCCTGAACTTTGACCAGCTGGAGTGCGACCAATTCACATTCCCGCCCATCTACCTCCCCTTCCAGATCGCCAGGGTGCAGGGAGAGCAGGCGGTGGAGCTGATCACCGGGTTCCCGGCCGACGCCGTCGACGATCGCGACTACCTGCTCGGGAAGACCCACGCCTATACGGGCT
>JAAXGI010000169.1 GCA_012267505.1 Gemmatimonadota bacterium
GACGGAGGCGTGGATCCTCTTCGATGACGAGAACATCTACGTCTCCGCCAGGAACTGGGACTCCGCGCCCGAGCGCGAATGGGTGGCCAACGAGATGCGTCGCGACACGAACCAGCTGCGTCAGAACCAGACGTTCGGCGTGATGTTCGATACGTTCTACGACCGTCGGAACGGCGTGATGTTCTACACGAACCCGCTCGGCGCGCTGGCCGAGTTCCAGATGACGAACGAGGGGAACCCGAATTCCGACTGGAATCCGATCTGGGATGTGCGTACCGGGCGCTTTGATGGCGGCTGGACGGTCGAGATGGAGATCCCCTTCCAGTCGCTCCGCTACCGGCCAGGCACGGACCAGATATGGGGTTTGCAGCTCCGGCGCGCGATCCGGCGGAAGAACGAGTGGAACTTCCTGACCTTCCTCCCGCGGGCCGTCGCGGGCTCCGGCGCCGCGGGCTCCTTCCGGGTTTCGATGGCCGGCACACTCGTCGGGATCGAGGTGCCGCCCGTGGGGCGTGATCTCGAGGTCAAGCCCTACGCCATCTCCGGTCTTGAAACAGACCTCTCGGCGAACCCGCAGGTATCCAACGACGGGCATGCGGACGTAGGCCTCGACGTCAAGTACGGGATCACGGAAAACCTGACGGCGGACTTCACCGTCAACACCGACTTCGCGCAGGTGGAGGTCGACGAGCAGCAGGTCAACCTCACCCGCTTCAGCCTCTTCTTTCCCGAGAAGCGGGAGTTCTTCCTCGAAGGCCGGGGCATTTTCAATTTCGCGCCAAGCATCGCGGGTGGCGCAGGTGGTGGCGGAGGTCCGGGAGGAGGTCCGGGTCAGGGGACAGTGGGCGCCCCCACCTTCTTCTACAGCCGGAGAATCGGGCTCGAGGACGGGCGGCCGGTGCCGATCCTCGGGGGAGGCCGCGTCACCGGGAAGATCGGGTCTTTCGACGTCGGTGCGCTCAGCATCCAGACCGACGGGCTCGGCGCGGACATCGAGTCCACGAACTTCAGCGTGCTCAGGCTCCGCCGTGACATCCTGGCCCGGAGCAGCATCGGCGTGCTCCTCCAGAACCGGTCGGAATCAGCGGTCGCGGACGGGTCGAACCGTGGATGGGGAATCGACGGATCCTTCGCCTTCCTCGAGAACCTGAGTCTCCTTGCCTCCTATGCGAAGACGCGGACCGAGGGCCTCGACGGAAACGACGAGAGCTACCGCGCTGACTTCGGCTACAGCGGCGACACCTGGGGCGGGGAGATCGGACATCTGCTTGTCGGAGACGATTTCAACCCGGAGGTGGGGTTCGTCCGCCGCAAGGGCTTCCGGCAATCGCGCGCATCTGCCCGGTTCAGTCCCCGGCCGGAGTCGATCGACTGGGTCCGGCAGATCACGTTGCAGGGGGACCTGGGATACCTCGAGAACGAGCGGTTCGGCTTCGTCGAGAGCCGGGGCCGAATCGGCCGGTTCCAGATCGAATTCGAGAACAGCGACCAGTTCACTCTCCAGTTCACGGATTCCTACGAGCAGCTGAGCACGCCGGAGCGGATATCGGGTGCCCGGATCCCGGCGGGCCGCTACGAGTTCCAGGACATCGAGATAGGCTACAGCTTCGGACTCCAGCGCCCCTATTCCGGCAATCTCACCTTCCTCAGGGGCGACTACTTCGGGGGTACGCGCACCTCGGTTGGATTCAGCCGGGCGCGTATCGAGATCCTGCCCCAGCTCTCTGCGGAGCCGAGCATCGAGTTCAACTGGATCGACCTGCCCGAGCTGCAGGAGTTCGAGGGGCAGTACAACCAGCATGTGGCCCGGACCCGCGTCAGCTACAGCCTGAGTCCGCGGATGTATGTGAGCGGGCTCGTCCAGTACAACGCCGGAAGCGAGAGTTTCAGCAACAACTTCCGGCTCCGCTGGGAATGGGCGCCCGGGAGCGAGCTCTTCCTCGTGTATACGGAGGAGCGGGACACGGACGTCCTCGACCGTTGGTCCGACCTCGTGAACCGGGGTTTCGTCATCAAGGTGAACCGGCTGCTGCGTTTCTAGCATGCCCGCGCCGCGGGCCGGGGCCCACAACCCCGGGGTCGTGGCCGTCGGCACCTTCCGGTCCGCCCTCCTACCGGGGGCACCTCCGGATCAGAAGAGAAGGCTGGCGAGCGGATACGCCATGAGCGCGATCAGCACGACCGCGAGCGTGTTGATCCAGATCCCCGAGCGGACCATCTCGGGGATGCACAGCATCCCCGATCCGAAGATGATCGTATTCGGCGGCGTGGCCACGGGGAGCATGAAGGCGGAGCTCGCGGCGAGCACGGTCGGCACGATGAGGACGAGGGGATCGATTCCGAGCCCCGTTGCCATCGAGGCGAGCACCGGGACGAGGGTCGCCGTGCTCGCGAGGTTGCTCGTCAGCTCTGTCAGCAGGCTCATTAGGGTGGTCGCGGCGAGCACGATCAGGAGCGGGGGGATCCCTTCGAGCCTCGCCGATGAGACCGCGATCGCTGCCCCGACACCGTGCCGGTCGATCGCGTCCGCGAGCACGAGCCCCCCGCCGAGGAGCAGGAGCACCCCCCAGGGCAGCTTCGCGGCTGTTTGCCAGTCCATGAGCCGGCCGCCGCTCCGGGTCCCGTCCGGAGTCAGGAAGAGGGCGAAGACCGCGAGGAGCGCGACGCCGGGGTCGGAGAGGTGCCGGAGGAGCGGCATCCCTGCAAGGAGGGGTTGTCCGACCCAGCCCGCAACGGCAAGACAGAAGACCGCGAAGGTCCGCACTTCCCCCCGCGACCACGCTTCCGACG
>JAAXGI010000065.1 GCA_012267505.1 Gemmatimonadota bacterium
TCCTCGATCGAGTAGATGTCGTGGTGGGGCGGGGGCGAGATGAGCATCACGCCCGGGGTGGTGTGGCGCACCCGGGCGATCGGACCCGAGACCTTCCGTCCCGGGAGCTCGCCTCCCTCCCCGGGCTTCGCGCCCTGGGCCATCTTGATCTGGAGCTGGTCGGCGTGGACGAGGTAGTCCATCGTCACCCCGAAGCGGCCCGACGCCACCTGCTTGATCGCCGAGATCCGCGAGTCCCCGTTCTCGAGCGGCTCGTAGCGCGCCGGATCCTCGCCCCCCTCCCCGCTGTTCGACTTGGCGCCGATCCGGTTCATCGCGATCGCGAGCGTCTCGTGGGCCTCCTTCGAGAGGGCGCCGAAGCTCATCGCTCCCGTCGTGAAGTGCTTGACGATCTCGGACGCCGGCTCGACCTCCTCCAGCGGGACCGGCTCGGCGTCCCGGAAGTCGAGGAGGCTCCGGATCGTGCACCGGCTCCGGGCGTCCTGGTCGGCGAGGTTCGCGAACTCGCGGTAGCTCCCGTGGTTTCCCGTGGTCGCCACGCGCCGCGCCGCCGCGACGGTGTCGGGATTCCACATCCGGCGCTCGCCCTCCGGACGCCAGTGGTACTCGCCGGGGTTCGGAAGGGAGGGGAAGCGGCGGTCGGGCCGGGGCGCCCAGGCGAGGTCGTGCCTCCGGATCGCCTCCCGGGCCAGCGCCTCGAATCCGGATCCCTTGAGCCGGCTCGCGCTCCCCCTGAAGCACCGCTCCATCACCTCCGGGGCGAGGCCGACCGCCTCGAAGATCTGCGCGCCCCGGTAACTCGAGAGCGCCGAGATCCCCATCTTCGCCATGACCTTGAGGATCCCCCCTCCGACCGCCTTCCGGTAGCGGGCGATCCGCTCCCGCCGCGACCAGGATCCGGCGAGGAGGCCCTCGTCCTCCAGCTCGTCGAGCGCCTCGAAGGCGAGGTAGGGGTTGATCCCGTCCGCCCCGTAGCCGAGAAGCGTGCAGTAGTGGTGGACGGACCGCGGCTCGCCCGTCTCGACGAGAACGCCCGCCATCGTGCGCTCCTCGGAGCGGACGAGGTGCTGGTGGACGGCCCCGACGGCGAGAAGCGCGCTGAGCGGCACGCGGTCCGGCCCGGCGCGCCGGTCGGAGAGGAGCAGCAGCGGCACGCCCTCCTGGATCCAGCGCGACGCCTCGTGGCAGATCCGCTCCAGCGTCCGCTCGAGCCCGTCGGGCCCCTCGGCCCTCGGCCAGGTGATGTCGATCATGGCCGACTGCCAGCTTCCCTGGTCCAGGCCGGAGAGCGAGGCCAGCTCGCCGTCCGTCAGGATCGGGTGCGGGATCCAGAGGCGCTCGGCCTGGTCCTCGGTCGTCTCGAGGAGGTTGCCCTCCGGCCCGACGGGGAGGCCGAGCGCCATGACGGACGACTCCCTCGTCGAGTCGATCGGGGGGTTCGTGACCTGCGCGAAGAGCTGCTTGAAGTAGTCGTAGAGGAGACGGGGGCGCTCGGAGAGGACGGCCAGCGGTTCGTCGTTACCCATCGAGCCGAGGGGGTCCTTCGCATCATCCACCATCGGCCTGAGCACGAACCTGAGGTGCTCCGACGTATAGCCGAACATCCGGAGCCGCGCGATCCGTGAGGCCGGGTCCGGCGTCGGCGTCGCCTTCCGGGGAAGGTCCTCCAGGTCGAGCGCCCGACGGGCCAGCCACTCCCCGTAGGGGTGCGCCGCCGCCGCGCGCGCCTTGATCTCCCCGTCCTCGACGATCCGTCCCTCCTCGAAATCCACGAGGAACATCCGTCCCGGCTCGAGCCGCCCCTTCGACCGGATCCGCGCGGGCGGCACGTCAAGGACGCCGACCTCGCTCGCGAGCACGACCCGGTCGTCGTGCGTCACCCAGTAGCGGCACGGCCTCAGGCCGTTCCTGTCGAGAACCGCGCCCGCCCACCGGCCGTCGCTGAAGAGAATGGCCGCGGGGCCGTCCCAGGGCTCCATGAGCGAGGCGTTGTAGCGGTACATCGCCCGCCTGCCCGCCGACATGGACTCGTGGTTCTCCCACGCCTCCGGGATCATCATGTTGACTGCGTCGGGGAGGCTCCGGCCGGAGGACGCTAGCAGCTCGAGGACGTTGTCGAACATCCCGGAGTCGGAGGTCTCGGCGTCCACGATGGGGAGCAGCTCGCCGAAGTCCGGCCCGTAGAGATCGGACTCGAGCAGCGACTGCCGCGCCCGCATCCAGTTCACATTCCCCTGGAGGGTGTTGATCTCCCCATTGTGGCAGAGGAGCCGCATCGGCTGGGCGCGCGACCAGCTCGGGAAGGTGTTCGTGCTGAAGCGGGTGTGGACGAGCGCGACGTGGCTCCGGAGCCGGGGGTCCCGGAGATCGGCGTAGTAGCCGGGGAGCTGCCCGGGGGTGAGCTGCCCCTTGTAGACGATCGTCCTCGAGGAGAAGCTGCACGACGCGTAGAGCTCCGCCTCGGTGAGCCCGAGCCGGCGGATGCGGTGGTCCGCCCGCTGGCGGATCAGGTAGAGCCTCCGCTCGAAGGCGTCGCGCCCGAGGCCCCGGGCCGCCCGGACGAAGACCTGCTGCACGACGGGCTCCGTCGCCCGCGCGCCGGTGCCGAGATCGCCGTTGTCCGTCGGCACCCGGCGCCACCCGAGGAACCCCTGGCCCTGGCCGGCGATGGAGCGTTCGATCACCGACTTGCACCGGGTCCGCTCCGAGCGGTCCCGGGGAAGCTGGATCATCCCGACCCCGTAGCGTCCCCGCGGGGGGAGCTCGAATCCGAGCGCCTCCGGCGCGACCTCCCGGAAGAAGCCGTGGGGGAGGCCGAGGAGGATGCCCGACCCGTCCCCGGTGTTCGGCTCGGGGCCGCACGCCGAGCGGTGGGACATCCGGTAGAGGGCCTCGAGGCCGTCCGCCACGATCGAGCGCGACGCCACACCCTTCACTTGCGCGATGATCGCGATCCCGCAGCTGTCCCTCTCGTCGGCGGGATCGTAGAGGCCGTGGGCCGGAGGCGCGCGGGGCGGGATCACGGTGCCCCCCTCCCGCCGTCGGCCCGGTGCGGGCGGACGGGCGCCGGCGTGTCGTGGGCCCGGAGGTACTTCGCCCACGAGGCCACCAGCGGCGGAAGCGGCCGGTCGCGGCGGTGGACGAGCGCGAGCGGCCTGATGAGCGTCGGCTCGAGCTCGGCGGTCGTGAGCACGCCGCGCGCGACCTCGACCCGGACGGTCCGCTGCGGGAGGATCCCCACACCGTCCGTCTCCGCGACGGCCGCCTTGATCGAGTCGATGTTGTCGAAGGTGCTCTCGACGGTGGGCTGCCCGCGGTGGCGGCGGAGGTAGGAGCGGATCTCCTGCGAGATCCGGAGCCCGGCGTCGAAGCCGATGAGCCGCTCGCCGGCCAGGTCGCGGGGGTGCACGCGCCGCCGGGCCGAGAGCCGGTGCCCCACCCGGAAGACGGCCACCATCGTCTCCTCCCTGAGCGGGATCCTCGCGAGATCCGGCCACCGCTCCGCGTAGGAGAGGATCCCGATATCCGACCGCCGGCTCTCGACCCACTGGTGGACGGCCGCGGGCTGGAGGTAGTGGATCTGGACCGAGACCCTCGGATGCTCGGCGGTGAAGCGCTCGCGGACCTCGTTCAGGTGCGGGACGTCGGCGGAGTAGATCGAGGCGACGACCACCCGGCCGCGGAGGACGGAGGTCTTTCCCACGACGACGTCCTCGAGCCGCTCGTAGCGCTCCAGGATGTCGCAGCAACCCTCGTAGTAGAGCTGCCCCGAGGGAGTGAGGCCGCACGGCCGGGTCGAGCGGTCGATGAGCTCGACCCCGAGCTCCTGCTCGAGGCTCCGGATCCGCTGCGAGGCGGCCGACTGCGTGATCCCGTTCCGCGCCGCCCCCCGGGAGAAGTTTCCCTCCCGGACGACGTCGCAGAAGAGTCGGATGGATGCTAGCGACATGGCCGACCAAGATAGGATAATAAATTATAATGTCAACTCCCGGGCACATTAGGTGATCTAATGATATCGGGGCGCCGCGGACCGGTCCTCCGGGGGGCGCTCCGGATAGCGGGAAAGGCCCGTTTCCGCTAGATTTCCGGGCAGGAAATCGTGCGCTCCGCCGCGCCCGCCGGTCACTCCTCCAGCGGCAGGACCGGACCTCCGGGCCCTCCTTCCGGAAGCCGGTCGGATCGGGCCGTCATCCCCCCTACAGGCTGCTCATGGAACCGGACAACGGACAGCAGGTGCCGTCCCGACTCCTGGAAGACGAGATGCGGGAGTCGTTCATCGACTATTCGATGAGCGTGATCGTGCAGCGGGCCCTCCCGGATGTGCGCGATGGCCTGAAGCCGGTGCACCGACGCATCCTCTATGCGATGAACGGACTCGGGCTCGGCCCGGGGCGGCCGTACAAGAAGAGCGCCACGGTGGTCGGGGAGGTGCTCGGGAAGTACCACCCCCACGGGGATGCGGCCATCTACGATTCGATGGTCCGGATGGCCCAGGACTTCTCGCTCCGCTACCCGCTCGTGGGCGGCCAGGGCAACTTCGGTTCCGTCGACGGGGACGCGGCGGCGGCCTACCGGTACACGGAAGCTCGGATGGCGCCGATCGCCACCGAGATGCTCGGCGACATCGAGAAGGAGACGGTCGGCTTCGTCCCGAACTTCGACGGCCGCCTCGACGAGCCCGTCGTGCTTCCGGCGAGCTTCCCCAACCTCCTCGCCAACGGCTCCTCGGGGATCGCCGTCGGGATGGCGACGAACGTCCCGCCGCACAACCTGCGGGAGGTCGTGGAGGCGGCCCTGGCGCTGATCCGCGACCCCGACCTCCCGCAGGAGGAGCTTGAGGAGCTCGTGCGGGGCCCCGACTTCCCGACGGGGGCCTCGATCTGCGGCCGGGACGGGATCCGGGACGCGTACCGCACGGGGCGCGGGCGTATCGTCATCCGTGCGCGGACGGAGATCGAGGAGACGCGACAGGGGGGCGACCGGATCGTCATCCGCGAGATCCCCTTCATGGTGAACAAGGCCCGCCTCATCGAGCAGATCGCGGGCCTCGTGCGCGAGAAGCGCATCGTCGGCATCCAGGCGCTCCGCGACGAGTCGGACCGCGACGGGATGCGGATCGTCGTCGAGCTCAAGCGGGACGCGATCACGCAGGTCGTGCTGAACCTGCTCTACAAGCACACCCAG
>JAAXGI010000275.1 GCA_012267505.1 Gemmatimonadota bacterium
CCCCGCCCGCGCCGGGCGGCGGCGGCGGGATGGGCGGGATGGGCGGGATGTACTGACCGGTTCCGCTCCTGGGCTTCGGACACGGCGGGGCGGGGGCTTTGGCCTCCCGCCCCGTCCGTGCGTCCGGGAACAATTCCGCTCCCGGAGCGTACCTCAGTCCATGCTCCCCACTCCGTTCCGGCTGATCGCTCCGTCCTTGCGCGCCCTCGTCTCCGGGGCGGTTCTCCTCGTGTCGGCGGGAGCGCTCGAAGCCCGCCAGGATCCCCTCGTCGGCGGCATCGTCCTCGATGAGGCGACCGAGCTTCCGATCCCGGGGGCCACCATCCGTATCGAGTCGATTGACACGGAGACCGAGACCCGCGAAGACGGCCGGTTCGGCTACTACGAGGTTCCCCCGGGCGCAGTGACGGTTCGCGTGCAGGCACCAGAGCGGGCCGTCGTCGTCGAGGAGCTCGAGGTCGGGCCCGAGGACATCGTCTTCGTCCGGTTCCTCCTGCCCGGGCTCGCGGCTGTCCTCTCGGAAATCGTGGGCGGCTTCGAGGGCTCAGGCACGTTGCCGCCTCCGGGTCCGGACGCGACAGCGGCCGACCTTGTCGAGGCCCGACTCCCGCCGGGGATCCAGTTGGTCGTCGGCGGTGCCCGCGAGACTGCGCCGAGACTGCGTCTGAGGGGAGAAAACAGACTACGTCCGGCCGGTGGCCCGTCCGTCTTCCTCGACGGGATCCGGGTCGGTGACCTCGAGCGTGCGCTCGACGTTCTGAGCCAGATCCCCGCATCGCACGTGGAGGAGGTCGAGGTTCTACGGGGGCCAAGCGCTGCCTTCCTCCATGCGTTGGCGGCCGACGGGGTGATCATGGTGACGACGCGGGCGGGCACCGACGGGCTCGATCCCCCAGCCGTCGAGCCTGACACCCCGGCACCGTCCGCCCCGTAGGCACGGCGGTCCCGCTCCGAAGCGGCGCCCCTAGCCTGCCCGCAACCCGGGCCCACGATCTCCACACTGCCTCTCCCGGCCCGGCCGGGACGCGTCACTCTCCGGTCGCGACTGGCTCTCGGAGCTGCCCAGATGTGATCCGGGTGCCGCTCCGCGCGTTGCCCGCCGGAGCCAGCTCCGCGGGCGAGGCGATCTGCTTGACGTCCCCGGCGTATTCCTTCAGGCGCTCCTCGTGGCTTGCGCGGTTCGTCGTGCATACCAGCGTGCAAGGACGGCCTTTCCGTCCGGTCAGGTGCGACATCTCCAGCTTCTGCCGGTCGATAACGCGGTGGAGGTGCCCGTGGGGAGGGGATCCGCACGGCGTGGGAAGCGCCCGACCTGGGCCGCAGGATCCCGGTAGAAGGCAAGAAACTCGGCCCAGTGACGACATCCGCACGGGAGCTCCGCGGCGATCGCCCAGTCGGCGGGTTCCTCCGGGGGTCTCCCGCTTCGGGTGAGAAGTGCCTCTCCCGCGCGCCGCCAGAGGACGCGGTGCGCGGCGCTCTCTCTCCGTGAGCTCGGGGCTCCTCTGAGAGCGTCGTCAGCACGGAGCGGAGGCGGCGCGCGGTTCCGGCGTGACGGGTCGGGGGTCTCGGGAGAGGGCGACAGCTCCTCTCTCCGGCGCGTCGGCGAGCCCGAAGCGGGACGCGAGACGGAGCCTTCCGGGCGGCCAGAGTGCGGGCTCTCATGGATGGCCACCTGCACGTCGGGCCCCGCCGCGGCTGCCGCGGCGGGGCCCGTATGTACCTCCGATGGACGGGCGTCGTCGGGGAGATTTACCGCACGGCGATCTCCTCCGCCTGCTCCCGCTCGCTGATCAGCCGCTCCATCTCTTCGTCGGGGATGTAGGTGATACCGATCCACATGTGGCTCATCTCATCCGGGCCCCGGCGGCCGAAGACGACCCACTGCTCCGGGTCGGGGTTGATCGGGTTGTCGGCCGTGTTGTCGAAGACCGAGGTGAGGAAGAGCATCGTGCCGGCCGGAAGCACCGGACGCGCGTTGTCGGCGTAGGTGTAGGTGTTCTGCCAGTTGTGGTCGTAGTTGTTGATCTGGCTGAGGAGTTCCTTCCGTCCGTCCGGATAGATCGCCTCGAGCGTCATCGTCTTCCCGCGCATGTGCAGGTGCGGGCGGACGCTGTGGATCACCGCCGCGGACTCGAGCTTGTGGACGCCCTGGATCACCTGGTAGCCGTGGGGGGCCATCAGCAGGTCCTGGCCGCGCATGAAGTCCGGATTATCGGCCCGGAAGAGCTGCTCTCCCTCGCTCGCCAGACGCGGCTCCTCTCCCTCCGGGTAGAACCAGAGGCCCACTTCGATGACATCGTCGACAACATCGTGATCCGTCGCGGCGTAGTGGATGTTCCAGCTCACGTTCCCCTCGCCGGGCGGGATCGGAACCCCCATGTCCTCGGGATACGCCTCCCACGTCTTGCCCACGCCGTAGCGGGCGATCCCGATGCCGCGCCGGTCCCCCACGGTGAGGACGGCGTGCCCGTGGTGGACGACCTTCTTTCCGTCGGGGTAGGCCGGCTTGAATTCGGCCGCCATCAGCCAGCGCTCCTTGTCGAGTCCCTCGAAGGGGACGTCGACGGTCCACCACTGGTCCTGCCCGAAGGCCGGCACGGTGAAGGGCGTCGAGCGGACCACGACGTCCGGGGGCCGTCCGAGCTCGGACTCGGCGCGCCATGCATCTCCCGACGGGAACTCGAGCGGCGGGGGCAGGTCGGCGGGATCACCTTCCGGAGCGCCGGCGTCCACCCACTGGGCGATGAGCTCGATCTCCTCGTCGGAAAGCGAGATGTCGTTCTTGAACTCGCCGATCCCGATCTCTTTGTCCAGGTGCCAGGGCGGCATGTGCCGGATCTGGGTCTGCTCCTTGATCATCGGCGCCCAGGGCCGCGCATCCTGGTAGGTCATGAGCGACATCGGCCCGATCCCCTCCGGGTTGTGGCACGCCTGGCACGACTGCTGGAGGATCGGCGCGATGTCCGCAGAGAAGGTGGGGGCGGGCTCCTGCGACTCGCCGCGGAGCGGGAGGAGCGCCATGCCGGCCGCGAGGAGAACTAGGGTGCCGGGCGACCACCCGGCGGAATTCGCTCTACTGGCCATGAAGCTGGATCCTCTGGCTGTGGTCCGGGGGACCGGTCTCGATTCGTGCGAGCGAACCGTCACGCGACTCTCAAGATACCGCCGGTGCGCGGCGGAAGTGCCGCCGTCACTCCACTATGACTTCGATGAAGACGTTTGTCCAGCAGCAGTGGAACTCGAAGGCCTCCACCGGATCGTCGATCGACTGCACCCGGAGGAGGTAGGTACCCGGCTCATCGAAGCGGGCCGTTGTCGAGGCCGTGCGGGTCGCGGGGTCGATCATCGTGTTCTGCTCCGAGAACTCGACCGGCCCCGGTCCGTTCTGCTTCGCCCACCCGACCCAAACCTCGTCCTCGGGGTGTTCCACCCAGGCGGTGAGCTCGAGCGGCTCGCCGACCCGTGCGGCCGTCGGGCCGGCGAACATCCCGTTTCTCCCGACGGCCTCCTCCCCATTCGCCTCGACCCGCACACCGGGGGCGATGTCGCCCCTCCCGGGCGAGGTGGGCTCGTCGAGCCGGTACGCTAGGACGAGCTTGCCGGGAACCGAGAGTGCCTCCTCGCGGCCCCGCTGGAGCGTCCATGTGACGCGGTCGTCCTCCGTGAAGCTCTCGGGCACGACGACCGGGAAAACGCAGTACCGCCGCCGGTACGAGTACGGACGCTCGGGGATCCGCTCGAAGAAGTCCGGCTGCGCCCCGTCGTACTCGGCCGGCTCGACGTAGTTGTTCGGGCCCAGCGGGATCGTCACATCCTCTACCCAGTTCACCGAGTAGTATCCGAAGCAGAGGGTGTAGCCCCCCTCCGGGTTGGGGTACCACCCGTCGAAGAGCGGGACGATGGGGCCGCCCGACTCCATGAGGACCGATCCGCTCCAGGGCCGATTGGTGAGCGCGATCTCCTGGGCGGAGAGCGTGTGTGCCGGCAGAAACAGGCTCAGGGCGGGGAGGAGAAGCAGGGCCGCGAAAGCTCGGTTCATCGCTGACAGATATCCAGTGGTTCGAGTTGCTTCGATGCCGCTTCCCGTGAATCTAATCCCGCCGCGCGGACCCGCAAACGGTCCGCCGGCCTCCGGGATCCGTGGCACGCCTCCCGGGCGGATCCTACCTTGGAGCGGTTCGAGGAAGCGTCTCCCGCCGGAGAGAGCCATGCGCCCGACACCGTTGTCCGCGTGCGTCCTACTTCTTGCGACCGTCGCGTGCACATCCCCGCCGGTCCCCTCCGGAGCGGGAGGGGCGGCCTCGGCCGCGTTGTTCGAGGGCGCGACGCTCATCGACGGGACGGGCGCGGTCCCGGTTGAGGGATCCGCCTTCCTCGTCGAGGGGGGGCGCATCAGCTGGGTCGGCCTCGAGGGGGAGCGCGAGCCTCCCGGGGGGGCGGCCCGCATCGATCTCTCCGGTCGGACGGTGATCCCGGCGCTCATCGACGGGCACAACCACATCGGGCTCGTGGACGTCAGGACCGGCACGGAGAGAAAGGAGCACTACACGCGCGAGACTCTCCTCGACCATCTCCGGCGCTACGCCTATTACGGGGTCGCGGCCGCGCTCAGCATGGGTCTCGAGGAGGACCGGGAGCTGGCCTACGCGCTCAGGGACGAGGTCGTCCCCGATGCGGCCCGCTTCCTCACGGTGGGGCGTGGGATCGCCGGGACCCGGATGGGCGGCCCGCAGAACGAGGCCCGCCTCGGGATCCCGTACGGCGCGGCCTCGGCGGAGGAGGGGCGGGCGCATGTCCGTGAGCTCCAGGCCGACGGGGTCCGGTTCGTGAAGATCTGGGTGGACGACCGGGGTGGCACGGTCCCGAAGCTCCGGCCCGACGTCTACCGGGCGATCATCGACGAGGCGCACGGGCTCGGCATGCAGGTGCTCGCGCACGTGGGCCGGACGTCGGCGCTCGAGGACGCCAAGGACCTCTACCGGGCGGGGATCGACGGCTTCGTCCACACGGTCCGCGACCGGGACGTGGACGAGGAGTACCTCGCGCTCGTTCGCGAGCATCCCGGCGTCTGGACGGCCCCGAACATGCCGTCCACCCCTCTGACCCACGAGGATCTCGCCTCGCTTGCCGAGACGTTCCCGCCGGGCCGCGTGGAGGCAATGCGGGCGGAGATCGAGCGGAGGGAAGCTGCGGGCGACACCGCGCCGAGCGAGCTCTTCGAGCTCCACTGCCGCAACCTCCGCCAGTATCACGGGGCGGGGATGATCATCGGCCTCGGCACGGACGGGACTGGGGACGGGTTCGGGGTCCACGAGGAGATGGCGGCTTACACGCGCTGCGGGCTGACGGCGCATGAGGCGATCGTGGCGGCGACACGGGTCAATGCGGAGCTCCTCGGTCTCGACGACCTCGGCACCCTCCAGCCGGGAAAGAGCGCCTCCTTCGTCGTTCTGGACGCGAGCCCGCTCGACGACATCCGGAATTCGCGCGCGATCTCCGACGTCTACCTCGCCGGGGAGCGTGTCGACCGGGAGGCGCTCCGCGCCGGCTTCCTCGACGGCGCGATGTGAGGCGGCGGAGACCCCCTTGACCGGCGAGTCCCCGGCGAGCCACGCAGTCGAGATCGAGCTCCTCGAGCCCCTTGATCCCGCGGTCGACGCGGGCACCCCCTTCCGGCTCCGGCTCCGGGTAACCTGCCCGTCCGGCTGCGATCTGGAATGGGCGCCGGTCCTTCTCGAGATCGACGGGCGGCCGCTCGACTCCACCGCTGGGCCGGTCATGGAAGGGGAGGGCGGAGAGGCCGCGGTCGAGATCGAGGCCTGCGCCCCGCGTGAGCCCGGCGAGCATGCGCTTCGCGTCCTCCTCCCCCGGGTGGAGGCAGACGGGATCGTGCACGAGGAGGCCGCGCTCTCGCTGTCTCTTGCCGTTCGGCCCCATGCGACGAGCCTGGCCGTCTGGGGCGTTCCCTCCCCGGTCGTCACGGGTGCCTCTTTCCGCGTGCGCGTCGGCGTCAGGTGCTCGGCCGGGTGCGGGCTCGCGGGGGAGCGGATCGTGGTGCGGGACGACGCGGAGCGTCCCGTGGGCGAGGGTCTTCTCGGAGATCAGCCGGCGAGCGGCACGAGCGCCCTCTACCCGGCTGAGGTGGAGCTGACCGGGCCGGACACCGAGGGCCTCGCCTCCTGGTCGGTAGGCTTCGCCGGCCCCGAGCGCCCCGAGCTTCCCCACGCCGGCGCTTCGGCCCGCTTCAGCTTCATGGTGGCGCCGGAGCCGGAGCACCGCGTTACCGTGCGCGTGATGGAGTCCGGGACGGGCCGGGCGCTTGGGAAGGTGGACGTGCGCGTCGGAGTCCACATGGGTTCGACGGACGGGGACGGCGTGGCCGCGATCGATCTGCCCGGCGGCACCTACGAGATGGTCGCGTGCCGGGCGGGATGGGTGTTTTCCCCCCGGCGGGTCGAGGTTGCTGGGGATGTCGAGATCGAGCTCGAGGCCGTCCCCGCGCCGGATCCGGCCGACGATGAGGAGCAGGTCTGGATGTGAGGACCGCGCGCCGCCCCGGCGTCCGGCCCACCGGCTCCGTCAGAGCCCGAACTGGAGCGTGTGCGCGTACTTGATCAGGATCGTCCGCTCCTCGCTTGCGGGCCACCGGGTGGGGCCGGGCGGCCCCCGGTCCGTGACGAGCCCCTCGTTCCATACGATGTAGAGGTCCGTGCCCTCGGTGGGGTTGTAGCGGAAGCGGAAATTGGCGACCACCGAGTTGTCCGTCCTGCTGTACTGGACGAAGGCGACCGCCGAGGTCCGCGTCGACAGCATGGCCTGCGCCCGCAGCCGCACCAGGTGTGAGGTGAAGCCCTCCCCCCGGTCCGGAAACTCCACCCGGTCGAGCCGGTAGTTCGCCGAGAGGTTCAGGTGCGCGGAGGGATCCCACACCGGACCCGCGACGAGCGCGGCCTGCCATCCGTCGAAGAAGCGCCCGCCCTCGAGCGTCGCGCCCGCCCGGAAGGCGTCCGCCTGCGGGGCCTGGTAGCTGAGCCGGACGCCCCCGAAGCGGTGGATGCCGGCCGGGACGGAGGCTTCCTCGGGCAGACCGAACGGGATCTCCAGGTTCTCGTAGCGGAACGGAGCCGAGAGCTCGATCCGGTGCTGGCGCCACGTCATGAGGGCCGCGCGCGGCTCGGCCTCCACCGTCTCGACCACCCCGTCGCGCGTCCGGCGGAGGACGCCGCCGCCGAGGTCGAGCCGGAAGGTGTAGAGCGGCGAGCCGGGCTCGAACCGCCACCCGTACGCGAGGCCGCCCTCGGCCCTGTCGAAGCCCCTGCGCCGGAGGAAGCCCATGCCCGGCCGGAATCCGTCGCCCACGCGGACGAGGTCCAGGCGGTAGGTAAGCCGGTCGAGTCCCCGCCTCTCCCAGAAGAGCCGCGCGACGCCCCGGTCGAGCGCCCCGACTCCCCCCTCGGCCGGGGAGTCCCCTCCGTCTCCGTCATCGAAGCTCTGGGCCCAGTTGACGAGCAGGTAGTCGTTCTCGGCGACCCGGAAGATCGCGTCGGCCCCGTAGGCGATGTTCCGAGCCCCGCCGGCGCCCACGCGGCTCGTCAGCATTCCGCCCACGTAGGAGTTG